>CAJCIM010000100.1 GCA_903970395.1 Acidobacteriaceae bacterium
TCCTTCGGCGGCTCGGGCGATGCCGACGTCACGAAGAAGGAGGATATGACCAAGCTGAAGCAGGCGATCCTTGCATCACTGCGGCGGATGCCTGACTTCGACAAGCTGTCGAAGCACGTCGAGTTCACTGTAACGCCCGAAGGCCTGCGCATCGAGATGCTCGAAGATGCCAAGGGAACGTTCTTTGAGAACGGCAGCGCTGCGCCTACTGACTCGCTGGTGAAGCTGCTTAAGGTCTTATCGAACGACATTGGCAAGTTGCCTAATCAAGTTTCCATTGAAGGCCACACGGACGCTCAGCCCTACGCAGTCTCAGATGGCTACAGCAACTGGGAGCTATCCACAGACCGGGCAAATATGGCCAGGCGTCTGATGCAGGCCAACGGCATGCGAGCGGAGCAAGTGGTGCAGGTTCGTGGCTACGCAGACAGGGAGCTGCGCCGCCCGCAACAGCCCTTGGATCCATCGAACCGCCGAGTTTCAGTCATTGTGCAATACACAGCGAAGAGCAGCAAGGACCTGCCTATTCTGCTGGAGGACGGTCAACCCACAGACACGCCTGAGTCCTCGAAGAAGGCAGCATCTACACGGCAGTGATCACGCAGCCATACTCCCGATTTGCAACGTGTGCTGAAACGATTTCCCATTTTGCCTTCGATAAAAGATTTCAATGTTCAAAGAGCTTAACGACGTAGTAGGTTACAGCTAGATGAAACCGAAAGGCCCCTGCGGAATATGGCTTCACTCTATGATTCCTCTCTTTTTGCCTCTTCGACTCAAACGACCAATTCGATTCTGGGCTCGGCGCCGACAGCTGGCCGGAAGAACGTCCTCGTTGTGGAAGATGACGTAGCGCTTGCGCGTTTCCTATGCCGCGAACTGGAACGAAACCACTGCATTGCGGCGATGACCCATGACGCCGAGGCTGCGCTGCTCGACATCGAAGCGCAGCGGCGCGACTTGTTGATCATGGACCTGAACCTGCCGAAGATGGACGGCATGGAGCTGCTGGAGCGAGTGCGTCGCACTCAGCCACGGCTGCCGATCCTGGTGCTGACAGCACGCAGCAGGTCCGAAGATCGTGTGCTGGCCCTGCAGCAGGGGGCCGATGATTGCTTGATCAAACCGTTCTCCTACAAAGAGCTGCTGCTTCGGCTTGGCAGCCTGATGCGGCGGGATTCGACGGCAGTCACAGCGCCTCGCTTGGGCAATCTGATGGTCTACAAAGATGAGCGTCGCGTGATGCGCGGTGCGCGTCGTATAGAGCTGACACCGCGAGAGTTTGCGATCCTTGAATACCTACTGGAAAACGTGAACAGGCCTGTCTCGCGGACTACGCTGATGCGCGACATTTGGAACATGCCGCTCGACGCGACCACGAATATCGTAGATGTCTATATGAAGTACCTTCGCGACAAGATCGATGGCGACGGTGAGCCGAAGCTGATTCGAACCGTGCGTGGAGTCGGCTATGTGCTTGGCGAAGAGTGATCAATTCTGGCGCTCGCGTTGACGTGACGAGTGCGCAGGATCGGCTCGGCCTGATTGCTGCGCAGGCGTGCATTGGCGGCGAGATGCTCCACGATCTCAATTCCTTCGCAGTTCATATCGAACTTCCAATCGTATGCCTTATCGTAGTAGCCGCCGTTCTCTCTATCAGGAGATGCCCGCCATGATCCTTGGATCGGATTCAATATCGACAGACAGCGAGAATCAGGGCGCTAGCCTTTTAGTAGTGAGTCCGAACGGCAGGTTGCGCCAGGAGCTACGGGAACGGTTTGTGTATCCACGCTGGGCGCTAACCGAGTCAGGCAGTGGCGCCGAGGCATTTGAGTACCTGGAGGACGGCGCTGCTGCAGTCTTACTGCTGGACCCGCTGCTGCCGGACCTAGAATCGTCGGAGTTCAGCACGTTGGTCGCTGAGCGTTTTCCAGCTGTTCAGATCATCACATTGAACACGCATACTGGAAGGCTCGTTCTGGGTTCAACGTCTCCGACGCCGCTCTCCGCAGAGATTGCAGAAGCGCTACAGGGTGAGCGCGAGATTCCGGCTAGCCCGTCGAGGTCAGATGCGATGCTGTACCCGCATAGCGAATCGCGACGGCCGATGGGTCTGCCTGGAGTCATCGGAGAATCGAGGCCCATGCTGCGCGTGGCAGAGATGACCCGGCTGGTCGCGGCGAGAGACACGACTGTGCTTGTGACCGGCGAAAGTGGCACGGGCAAGGACCTGATCGCGCAGGCAGTGCATCTGCTGAGTCCACGTCACAAGAAGCCCCTGGTGGTGATCAACTGTGCCGCAATTCCAGAGTCGTTGTTGGAAGCGGAACTATTCGGATACACCAAGGGCTCGTTTACCGGCGCGGTGCAGTCGCGGATCGGCCGCATCCACGCGGCGCACGGCGGCACGTTGTTTCTGGATGAGGTCGGCGACATGCCGCTCTCACTGCAGAGCAAGATCCTTCGCTTCCTTGAGCAGGGCGAGGTGCAGAGGATCGGCAGCACTGACAACCTGCGAGTGGACGTGCGTGTTGTCGCGGCAACCAATGCCAGCCTGAAGACACTTGTTGCGCAAAAACTCTTTCGCGAGGACCTGTACTATCGGCTTGCCATCTTTCCGATTCAGCTTCCGCAACTGCGTGAGCGCCACGGAGACGTCACACTGCTCGCACAGAACTTTGTGTCGAAGTTCTGTCCTCACGCAGAGCTAAGCACGGCTGCATTGGACGTTCTGGAAAAGCATGACTGGCCGGGGAACGTAAGAGAACTGCGCAATGTGCTGGAGCGTACCAGCATCCTTGCGACGGATGAGCGGCAAATTCTTCCTCATCACATCCTGCTCTAGCGGCATGTCAGCGGGGTTTGCGTTGTGAAACCCTTTCACTGTGTACCCTTCGCATCTTTGGCACGTCGCTTGCATAAGCATAGGTAGATGTTGCCCACTTCTCATTATTCGCCAATCGAATCGCTCGGCGCACTCGTCCCTCCTGGAGATGTGCTCACCGGCGAGACGCATCGGGATGCAAATGCGACTGTGCTGGCGGATGCCTTCACACGTTTCATTCAAAGTTCGTCACGCTTGGAAGAGGTATACCGGCAGCTTCAGCAACAGATCCACATGCTGACGCAGCAACTGGCCAAACGCAACGCAGAGTTGAAAGAGAGCCTCGCCGACAACGAGGCGATGCGTTCATCCTTGCAACAGATCGTGGATACGATGCCGTGCGGTGTGCTTGTTACGCGTTGGGATGGCGCCGTAGCCATGATCAATCCAGAGTGCTATCGCATGTTGGGGTTTGAGACTGCAGGGGCTGACCACGCAAGCACACTGCAACTGCATGATCTTGCATCGCGGGTTGGCGTGGAATATACCGTGCTCCTGGAGTGTGACGCGGAGCAGGAGTTTCGCATCCATAGCCATGACGGAGAGCGCTGGATCAGTGTCCGCAACCGGCGCATTGGCTGTGCTGACAATACAAGAGCTCCCGGCGATAGGGTGCTGGTGCTCCGCGACATCACTGCGCGCAAGCGTGCCGAAGCAGACCGCGAGAATGGCCGCAAAGCGATGGCTCTCGCCGAGACCGCAACCATCCTGGCACACGAGATTAGAAATCCGTTAGCGAGCCTGGAGCTTTTCTCCGATCTCATCGAGAAGGATGAGGAGCGTCGTAGCGAGTGGGTATCGAATCTGCGTGCAGGTGTGCGGATGCTCTCCAGCACGGTGAACAACGTGCTGAACTTGCAGAGACAGCCAGTCTTGTTTGCGCTGGTTGACATTGACTGCACGATTACCTGCGCCGTCAATTTACTTCAACCGTTGGCGCTACAGGCAGGTGTGACGGTCGAAAGGTTCACAACGCGATCGGGCTTGATGGTGTGGGGAAGCGCCGCAGGCTTGCAACAGGTGATGGTGAATCTGATTCTGAATGCGATCCGGTATACACCAGCCAATGGCTCCATCACGGTCGCTGCTTCGGACAGCGTTGAGCAACCTGGGTGGGTTGTGATGGAGTGCGTCGACAGTGGTCCTGGAATCGATGCGACGCAACAGGAGCGGATATTCGAAGCAGGGTACAGTGGGTCGGGTGACACGCCGGGTTTGGGACTCGCCGTTTGCGCACGAATCGTCGAGCAGCATGGTGGACGCATCCGTGCTGCTAACGTGCCATCGGGAGGCGCATGTTTCACGGTTGCCATCCCTCTGCTCTCGTTGGAGAGTGCTCTATGACGAAGGCAAGTCTGAATCTCGATGGAAAACTTGTGCTCGTAGTGGATGATGAACCTGCGTTGCGGACCGCGCTAGAAGCAAGTTTTCTGCGTCATGGTTGGCGTGTTGCCACCGCTGGCGGACTGCTAGAGGCGGAGGCTGCGGTTCGTCGGATGGTCTTCGACTTGGTGATAACAGATATGCGTATGCGGGATGGCGATGGACTGGGCGTGTTGAGGGCGGTGCGAGAGAGTTCGCCGTCTACCGCTGTGGTCCTGCTGACAGCCTATGCGAACGTTCCGGAGGCTGTCGAATCCATGCGCTGCGGCGCAGTCGACTATCTCATCAAGCCTGTGTCGTTTGATGTTTTGCTTGCAGCGGCGGCCAAGGTGATGCAGTGCGTTGGAGCCGGCGTCAACGAGCGATCCTTTGTCCCATTTGTGACCAAACCGTCGCTGGCAGCTGCAAGTATCGTCGGCACGTCTCCACTCTTGTCGCAGGCTCTGCAGCGCGCACGAGTAGCTGCGAGCACAGATGCAGATGTGCTTGTGGAGGCCGAGAGCGGAACCGGGAAGGAGCTGTTGGCAAGGTTTATCCACGATACCAGCCCACGCAGTGGCAAACCGTTCGTGGCAATTAACTGTGCGGCGGTGCCGGAACACCTGATTGAGAGTGAGCTCTTCGGACACTCCAAAGGCGCCTTCACTGGGGCAGTTGCTTCCAAGGCAGGCAAGTTCGAACTTGCAAATGGTGGCACACTCCTCCTCGATGAGATTGGTGAGATGCCGCTAAATCTACAGCCGAAACTGTTGCGTGTCTTGCAGGAGCGCGAGTTTGAGCGCCTTGGGGAGACGCGTTCTGTCCGCGTAGACATTCGTATCGTCACAACAACCAATGCAAGCCTCGCCAGTCTCGTGGAGCAAGGGAAGTTTCGCAGTGATCTCTATTATCGGCTTAATGTGATTCCGCTTTCAGTGCCTCCGTTGCGGGACCGTGCGGAGGACATCCCCGCGCTTGCCGCTCACTTTGCAGAGCGCTATGCGAGTGAGCGCGGATGCCCTGTGCCTGCGCTCGACGAAGGATTTATCCAGAGGTTGAGGTCTCATCATTGGCCCGGCAATATCCGTGAGCTGTCGAACTTCATGCGCCGTGTTCTGTCGCTTTACGAGGGCAGAAAGATCGATGCAGCGTGCTTCGATCGGGAGTTTGTAGCTCGGGCGCGAGTTGCCCAACACGTGCCACAACTACTCAGCATGCCGTCAGCCGGCTCTCGCCTCTCCGTGATGGAGAAGCAGCACCTCGAAAACACGCTTGCTCTCGCTAACGGTAACCGCACCCACGCCGCGGAGATGCTCGGTATCAGCCTCCGCACCGTTCGCAACAAGATCAGGGAGTACGGACTTCCTCCCAGGAGCCTCGCATGATGCAAACCTCTGTAACGATCTCTTTTCTTGAAGACTACCTAAGGCTCACAAGCTCTAGAGAGCAGGTGATCGCCTCGAATATGGCGAACATCGATACTCCCGGCTATCGCACCCGGGACATCGACTTCTCGAAAGAGCTCGACCGCGCGATGCAAGCCAACGAAGATGGCGCGTCATCCCTGGGCAGCCATCCCCGTATGGAACCTACCTCTTACGAGGTGAGAGGCCTGATGGAGCGCGCTGACGGAAACAACATTGATCTTGATCGCGAGGGCATGCTCTTGGCTGAGGTGCAGCTTCAGCATCAGTTGGGCGTGCAGCTCGTCAAGAGCTACTTTCACACGTTACTCACAGCGATCGATGGAGGAGCCTGATTATGGGGATCTTTGATGCATTAAACGTGAGCGCTTCGGCGCTGCAAGCCGAGCGTCAACGCGCTGAGATCGTCGCAGCCAATATGGCGAACTCGGAGACGACACGTACAGCTGGCGGTGGGCCGTTTCATCGACGACAGGTTGTGTTCGAATCGACGGGCTCGTCGCTCTTCCAACTGGCTCTGGCGCGCACCGGGGGCTACTCAGGACCACCTGTAGGCAGCGTGCGTGTCGCGGACGTGGTCGACGATCCGGCACAACCAGTGATGCGCTATGAGCCCGGACATCCGGATGCGAACCAGGATGGCTATGTGGCGTATCCGGCGATCAATCCTGCCATGGAGATGGTGGACATGATGAGTGCCGTGCGCGCTTATCAGTTGAATGCAGCAGCTGCGAACGCAACTAAGCAGATGATTCAGCAGTCGATGGACATCCTGAAAAGCTAACGGAGTGCGGCTATGAGCAACAGCATCACAAGTCTCGGTTCGATCACGCCATGGAGCGAGTACTCCTCATCGCCCACGGACGCCGCACCAGACAGTGGCGGATTTAGCGGCGTTCTGACGAACGCTTTGCAGGAGGTGAATCAGCTGAGTAACGGTGCTGACGCACAGCTCGGAAGCTTGCTTCAAGGCGGCACTCCCGACATGAGCAGCGTCATGGTCGCGGTCGAGAAGGCAGACGTTGCATTTCAACTGATGATGCAGGTGCGCAACAAAATTGTTAGCGCCTACCAAGACATCGAGAAGATGCAGTTCTAGCAAACGAATGAATTTCAGGTGGTAGAAATCTCTGACAAGCAACCAACGAGTGGGGTCCGATGAACAGTCTTGCAGCAAAGAATTCGGTGGCGGCGAAGACAGAGGTGCTGGAGCGCTTGAAGGTGTTCTGGGGTGGCAGGACACCGAAGCAGCGTATCTACATCGGTCTGGCGTTGGGCATTACACTTGCCGTTGCGGTGCTGCTGGGCCAGATGATCGCAAGCCCGGAGTACAAGCCACTGATGTCCGGTTTGGACGCAGCAGACGCGCAGACGATCGCGTCAGAGCTCGCACAGAAGAAGGTCAACTACAAAGTTAGCGCGGACGGTGCTTCCATTAGTGTGCCTGCGGATCAGTTGGACGCAGCCCGTCTTGAGGTTGCGTCGCACGACTCTCCTCACAGCGGACGAATCGGCTTCGAAGTATTTGACAAGGTCTCGTGGGGACAGACCGAGTTCGACGAGAAGGTGAACTATCAGCGTGCGCTTGAAGGTGAGCTCGGGCGCACAATCCAAACCATGAGCAACGTCAAGAGCGCTCGTGTTCATCTCGTAATGGCTACAGACTCCGTCTTCATGGACCGCGAACGGGGTGCGAAGGCCTCCGTAGCATTGCAACTGCGCAGCGGTAGTCTATCGCGGGAACAGGTCAACGCCATCGCACGCCTCGTGGCAGGCGCTGTGAATGAGCTGAAGCCGTCGGACGTCACGATTGTCGATGCCGATTCCAATCGCCCCCTCACAACTGGAGATGGAATCGGCGAAGCTGGTGATGATCAGATGCAGGAACAACTCACAAAGCGTCTCGTGGAGACGCTCGCCCCCGTGGTTGGCCCTGACCATCTGCACGCAATGGTAAACGTGGAGTACGACAGCAGCACCAGCGAAGAGAGCCAGGAAAAGTACGATCCCGCTGTGAGTGCGCCGCTCAACGTGCAGCGTTCGGAAGAGAACACCATCGGCGGATCAGTTGTCGGTGGTGTTCCCGGCACATCGAGCAATGTGCCGGGGGCAAAGGTGCCTGCTTCAACAACAGCCGCTACTCCGGGCCAAAGTTCAAAGTCGGAGACGGCCACCTATGGAGTGAATCGAACCACGCGTCACATAGTAGAACCTGCCGGTCGCATACGCCGCATCAGCGCTGCGGTTGCCGTGGATGATGCCGTCGAGCGGAACCAGGAGAAGGGAAGGTGGATAGAGACACGTCATAAACGTTCGTCCGACGAATTGAAGTTGATCACAGAGCTAGCTCAGGCGGCAATCGGCTACGACAGTTTGCGTGGTGATGTTGTCAGCGTGGAAAACCTCCCATTTGATCGAGGTGACCCGCGGGATACTGCGCCACCGACATGGATCGACAAGACACACAGAGTCGTCGACGGCTATGCCTCTCTCTTGCGCTATGGAGCGTTTGCCACATTATTTGGCCTCATCTACCTTCTGATGGTCAGGCCGATCCAGAAGCAGGCCCTAGCGGTTACAGCAGCACCACTTGATCTGCCCGGCGTCGGCGCGGATTTGCCTGCGCTCGAAGGCCAGAGCTCGGCCGAGGGCCTCGCGCAGCGCGCGCTCCTGCTGAAGAAGCAGATGTCGGAGTCAGTCCGGACAAACCCCGAGGGAAGCATGTCGGCGATTCGGTCCTGGCTGCAAGAGGATAAAGTATGACGGCGCAGCGTGACGACAAGGCCATGAGCGGTGCACGCAAAGCCGCCATACTCCTTAGCGTACTTGGCGAAGACGTTGCCGCAGAGGTCTTTCGCAACCTCGGCGAGGAAGACCTGCAGCGCGTTGCCGATGAAGTGTCGAAACTCGAACCCATTCCTGTCGAGGTTTCTGTAGGAATATTCGAAGAGTATCTGCAAAGAACAGAAGAGCAAGACTACGCATCCCACGGCGGTCTGGATCTGGCGAAGCGCCTGCTCTTCAAAGCCCTGGGTGAGGATGAGGCCAACGGTATTCTGCAGAGTCTCACGAAATCGCGAGAGAGCACGCCTGTCGAGAGACTGCAACGGGCAGATGCAGCGAAGCTGTCAAGGTTTCTCGAAGGTGAACATCCCCAGACCATCGCGCTGGTGCTTGGGCAACTTGGAGAGCGGCAAGCTTCGGCTCTGCTCATCAGTCTTCCTGCAGATCGACGCGCGGAGGCGATCAGGCGGCTCGCCGCTTTGCGACGCTTCTCACCAGAGATGGCAGAGCGAGTCTCCCTCACACTTAGCCAGAGATTGAAGGCCTACGGAGAGCAAGGCAAAAGGGCGTACTCGGGATTCCAAAGTGTCGCCAACATCATGAATACGATCGAGTCCAACGTCGCGGCACAGATACTGGAAGAGATTGCCCAGGAGCAGCCGTCCCTTGCGGTGAACATCCGCGACCTGATGTTCACATTCAATGATCTTTTGGGCGTGAGCGAAACGCAGATCCGAGAGTTGACAGGTGCCGTCGATAAAAAAGTGCTCGCGGTGGCGCTGAAGGGCACCAGCGAGGACCTGAAGAACCACTTCTTCCGCACCATGTCTTCGCGCGCGGTAGAGATGCTGAAAGAAGATATTGATTCACTGGGCCCAACGCGAAGCAAAGAGGTCCTGAAGGCACAGCAGGATATCGTTGCGCTTGCACGCAAGCTGGAGTCCGAGGGCAAGATGGTGCTAAAGGGAGAGAGCAATGATGAATTTCTCATCTAGCCGACAGAGTGCGGTAGAGTGGCCAGTGATGGTCAGTCCGCTGGATTATCGCGATGTCTCGATGATGATGGCTGGGGACGAAGGTCCAGCTGAGCTCGACGTTATCATGAAGCCCACAGAAGAGCCCTCGGCGCAAGAGGCTCTCACTCCGGAGGAATTGGAGGCATTGCTTTCGACGGCGAAGGCAGACGCTGTGCACGAATGTGAACAGCGTCTGCGTCGTGAGTACGACACGAAGTCTAAACAAGAGTCAGAGAAGATACAGACCGCCTTGAGTGAGTTTGTTGAGCAGCGCAAAGACTACTTCGCCCGCGTTGAGGCGGAGGTCATCCGGCTCGCACTGGCAATTGCCGCGAAGATACTGCATCGTGAGTCAGCAGCCGATCCCATGCTGGTTGCGGCGATGGTTCGCGTTGCAATCGATAGGTTGCAAGCTGGATCGCATGTTTCCATTCGAGTAGCCGCGACAGAAGCGGGGGCGTGGACAGAGTACATGCAGCATCTACCGCACGGAATCCGGGCTGAGGTCATCGGAGATCCTCACCTGAACGCGGGGGACTGCATCATGCAGACCGGCCTTGGCTCGCTTAACTTCGGCATTGAGGCTCAGTTGAAGGAGGTCGAGCAAAACTTCTTCGATCTCCTTGCGAAACGACCGGTACTACCATGATTGCAACCGATTTGCTGACTCCGTTCTTCGACAACCTCACCCAGACCTCGCCACTTCGTTGGCGAGGCAAGGTAACGCAAGTTATTGGCAACCTGATTGAATCGGAGGGTCCATTCTGCGCGGTTGGTGAAGCGTGTGACATCCTCAGTGTTTCGGGAAGCAGTTACTCCGGAGAGGTGATCGGTTTTCGTGGCTCTGCGATCCTCTCGATGGCTGTCGAGCCTCCGCATGGAATTCACCCAGGAGACTGCGTTGTCTCTCGCGGCAGACGCCCATCGATTCGCTTCAGCGACGAGCTTCTCGGCCGGGTCATCGATGCGACCGGTGTTCCGCTTGACTCCAAGGGGGACTATAAGTCGAACTGCAACATCCTGGTAGATAGCCCCGCTCCGTCACCGCTGGAGAGAACTCCGATTCGCGAGCCACTCGGCTGCGGCGTGCGCGCACTCGACGGACTGGTTACGTGCGGCAGAGGCCAGCGGCTTGGAATCTTTGGTGGCAGCGGCGTAGGTAAAAGCACGCTGCTGGGCATGATGCTGCGCGGCACAAGCGCCGATATCACTGTGTTGGCGCTGGTTGGGGAGCGTGGACGCGAGGTCGGTGAGTTTCTTGAGGTGATCGGTGAAGAAGGCCGGCGCCGATGCGTTGTTGTGGTCTCCACCTCAGACCAGTCGCCGCTACTTCGGTTGCGTGCGGCACTCTCGGCCACCGCAATCGCAGAGCACTTCGCGGCAAAAGGGAAGAGCGTTCTATTGGTGGTCGATTCGCTGACACGCTTCGCTATGGCGCAACGCGAGATTGGCCTGGCGGCAGGAGAACCACCCACCGCGAAGGGATATACCCCGTCCGTCTTGAACATGCTGGCGCGTCTGGTTGAGCGCGCTGGCCGGTTTCCGCATGGCAGCATTACCGCCTTCTATACCGTCCTCATGGAAGGTGACGACCAACAGGATCCGGTCGCCGACACCGTCCGGTCACTGCTCGATGGACACATTATTCTCGATAGGGAACTGGCAATGCGCGGTCACTATCCTCCGATCGCAATACTCGACAGTCTGAGCCGGTTGATGCCAAGCATCGTCTCGCCTCTTCATCTGGAAAGAGCGGGAGTGTTGCGGCAGCTCTTAGCGTCTTATGCTCGGTCTGAAGACTTGATCCGTATTGGGGCCTATCAGAAGGGTTCTGATCCAGTTCTGGATCGAGCCATCGATATCATGCCGAATCTCCGTGCCTTCCTGACGCAACGGCCTCATGACGTCATCTCATTCTCTTCTGTCGTTCAATCTCTTCTCGAGGTAGGGAACTAACATGTCATTTCGATTTTCATTGGCAACGGTACTGCGTGTCCGCGTCCAGCGTGAGGAGCACGAAGAGCGTGTTCTGCAACAGATACTTCAGGAGATAACACGCGCACAGTCGTCGATTCAGCATCTCGACCTGGAGGTCAGTCGAGTGAACCGTGAACGCGTCGAAAGACGTTCCACCATGCAGGCTGGGCGCGATCTTCATATGGAGTCGCGCGACGTAGGGCAACTCCAGCTTTGGCGCAAAGAGCTTGAGGCACAGCTTGAGAGGTTGGAGCAGTTGAAAGAGGAACAGTTGCTGCGCTATCAGTCAGCGCGTCGTGATCGTGAGTTGCTGGCCGGGTTGCATACTCGTCAACGCGCGCTCTACGACGCGGACAGAGCAATGCGTGAGCAGCAGACGATTGCCGATTCCTTTGTCGCACGGAGACTCCGCGGCTAGTCAGCTTCTCGCCTCAGGCAGAGTTTGCCTAGTGGCATGCTGCACTTCTTGCCGATGTCCATCTACTTACAGTGCAAGCTCTTCGTAAACAACGCGCCATTTCAAGCACATAGCATCGGTGGAGTCTGATTCGAGTTTGGCAGTTGGCTTGCAACTCTCCTTTGCGTGAATGCAGCCTCTAAACTCGCGCCAGACAATGGTGTCTCTAGCAGCACCTTGCTCGTGGATCGGAACTCGCAGCCCAAGGCCGATGCCATATTTAGCAAGCTACTGCGCGATGTCTCGAAGCCAGTAGAAATGGCGGTCGCGTATGGAACGATCCCGAGAAACGAAGGTTCTGGCCCTATGCGACAAGGTGCCCATCTGGCCGCAGAGACTACGAACGGTTACATACCAGATCTCTCGACATTGAGAACGGCCAGATTCCAGAGTGTTCGTCCGCAAAACTTTCCAATTTCGAACGGTGTCCCCGAGAAAAGTGCAATTCGTAGCTTGCAACAACGTGATGCAGTATCAGGCAAACTGAACTTGGAAAGCACGAACTCCAGGAAAGCACTTGAAGGCGCGACCGAGACCGTCGCATCTTCGACTGAGTCGTTCACTGTTCTGCCAGGTCCTCTCCCCGCGTGTTTGTTGCCGCCCACGGCAACTCCGAATATGCCTGATGCAGGGCAGCAAACAAGGGAAAGTTTCGATGAAGGTGCCACGAACATCACCTTTGAAGTCGACATTCCGCAGTGTATGTCTTCTGTTGAGTCGCTCGTACCCGCCTCTTGCGCTACGAATTCTGTGACGGTTGATAGCGCGAACACAGGTACCATGCCCGATGGCAGTCCCGCCTTGAATGGATCAGCTCAGGACCCCTCACTCAAGCCCTCAGCCATCACAATTCTCGAGCATGCGGGCGATCCGGTTCTCTCGGTGGTCAAGACGCTCTTGGAAGGTGTACCTCCACCTTCCAACGTATGGTCTTCTCAAAAGAAAGCTTCTCCTGGGTTCAATGGCGATATCGCAATTCACGCAAACGCTCAAATCCCCTCGATGTTTGCAAAGCCAACGTCAGGTAGCGCGATCACATGCAATCTCAACGATCATAATGTAGCCGAGTCATCTAGCACGATTCCCATTGCGACAACGAGCAATTCTCTGACGGTGTTGCCTTCAGCCGTCCTGAGCCACCCCGCTCAAGGCACAGCGCAGAGCCCAAGCAACGTCATTTCCCCTGACCCAAACGCGGGCTTGGTGCAGAGATCAAATCGGACCGGTGATGATCCCAATTCCTCTGCGAAGAGTGATACTGGGCCGTGCGATACAGACACTCAGACTTCTTCACAACAGGCTGCGGTAACGCAGCTAGGCCATCATACGGATGTGGCGACTGCCATCCTCGCACCGGCAGCTCTCTCCCCAGCGCAGACATCTTCCGTTGCCCCGTTGGCCCATGCAGCTACGCCGATGCCAGTGAAGGATGCAACTCCGGGTATCCAAACGGAGGATCCAACCTCGCGGCCGGCAATAGGCAATCAGCCTCTATCGTCACAGGGCGCACCCGACACAGCATTCACGCTGGGCACGGCGAGGCTCACCCAGCAAGTTGGGCATACGGAGATGACGATCGGGATTCACTCTACCGAGTTTGGATCAATCTCGATTCGTACATCCAGTACACGTGACCAGGTCTCTGCCGACCTGTCTGTCGACCATCATGAACTAGGCACCGCCTTGTTGAATCATCTGCCTTATATTCAAGGTCGTCTCGGCAGCGATCGTCCCATAGAGATGCGAATCCATCAATCTGGTTCATCTGACGCCCCATCCGGACAGGCTGGAGGTTCTGGAGGTGCATCCCAGGACAGTGGGCGCAGAGCGTATCCAACGCAAACCACGAACGCTCGCACTGTAGGCCCCTCGCTGATCTCTGCTGAACGACCTGAGCCACCAGGTGTGATCACACCTCATGCGGATCTTCGACTGGATGTAAGAGCCTAGACACTAACTTTTGAACGGAGGAAATGAATGGTTCATAACATCGCCGCAAACTACTCACCGACTGCCATGCTGAGCGCCGTATCCCAACAGTCGCCGACAAAAGCAAGCACTCCCGGCTCCACTGGCAGCACCGGCACAACCGGTAGCTCTGGTACGGGAACGTCATCGAGCAGCTCGAGCAACTCTGCCACCACGGATATTGGCACGACGTTTCTGAGCCTTCTCGTCCAGGAGTTGCAGAATCAGGATCCCACGGACCCAATGGACTCGACCGCGATGGTGGGCCAGATGATCTCTCTCAACCAGCTCGATCAACTAATCAGTATCAACCAGGCAGTTGACGGCAATCCCGGCACGTTGAACACGGGCACATCCTCAAGCACGGGCACGGGCACAACGGCCGGCAACGGCACCGCAACGGGAGCCGTCGCATCTCCGGCAAATTCAGGCACGTCGCCGGCAGCAGCCTTCAGTTCGCCACTTACTCCTCAATCATCGCAGCCCACTCAGCAGGTGGCCCACTAGCAGCATTCTTCATCTGCATCGTTAACACCGGCGATACGATATCGCGTAACTCCAACCCAATCCTTCAGGAGGTTCTCCATGGCGTCATTTTCGATTCCGCTCTCTGGCTTGAACGCTGCAAAGCAGCAGCTGCAGTCTATCTCCAGCAATCTCTCGAACCTTAACACCGTCGGCTATAAGAACCAGACCGTGAACTTCAGCGATCTGTTTGCGCAGGCCGCGGAGACCAGCGGCAATGGCGATCCATTGCAGATTGGGGCTGGTGTCACAACCGCCTCGACGACATCTGACTTCAGCGATGGAACGCCGACAGCTACGGGTGTCTCATCTAACATGGCGCTCTCCGGCAACGGTTTCTTTGTTACCCAGGGGGCCGGCGGCACCGATAGTTTCACCCGTGCAGGGGACTTTACAGTGAACAATTCCGGTCAACTAGTCGCGCCGGATGGCAGTCTGGTCATGGGCTATCCCGCAGTCGACGGAGTTGTGAATACCTCCGCGGCCTTACAGCCCTTGCAGGTAGGCAGCGCCAACAGTCCCGCTGTTGCAACAACGCAGTTTCAAATCACCGCAAACCTCGATTCCAATACCGCCGTGGGCGCGTCTGGCGGAGCCAGCACGTTGAAGGTGTATGACTCGCTCGGACAATCGCACACACTTTCGGTTGCTTACACCAACGCCGGCAACAACACCTGGAACTACAGCGTTACCATTCCTTCGTCAGACTTAAGCTCCGGCGGCGCAGGCACCACGCAGGTTGCGTCCGGAACGCTTAGCTTCAACACCTCGGGCCAGTTGGTTCTGCAGGGTACACCGCCTGCGAAGTCCATCAGCCTCAATATCCCCGGCAATGGTGCGACCTTCGCTAGCGGGGCCGCGCCGATGGCGGTCAACTGGGGTCTCACTGACGGCAATGGAAACGGCTTGATCACGCAGACGGCCTCTGCGAGCACAACCAGCGCCACTCCGCAGAATGGATATGCGAGTGGATCCCTTTCGAGCTACACAGTGCAGCCCGATGGTACCGTCGAAGGCACCTTCTCGAGCGGAGCAACGCTGGCGCTCGGTCAGGTAGCGGTCGCCTCCTTTGCCAACAACCAGGGGCTTACCAGCAACGGCAGCAATGAGTACCAGGCCACGGTGGCGTCCGGTTCCGCAGTGATAGGCGTTGCCGGAACCGGTGGCCGCGGTACCATCACAGGCGGCTCCGTCGAAGACTCCAACGTGAACATCGCCACCGAGTTTTCCAAGATGATTGTGGCGCAGCAGGCATACTCCGCGAACGCCAAGTCCATCACGACCTTCAACCAGGTGTCGCAGACGACGATTTCCATGATCCAATGACCAGCGCAAACCATCTTGTCTTAGCCAGGCATTAGATCCCGGCGGTCGTTCTCATCGATTGCGCCGCCGGGACTTTAACAATCGGCAAGCACTCTCATGGCCTCCTCATTCATCCAACCTTGTGAAGATCGGAGGAAGCGGTTCTGGCCTGGAATCGCACCCGTTTTCGTGTTTCCCCATCGCAAGATGGCTGGCCATGCAGATCGTCGCGAATTGGTCACCCAATTGCTCTTGCTTGTGAGTGAAGACGTGAGACCTGAAAATCAGTTCTCGCTATCTCATCGCAAGGGAGCAGTTGCGAATGTCGTCTCCGCCGACTCAACCAATGATCGAATCGTCCTCGACACCGCCGCCGCCCCCGCAGCCGGACGCCGAATCACTCTTCCCCTGGCTACCCTGTCGGTTGTCGCTGGAGATCCCCGCTCTGCACTTTACAGTAGGCGATCTGCTGTGGCTCAAACCAGGCTCGATCGTCGAGACGATCTATCACCAGAGCAGTGACCTTCCTCTGCACGTTAATGGACAGTTAGTCGGATGGACTGAGTTTGAAGTGGTGGGTGAACGATTGGCTGTGAGGTTGACAGACCTTTCATGAACTCATCCGTCACAAGAACGCAGGCTGTGCAGGCCCATGAGCGGTCACCTGAAATGGTCGTGTTGAACCGCACCATGGAACGGCTCAAGCCGCAGGCGAGCAGCATCCTCGCGCAGGTACTGCGATGGTTCTCCTTAAAGCGAGCAGCGCGTGCACAGGCGCATCGCTTGCAGGTGATTGACCGAACGGTACTGGGGGAAAAGAGTTATGTCGCGGTAGTGCAGGTGGATGGCCGCCGCTTCATGCTCGGCGGAGCACAGAGCGGCATCTCGTTGCTGACAGAACTAAACCCGGCTGAGACATTCGCGGCAGTGCTCGACAAAGCGCCGAAGTCGACGAAACCGCACGCGCGGCGAACATCGAAATCTGTGAGCCCGGGCGATGCGGTGCGTTCATGAAAAGAGTTGTCATCCTCGAGGTCCTTATACTGCTGGTCCTCTCACCAGCATCGCCTCTGGCTCTCGCATCCTTGCCGAGAGATCTCCGCGCAACATCAATGCTGGATAGCGCTCCCGTCGATGCTGCACCGCAGGAACCTGTTGTGCCACGCATCAGGTCGACGTCGGTGAACCCAAATGAGATACGGATCACCGGTCTGGGTGGCTCTTCGCCGCAATGGACCATCGTGGTGCTTCTGACATTTCTAAGCCTGATTCCTTCTCTTCTCATCTGCATGACGCCCTTCGCGCGCCTCCTAATCGTCTTTCACTTCCTACGTCAGGCGCTTGGCCTACAGACCACTCCATCCAATCAAACGCTCGTTGGTCTCTCGCTTGTGATGACCTTCTTCTTGATGCAGCCCGTCGGCGATGCTATCTATCGCGACTCGATCTTGCCGCTACAGCAGGGAAAGATCACGGCGATGGACGCACTGCAGATCGGCGCTGTTCCAATGCGTCACTTCATGGGTCACTTTGTGCGCGAGAAGGATGCTGCACTCTTCCTCGAGATGGCGCATGAACCAAAGCCGAGAAACATCGACGATCTCTCTCTCCGCGTCCTTTTTCCCGCATACATCCTCTCGGAGCTGAAGTCTGGTTTTCAAATCGGCGCGGTGCTCTTTCTTCCATTTCTGGTGGTCGACATGGTTATCGCTTCGATTACCTCGTCCGTCGGCATGATGCAGTTGCCTCCGGTCGTCATCTCAACTCCGTTGAAGCTCCTGTTGTTCCTCATGGTTGATGGCTGGCACCTGCTGATTGGTTCGCTGATAAGGAGTTTTAGCTGATGGATGTCGATCAGGTTGTTATGATGGGTCGGCTTATGCTGCGTGAGGTTGTGATGTTGACTGCGCCGATCCTGCTGGCGGCCATCGTCATCAGTCTTCTGCTCAACGTCGTCCAGGTGCTCACATCTCTGCAGGACCAGACCCTCTCTGCGGTTCCGCGGCTGCTCGCCGTCGGTGCAACCATCTTCCTACTAATGCCCTGGATGTGGCGGCACCTCGCTCACTACACGTTGAGTCTGCTTTCGGACTTCCATTGGGTTCTCCAATGATGACGATTCCAATCGTGCAAATTTTCGGGGCGCTGTTGACCATCAGTGTGCGTCTCTCGGGTCTTGTTCTATTTGCGCCCTTCTTCGGCAGCGTTGCCGTTCCTCTACGCATAAAGCCGCTACTCATTCTTGCCCTCACAGCTCTGCTCTACCCAATGCTCTCTGCGCGAATGCCATCACTCACCATCAGTCAGTGGCCGATGGTGGTCATCAGTGAGCTCATGATTGGCACCGCTATGGGTGTCGCTACCAGTGTTGTCTTCGACGGCGTCCAGATGGCTGGCCAGATCCTCAGCGTGCAAATGGGCTACTCCCTGATAAACATCCTCGACCCGCAGACTGAGGTTGAGTCCACGGTCGTCGCCATGTTCCATCAGACCATCGCGATGCTCATCTTCCTGCGCGCCGGAGTGCATCTCTGGATACTACGAGCCGTAGCCCACAGCTTCGACTACCTTCCGGCATCCTCCGGTCACATCAGCGCAGCATTCACCGTCGCCACGATCAACGCCTGTGCCGGCGTCTTCTCAATCGGAGTGCAGATTGCCGCGCCAGTGCTCGCCGCAACCTTGCTTGCGGACATTGCTCTCGCACTCCTCGGCAAGGCCGCGCCGCATTTGCCTCTCATGCTGCTTGGCCCGGCAGTCAAGACCGTGCCGGGCCTGCTCATCCTCATGGGAGCGCTGAAGTACTGGCCGGCTCTCTTCGAGCACCTCTTTCTCAACTCCATTCACACCACTGACCAGTTGTTTCATCTGGCGCGTACGTAATACAGAGGACCCATGGCAGACGGCAACAAAACCGAGCAGGCAACCGAGCGACGTCGCAAGCAAGCGCGGGAAAAAGGTCAGGTCTTGCGCTCACGCGAGCTGCCGGGTCTTGCTGCAGGCGCGGCTGTTATCACGCTCATGATGTGGGTCGTTCCCACAGCAATTACTCGTTGGAGCGTCCTGTACCGCGGTGTGGTCGAGACCGCTGCTACCGGCGACATCGACCCCAACGGCCCCATTCTCTTCCGGTCGGCGGTTGAGGTCTTACACTGGATCGTTCCCTTCCTGCTGGCCGCATTGGTCGCGTCGCTTGCCACGGGTCTTATGCAGGGTGGTTTCAACGTCGCGCCCCAGGCGCTCGTCCTGCGCTTCGAGCGATTCAACCCCGCTAGCCGGTTGGGGCAGATATTCTCACCGCTTGGTCTCTCCAGTTTGATGAAGTCAATGTTGCCCTTTGCCGCGATCACATGGATCGTAGTGAGCATCATGGAGGGTCACTGGAGCGCGATGCTGGGTGCCTCAAACCTGGGGCTTCGCGTCTTCGCGAGTTTTGTAGGCTCCATGCTATTCGAACTCACCTGGAAGGCAGGTCTGGTGCTGCTGGCATGGGCAGGAGTTGATTACGTCCTCAACTGGAAGAAGATGGAGGGCGATCTGAAGATGACAAAACAGGAGCTGCGTGAGGAGCACAAGCAGACAGATGGGAATCCTCAGATCAAAGGCCGCATCCGGCAGATGCGCAACCGTATGCGCAAGGCACGGTCGCTGAAAGCCGCAGCGACTGCAACCGTAGTGGTCACCAACCCAACGCACTACGCCGTTGCTCTGCGCTACGAGGCAGAGATGGATGCGCCCGTCGTCGTCGCCAAAGGCCTTGATCTGCTCGCAGAGAAGATCAAGCAGCTCGCCCGTGACAGCGGCATCTTGCTGGTAGAAAACCGCCCTCTCGCGCAGGCACTTTATAAGACCGTCGAGGTCGGTGACTCTATCCCCGCAAAGCTCTATCAGGCAGTCGCTGAGATACTCGTGCTGGTCTATCGCGCCCAAGCTGACGTTCGCCGAAAGGACGCCGAACGCCGCTCCCGCGACGCCTCCGGCCGCACCATCACCACTCCAGGCCGCAGTACGGGAGGCTCGCGATGATAGAGCGCATAGCGACAGTATTAAGAAAGAGCGGAGAGTGGATCGCTCCCATCTCTGCGGTAGCGCTTGTCTTCGTCATGCTTGTCCCTTTGCCTAGCTTCCTGCTGGACCTGCTGCTCACGCTCAGCATCAGCGCATCGGTGCTTGTGCTTCTCACCGCCATTCAGATTTTGCGTCCCACTCAGTTCTCCGTCTTCCCGAGTCTCCTGCTTCTGCTAACACTGATGCGGCTGGCTCTTGATCTCGCGGCGACACGTCGTATCCTGTTGCACGGCAGCGATGGAACAGCGGCTGCTGGCAACGTCATCGAAGCCTTTGGGCAGTTCGTTGTCGGTGGCAACTACATCGTCGGCTTCGTGCTGTTCCTGGCACTCATAGCGATCCAGTTTCTCGTCATCAGCCACGGTGCTGTACGAACCGCGGAGGTCACAGCGCGTTTCACCCTTGACGCAATGCCCGGAAAACAGATGGCCATCGATGCCGATCTTAACGCTGGACTCATCAACGAACAGCAGGCACGCGCTCGCCGCGAGCGCATCGCCCAGGAGGCAGAGTTCTGCGGAGCCATGGACGGCGCAGCACGTTTCAGTCAGCGAGATGCCCTCGCAACAATCCTCATTATGGCTATCAATATCGTCGCCGGCTTTCTCATCGGCGTCTTCCAGCAGGGCGTACCTCTGCAGGAGGCATTGAAGACGTACACCATCCTCACCGTCGGCGATGGACTCGTATCGATTCTTCCATCGCTTCTGGTATCGGTGGCGGGAGGCATCGTGGTCACCCGTTCAGCCTCACGAGAGTCGCTGGGCATCAACGTCGGCAAGCAGCTGTTCATGAACCCGCGGCTGCTTTGGATCGCGGGCGGAGCTCTTCTTCTGCTCGGCCTCATCCCCGGCCTACCCAAGCTACCGTTCTTCTGCGTGGCCGCTGTCCTGATGTACGCGGCCAGCAAGATGAAGCCGCAACTTGCCTCCGATGGTCTCGACGAGATCGATATTGCAGCCAAGGCAACAACTGCGGGCCAAGCACAACCTGCGGTAGATCCTATGGATGCCGCACTACGACTCGATGAGCTTATGCTCGAGGTTGGATCGAGTCTTGTGCCGCTCGTGGATGTGCAGCGAGGTGGTCAGCTTCTCTCACGTGTGAAGTCCATGCGTAAGAATCTGGCGCAGCAGCTCGGATTTCTCATCCCGTCCATTCATATAACCGACAACCTCTCGCTGCGAGATCGCGAGTACGTCGTCTACATGCGTGGGGTTGAGATCGCCCGTTGGGAGTTGCGCAATGACTGCTTGCTAGCCATCAGTTCCAAGCTGGACGCACCAGTGCTCCCCGGGCAGATCACCCGCGAGCCTGCCTTCGGCGCACCAGCCATCTGGATTGCGCCACACTCGCAAGGACAAGCGATCGCCGCCGGATACGCAGTGGTCGATCCTACCTCGGTGCTCGCAGCACATTTGACGGAGGTCATTCGCAGAAACGCACATGAGATTCTCTCCCGAGGAGAGACCAGGCGTCTGATCGATCGTCTCGGCGAATCCTATCCAAAGCTTGCAGACGATCTCATCCCTAAACAGCTCTCGCTAGGAGAGGTGCAGAGAGTGTTGCAGCAACTCCTCCGCGAGCAGGTCTCGATTCGTGACCTCGGAACAATCCTCGAAGCTCTGCTTGAGACAAGCTCATTCAACAAAAACTCTGTTGCTCTCGTGGAAGCCGCACGTCATGCGCTCGGCAGGGCCTTGGTGCAGCCACTTCTAGACAGTCGAGGTGAACTGAAGGTCGTTACACTCGACCCGGCGATTGAAGAGGAGTGCCTGCGCGGTTCAAACCTTCAGCCGTCGCAGGCGATCTCACCCCAGCTTCACTCTGCATTGGCACGCAGAGTGCTAGATAGCTTGCGTGGATTGTTCGGCAAGGATGTCGACAGCGCCCCGCCAGTCCTGCTTTGCGGATCGCCGGGCCGCTATTTCCTCCGCAGGATGTTGGAGCCGTTTATCCCGAAGATCGTCGTGATCTCTCCCGGAGAGATCCCTGCGATGACACCTGTGGAATCGGTGGGAGTGCTTCGCTGACAGCGGCTTGAAGTAAATGCGTTAAGCGCGATGAAAGGAGTGAGCAGATGACCGAGTTGGAGAGAGCCTATAAGACGCGCGGCGATGAACTCGATGAGAGAAATGCACTCATCCTGCAGGAGCTTCCGCAGGTCTACTACGTAGCGGCACGTATCCGCGAACGGCTCCCACAGCATGTCGAGCTGGAAGATCTTGTCAACGCTGGTGTACTCGGGCTGATCGAAGCCTGTGCGAAGTACGACGGCTCCCGCAACGCCGGTTTCAGCACATTCGCAAAGTTCCGCATCCGTGGCGCCATCCTCGACAGTCTGCGTAGCCTCGACTGGGGCTCGCGTACTCTGCGGCGGCGGGGTCGGGCGATCAGCGCTTCGGCATCGAAGTTGACCGGCACATTGGGCAGGCTGCCACTTCAAGAAGAGATTGCCGCCGATCTCAATGTAACGCTCGAGGACTTTCATCAAACTCTCACGGAGATCGACGGCCTGAGTCTTGTCAGTCAAAAAGCCCAGAGCCCGGACGACGCGTCGGAATCGTTTGACCTGATCGAGTCCGCCGAGAGCCGCGGCGACGACAACCCCTTCGACCTCTGTCTTGAGTCAGAGATGCGTGAGCATCTCGTCGAGGCATTGCGCAGCTTATCCGAGCGTGAGCAGATGATTCTCGCTCTCTACTATCAGGAGGAACTCACGATGCGGGAGATCGCTGAAGTGCTTGACGTCGGTACTTCCCGCGTCTCGCAGATTCTCTCCGCCACTTTGGTAAAGCTACGTGCGGGATTACAACATCTGCGGCACGCATCTTCTGGTGTGGCCCCAAATAGTAGAGCCGAGCCTATCTACGTGAGGTCGCATCCGTGAGCACGAACGATCCTATCGTTGAATCGCCATCCACAAGGCGCGCTCCACGTCATGCGTCCGATCCTGTGGTCCACCCATGTAACTTTCGTTACGCAGGTCGTCTGTCCAACGAAAATACACGCGCACTCTCTTCTCTCTTCGAAAAGTTTGCAGTCAACGCGTCGAACGCCCTCGAAGCCTATCTTGGAGCCGCATTGCGACTCAAGCTTACATCTATAGAACAGTCCACAATTCGGGGCTATCTCGAAGCCATTCCCCTCGATAGTTACCTGGTGCCCTGCACGCTCAGCGTCATGCAGACCAGCCTCCTTACGCAGATGGACTTGCCACTGGCGCTGCCGATCATCGATCTGCTTCTAGGCGGGGTGGGCACTCCTTTGCCGAGTCTGCGCGAACTCACCGACATTGACGAAGAGATCCTGGAGAGTGTGTCCGCGCTCTTTCTCCGCGAGATTGAATCTCTGTGGTCTGCCCTCAGTCTCACCTACCGGCTCAGAAGCTGCATCCGTCCAGCATCTGTACCGGTCCTCTTTGGCACGAATGAGAAGGTTGTCATCCTGCTCTTTGAGATGGAGATTGCAGGTGTCGTGGGAGGCTTTCGTATAGTGCTGCCAACGTCCTTCGTCGGTTACCTCATCCGTCACCTGAACGCGTCGCAAGCTGCCAAGCTGTCTGGCCGTCGTGACGACCATCGTCCTACGCTTCGTCAGCGAATTCTCGAATGCCAGTTCACCCTCTCAGTCGACGTCACACAAATGCGGGTGATGGTTCGGGACCTCATCTCGCTTGAGCCAGGACAGGTCATAAAAATGCGTGCTCCTGTAAAGAACGCAGGAAGGCTCACGGTAGAGGACACCGAAGTGTTTCACGCTACACCAGTTCGCAGCGGACTTCAGAAGGCCGCCCAGGTACACTCGCAACCCTTGGATTCAGCGCCATTCAACTAATAGGGAAGGAACACCACGATGCCTATGTCTTCAAGCCAGGACGCCGAAAACCTGGGAGTCATTTTGAATGTCGAACTCGAAGTCACCATGCGATTCGGCCAGCGTCTGATGACTTTGCGTGAGGTTCTCGAACTTTCCAGTGGCGCCGTGATCGAACTCGACCGGCAGGTGGATGAGCCCGTAGAACTGCTTCTAGATGGAAAGGTGATCGCATTGGGGGAGGCCGTTGTCATCGACGGCAACTACGGTTTTCGCGTCACCGAGGTCCCCGGGGCTATTCTCTCGCAGCCCGCTGAAATGCCTGCAGACAGCGGTGAGAGGAGCGACGCATGAGGCTGCTTGAACAATTCGGAGCTTCGGAATGGGTTCGCGGCTTCAGGCCCGTCAACTGCGGCAACGAAACGTGCAGCCGATGGCTGACTGAGCGTCAACTCAGTGTGCGCAGGGTTGGCGTCTCCATGGGCGCCACGTGGTGGTGTAGCTTTCGCTGCGTCCGCACCAGTCTCGAATCGCAACTCAGCAGGCTTTTTTCACCACGTCATCATCGAACACAGGCGGCTGCACGCACCTCATTTGGCTTGACACTTCTCCGCCAGGGGCTGCTCACAGACTCCCAATATAGAACTACTCTCGATGTGCAACGTAGCGCCGGTGAAGAAATTGGCGAACTTGTGGTGCGTCTGGGGTTCATGTCGGAGCAAGCAGTTACAGAGTGCCGAGCGCTGCATTGGGCGTGTCCTATTTTTCCCAGCGCTCCCAGTGCATGCGGTGAGATGATCCGTATCCCATTTCGCTTGCGTCGCGATTACTCGATGGTGCCTCTATACCATCTCGCCTCTGGCAACAAGCTATTCGTAGGCTTTCAGTACAGCGTCGAATATGCACCTCTGTTTGCCATCGAGCAGATCAGCGGTTGCAAAACCCAACCCTGCTTTATCTCGCCATCGGAGTTTCTCGCTGCCGACTGCCTCGCGGAGCAGGTGATCGCAAATGCAGAGCAGAGCTTTGAAGATCTGAACACCGTAGCCGAGATGACACAGATCATCTGCGAGATCGGCCGTGCCACGGATGCGGAACGAATCGCCATCGCACGTTGTGGAGACAGGCTCTGGTGTCGTCTGAACCAAGGTGCGAAGACCACCGATATTCTCTTCCGGGTCGCCGGATCCTCATCAATCTCTCAGTTCCGCAAAATGTAACACCTTGGTCGTTTTCACAATCACTCAAAATACCGCAGTTCGAGCAAGTTCGCAGGATTGGCATCAAGCATGCATATGGCTATCAGCGAGGTGGAACGATGAACAGTGGCTTCTATGCAGCCTGCACGGGCCTGATGTCGCGCATGGACGCGCTTGATACGATCGCAAACAACCTTGCCAACTCCAGCACCAATGGTTTTCAGGCTCGACATAACGTCTTCAACTCCATACTCGCATCCACGGATAACGCGTCCTTGTCGGCATTGAATCAGGATATGAACGACTACGGTGTTCTCAGCGGCACCGCGCTCGATCCATCACAGGGATCATTGCAGCGGACGGGGAATCCGTTGGATGTTGCGATCCAGGGACAGGGCTACTTCGCTGTCCAGCGTGATGGTGCGGAACTTTACACGCGTTCGGGCAACTTTCGTGTCTCTTCGTCGGGCCAACTCGTTACGGCGAGCGGCGACCCTGTGCTCGGAGCCAAAGGGCCGATCCAGATCGTAGGATCTCCACTCTCCATCAGCGCCGATGGCACCATCTCGGTGAACGGAGCCATCGCCGGACAGCTGAAGCTCGTGGACTTTCCGCCGTCGGTACAGCTGCAAAACGCAGGCACGACGTATCTCAGTGCCCCATCCAACACCGCAACCCCCACAGCCAACGCCGTCGTACAGCAGGGAATGCTCGAGAGCTCGAATGTGAATCCCGTTACCAGCACGGTGGAGATGATAGGCGCGCAACGCGATGTCGAGACGATGCGCCGGGTTCTGAGCATGTTTGACAGTGACATGAACAAGATTGCAGTGCAGGATCTGCCCCGCGTCAGCTAGCGCTCTATTCCAAGGAGAAGAGAGAGGACACAACATGTTTCGAGCACTCTATACCGCAGCAAGCGGCATGACCGCACAGCAGTTGAACCTGGACAACATCGCCAACAACCTCTCCAACTCCAGCACCGCCGGCTTTCAACAGCGTCGATTGCAGTTCTCTGATCTCCTCTATCAAAACGAGGTGATGCCTGGCAGCGCCGCCACCCAGCAGACTACGACCGCAGCGGGTCTCCAGATAGGGCTAGGTGTTCGGCCCGGCGCAACCGAGGTCATTCAGACGCAGGGCGCGCTCTCCACGACAGGCAATCAACTGGACCTTGCCATTCAGGGCCAGGGATTCTTTCAGATTCTTCTACCCAACGGTCAAACCGGCTACACGCGTTCTGGCTCATTCCAGCTCGATGCGCAGGGACAGGTTGTCACCGCAGACGGCAACCCTCTCCAGCCAGCTATCACCGTGCCAGCAAATGCACTCAGCGTCACCATCGGCAGCGATGGAACCGTGAGCATAACGCAGCCGGGGCAAGTTCAAGCATCACAGGTAGGTTCCATCCAAACGTCGATGTTCGTCAATCCTGGCGGGCTCAACAGCGTTGGCAACAACATCTATCTTGCAACCACGGCGTCCGGTGATCCCATCATCGGCACACCCGGCGGAGCCGATGGTCTTGGCACTATTCAGCAGGGCATGTTGGAGCAGTCGAACGTCAGTGTCGTCGATGAGTTCGTGCAGATGATCCTCGCTCAACGTTCGTACGAATCCAACTCACGTGTCATCAAAGCTGGTGACGAGATGCTGCAGCAACTCAATCAACTGGCGCAGTAGCGGAGGTCTCAGCGATGAAGCTCAATCCAGTTTCATGGCCGGCGTTCGTGGCGCTCTCCTTCGCCAGCATCAGCTCTGCGGCGCAGGTTAGTGTCCGCGATCGCTTTGCCGTCACGCAGACCGCGGTCGAGAAGGCGATCACGGACACCGTTTTCAATGGCTCCTCCGAACCCGGAGTTCATGTGCATCTGCTTACGGATATCGTAGCCTCAACGCCTTCTCCAGATCTTGATGTCATGGCATTGGAACTGCTGCCATCTCGGACTGGCCACACGGTAGATAGCCGTCGCTTTGCCGTGCGGCTCATCTGCCATCTGCACAACTCGTGCCTGCCATTCTATGCAGAGTTGGTGGTTCCGCAGGGCATAACGTTCACAACCCTCACCGCGTCGACACATACCGCTGTTGCCGCTGCATTCCGTCCCCAACCAACCGGTAGCAACATCATTCGGCGCGGAGCGCATGCGACTCTCGTCTTCAATGATGGCGCCTCACAGATAACGGTCCCCATTATCACCCTGCAGGATGCGGTTGTTGGAGACACAATCCACGTCGCAAGCCTCGACCATAGGCACATTTACTCGGGTCAAGCTGTCTCTGCAACGTTGTTAAAAGGCGAGTTCTGACATGCGTGTGTCCTCTCTGTGCTCCAACGCGACGCTGCTTTCGCTACTATTGCTCGTGTCGCTCTGTTCGGCAGCCAAACCCGACAAACACAAAGCAAACGATCCCGCACAGCTGCGTGCAGAGTACATTGCGAAAGCCGAACAGCATAACGATGCGCCGGCCTCGATACGCACCTCGGGCAGTCTCTGGTCGCCGCAGAACACGCTCGGCGACCTCGGTTCCGACTACAAGGCTACTCGCCTCAACGACACCGTCACCATCCAGGTATCAGTGCAGACATCCGCCTCGCAGTCCGGCACTGTTGCGGGGTCACGCGCGTTGACGGCGAACTCAAGCATCACCGGAATCATGGGACAGTCTCCATCGATTGCAAATCCACTGCTTGCCGCCCAATCGGCCTCCACGATCAAAGGTCAGGGACAGACTGCGTCGAACACCAACTTCGTAACTAGCCTCACAGGCCGGGTGATTGCGGTGCTTCCGAGCGGCAACCTCGTGCTCGAAGCCGAGCGAGAGATATTCATGAACAACCAGCACGAACACATCATCGTTCGCGGCGTAATCCGGCCAGGAGACATCGGCCCAGCCAACGCCGTAGCGTCTACTTCGCTCAGCAATCTCGAAATAGAGATGAAGGGAAAGGGAATCATCGCGGACAATACGCGTCCGCCGAACATTATCTCGAGGGCGGTGCTATGGCTTCTAGGCTTCTAATATCAGGATTCATATGGGCAACCACTCGCCTGCGGCCAATGGCCCTGCGACTATTGTTCGCAATGCTGCTCATTATGTCATCTCCATATCGTTTGTATGCTGCTGACCCAAGTCAAAGCGTGCTGATTCGCGATGTAACGGAGGTAGAAGGCGTCCGTAGCAATCAACTTATCGGATATGGTCTTGTCGTCGGTCTGCACAGTACTGGTGACAGCCAGCAGACGTATCTGACCGTGCAAACTCTCGCCAATGCCATGCAACGCATGGGCGTACAGATCGTGCCCAGCATCGTCGTCGTAAAAAACGTCGCTGCAGTCTTCGTAACCGCTGAGCTGCCCCCGTTCGCTCGCCCCGGTATGAACCTCGATATCACGATCTCTTCCATCGGCGACGCCCGCAGTCTTGAGGGCGGCGTCCTTCTGCTCACAGCACTGCGCGGCGTCGATGGAGAGGTCTACGCACAAGGCCAGGGCGCTCTTACCATCGGTGGCTACACCCAGAGTGGTCCAACCACCAGCAAGCTCACTAGGCATCCGACCGTGGGCAGGATCGCGGAGGGTGCCATCGTTGAGCGTGATGCGTCCGTCGACCTCAGCCACTTTCAGACGGTCTCGCTCCTCTTGCGCGATCCCGACTTCACCGCCGCGCGCAACATCGCCGAAGCCATCAACCACGACTTTGCAAAGCCCATCTCTCGCGCAGTAGACAGCCGCCGCATTGAGATCCTCGTCGCAGACAGCGGCATCGCCTCTGTGCCAATCCTCCTGTCCCGCGTCCAGAACCTCGCCGTTGAGGTAAAACCCGCTGCGAAGGTTGTTGTCAACGAACGTACCGGCACCATCGTGCTCGGTGGCGATGTCACCCTGTCGCCAGTGGTCATCATGCAGGCCGGGCTTACTATCCAGATACAGCCGTCACCGCCCGCATCGTTGCCACCAACCCTGCCCACGGCACCACCAACCGTCGGCCAGGCAATCCAGATGCAGGAAGGTTCGAGTGTCAATGAGTTACTCAAGGGGCTTCACACCATAGGTGCCTCATCGCAGGACATTTTGGCAATCCTGCAGGCCATCAAGGCCGCAGGCGGCCTGCAAGCAGATCTAGAGGTGATCTGATGTCGAAGGTGCAATCTTTGAATACAGCTCTCTCCGTAGCGACAATGACACCGCTCCCTCGTACCGATAGCGTCTTGCGCCCATCCGGCAAGCAGCCGGCAAGCGACGCAAAGATCGACAAAGCCGCAAAGGACTTCGAGTCTATACTGCTTGGCGACTGGTTGCAGCATGCCGAAGACACAGTCGCGAAGGTCCCGGGCACCGACGAGGAAGAGAGTGAGGACGATGGGACCGCGCAGATGCAGCAGGGACTGGCAATCCGTCCCCTCGCCGACGCCCTGACTGCCTCTTGCGGCATTGGGATCGCAGGCATGATCGTTGCTCAGCTGCGGAAAGGTCAGCCCAACGAGCCGACAGATGTTCCTAACTCGGTTCGACTCGGCTAACTCAACAATTCCTGATGGCTGCCGATAGAAGGAACGTGCCATCAGGAGGGACCGAAATGAAGATCGAAGCAGGCGAAGTTGCCGTCGGTCAGTTGCAACCCGATTGGATATCCAAACAGGCCGGCAGCATCAGCCCCGCATCCAGCCAGGGCGTCGATGGTGACCGCACTACGCTAAGTTCAGACAGCACCACAGTCAAGTCATTGGTTACTCGGGCACTCAACATGCCGGACGTTCGTCGGGAAAAGGTGCAGGCATTACGCGAGGCCGTCAGCAGTGGCGGCTATCAGGTAGACCCGCAAAAGCTCGCCTCCGCCATGATGAGCGATTGCTAGTTCGCCGTCCACTGTTGCATTTCGAGACGGGTCAAAGAAGGGGAGTGACATGGATCTCGCATCACCTGGGGACGAATCATCAGTCGTCGAAGTGTACTTGCATCAGCTCGACTCTCTCGCTGCGGAACTAGACACCGCGTTCAAAGCTATCGCCGCTAACAATCTCGCCGCGGTGAAGGCAAGTGTCACTCGCCAGGAGTTCTTGACGGCCAGCCTTTCAGCGATGCTGCGTGCCGTCACGCGGCATTTGCATGGAAACCCAGCACCGTCTCCTAGCCTGCGTTCGCGAATGACCACCGCAGCACGCGGACTGCATGCAGCGAATCAAAACTATGCGGCGCTATTGAAGAACACCGGAGGCACAATCGCCATGCTTCTATCGCTGTGCAGAAGCCACTCAGATAATCCGATGGAGATTCGCGGAACCAGTTCTGCGCGGCAGACCTGGTCCTGCGAGATGTGATGCCATGTCCCTGACCTCCTCACTAGCGACAGCTCTCGGTGGTTTGAACGCCTCGCAGGGTGCGATCCAGATCACCAGCAATAACATCGCCAACGTCAACACTCCCGGTTATTCCCGCGAGCTAGTTGATCTGCAGACTGCAACGCCCTCACAAGATGGCAACGATCAGCTCGGCAACGGCGTTGTGCTCCAGGGATACACCAGCGTGCGCAGCGAGCTGCTGCAATCGCAGCTTCAACAGCAGACCTCACAGCAGGGCCTGGCCGACGCGCAATCCAGTGCGATGCAGCAGATCGAGCCACTCTTCGCCACTTCCACCAACGACATCGGCACGGAGATGTCCACCCTCTTCTCCAGCCTCTCCGCCCTCGCCACCGATCCCACGAACTCCTCCTCGCGTCAGGCAGTTCTCACCGCGGGGCAGGGACTCGCAAATGCATTCAACACTGCATCGAACGCTCTCACCTCGCAGCAGGCCGGCCTCAACACCCAGGTTACGCAGGATGTCGGTCAGATCAATCAGCTCACGCAACAGATCGCCGCCCTCAATCCGCAGATCGTTGCGCTGCAGCAGAGCGACGCCGCGCAGAACGGCGGTACGCTGCAAGACCAGCAGAACGAACTCATCCAGCAGCTCTCGCAACTTACCAACGTACAAACGACGCAGACCAACAACGGCATCACGCTTGCCACGGGCAACGGAACTCCGCTTGTTGTGGGTGATCAAAGCTACGCTCTGCAGACATCGACAGGCAGCAACGGAGCAATACAGGTGCTCGACCAAAGCGGCAACAACATCACCACATCAATGGAGAGCGGCGACCTCGGCGGAGCGATTCAGGTTCGCGATCAGACGATACCGAACGTCCTCACGCAGCTCGACACACTCGCCAACCAGGTTGCAACGGCGTTCAACAGCGCGCAGGCCAACGGATTTGATCAGAACGGCAAAGCGGGCACGGCCTTCTTCAACATCCCCTCCAGCGTCCCTGGATCTGCCGCTTCTATAAGCCTGGCGCTCACCAACGCGTCGCAGGTTGCAGCCAGCTCCGATGGCACGTCCGGCAGCAGCGGCAACCTCACCAACTTTGCGTCTATCCAGACCGCCGCGCTTCCCAGCGGAGCCACACCCACGAACACCTACGCCAGCCTTGTCTATCAGGTTGGCAGCATCGCCGCCACGGCAAACTCCAACTCCACCGCGACCGCCGCCAGCCTGCTTCAGCTCAACAACCAGATCAGCTCTCAATCGGGTGTCTCCATTGATCAGGAGACCACCAACTTGATCCAGTATCAGCAGTCATACCAAGCCGCTGCCCAGGTTGTGAACATCATCAACAGCCTCTTCACCGCGACGATGGACATGATGACTCCGACTACCTCATAGCCCCTCACACTTCGCAAACCCAGGAATCTTTATGCGCGTAACAAGCATGCTGCCCGACGTACAGTACGCAATCCAGCAGAGCAACCAGTCGCTCGCCACAGCGCTCCAACAGGTGTCAACGGGCAACCGTGTCAACCAACTCTCTGACGACCCTACCGCCTCCGCCAACATGGTCCGTTCACTTGCCAGCTCTGCGAATGTAGATCAGTACACCGCCAACGTCAGCGCTCTGCAGTCGCGTTTGCAGACGGCTGATTCGGCCATCAGCTCGGTCGTCACGTCGTTGAATCAGGCCATTACGCTTGGTACGGAAGGCGCGACCTCAACCACCAGCACAACAGACCGCCAGGCGATCGCGACGCAGGCGCAAGGCATCCTCTCTGATGTCGTCTCACAGGCGAATGCGTCCTATCAGGGCTCCTATCTCTTTGGCGGCTCTGCAACAACGTCACCACCCTTCGTCGCCGACGCAACCTCTGCCAGCGGCTACACCTACAAAGGCAACGACACCGCAAACCAGGTGCAGGTTGGCGACTCCACTAACATCAGTGCAAACATCCCCGGCGATCAGCTCTTCACCTCCGGCACCAACGTCATCGGCTCCCTCAGCAGCCTAGTGACAGCTCTGCAGTCCGGAACCTCTGCGCAGATCGGCGCAGCCACAACGGCCATCTCCTCAGCACTCAACGCTCTGGACGTACAACGCACGCCGCTCAGCAACACAGTCGACCAGCTCAACTCTCAGGAGAGTTATCTAGGTCAGGAGAAGGTCACGCTGAGCACACAACAAAACTCATTGGTCAGCATCAATCTTGCCGAAGCCGCCACAAATCTGTCGCAGGCTGAGACAGCGCACTCCGCCGTGCTCGCGGCTACGGCGCAAGCACTGCCCACAACGCTACTCAGCTACCTCAAGTAGCCACCGCTCTACCCCTTTTGCGGTAGAGAAAGATCTCAGCAGGGAACCGATAGCTATCTTGCAACGCGATTCCAATTGAACGGAATCAGGCAACTGGTCGATAAGAAGCTGTACACGTGAGCTGCCTGATGTTCTGCAGCTTGACTTGCACAGCGGCAAACAACAACTCAGGCGCACCCGGCCACATACACAAAAGGAGCATCACGCAATGTCACTCACAATTCTCAACAACATCTCCGACCTCACCGCAGAGAATTCTCTCTCGATGACGCAGATGAACCTGCAGAAGACCCTCACGCAGCTCTCCACCGGCCTCAAGATCAACTCCGGCTCGGACGACGCCGCAGGTCTGTCCATCGCCAACGGTATGACGGCGAACATGGCAGCACTTACGCAGTCGCAGCAGAACGCAAACAACGGCGTCGGCCTGCTGCAGACCGCCGATGGAGCGCTCTCGCAGGTCACCACGCTGCTCAACCGCGCCGTCACGCTGGCAACGGAAGCATCTTCCAGCGGTCTCACCTCCGGCACCAACAGCCAGGCTTCGGCGCTCAACAATGAGTTCCAGTCGATCCTCACCGAGATCAACCAGATCGGCAATACCACTAACTTTAACGGCGAAAATGTCTTCTCCTCCAACTCGCCTACCAGCTTCCTGTCCACGCAGGCCGGTCTGGCCACCACCACCGCTCTCACCGCCGGATCCGTTACCACGATCACCGATGCTGCCACCGGTGGCAGCTTCGTCTTCAAGGCCGCAGCGGGTGACACTGTTGCGACGCTGCAGACTGCTATTGCGGGCGCCGTGTCGGCGGGTACTCTGTCCGCCGGAACCACGGCGACCCTCAACGGTACCGGTCAACTCGTCATCGGTCCTAACACCGGCAACACTGGCATTCAGGTCAGCAGCAACGACGCAGTGCTCGGCGCCATAGAAGCTGCACCAGGCACCAACAACAGCAACACCGTCTTCATCAGCGACGGCACCACCAGCGGTGCGGCCAACACCACCATCACCACCACCATCGACTCGCTCTCTGCCACCTCGCTGAACCTCAACACCCTCGACCTCAACAGCACCACCGATGCGCAGGCAGCTCTTACCGCGATCAACTCTGCCATCAATCAGGTCTCGGCCCAGCGAGGGCAGATCGGTGCTTCGGTCAATCGTCTCCAGGCTGCGAGCAACGTTATGAACACCCAGGTGCAGAACCTGCAGAGTGCAACCAACAGCATCCAGAACGCCGACATCGGCACCACGGTAGCCAACATGACGCAGTTCAACATCCTCCAGTCTACCGGCATAGCCGCACTGCAGCAGTCCAACCAGGCGCAGCAGAACGTCCTCAAGCTGATCCAGTAATCCTCAACTGCTCGTTCAGAAGGCCGCTCTCTGTCGCGGCCTTCTGAAGCGCATCGACAAGCGCATTCGAACCCTACGGCAATGGAGCACTACGCATGAGTTCAGCCTCTGCCATCAGCTCGCTACTCTCTTCTGCGAGCACAACAGGCACCTCCGGCATCGACATCAGCAACATCCTCGCTGCTGTTGCAGGCGCGCAAACGCCGGGCATCAACGTCACCTCCGCAGTCAGCGCTGCCGTCACCGCAGCCCAGGCGCCCGAGCAGGTATGGCAAAACGACCAGACGACACTCTCCAGCCAGATGAGCGATCTTCAGTCCATTCAATCTGCGACCAGTAGCCTGCAGACCGACATGCAGAACCTGAACTCACTCTCTGGTCCACTCTCTTCACGCACGGTAACCTCTTCCAACGTCACCGCGGTCACGGCCACCGCAGCCGAAGGCACAACACTCGGCAACCACCAGGTCGCAGTCAGCAATCTTGCAACAACGGCCTCCTGGTACTCCGGTGAACAGAGCAACGCAACCGCAGCGCTCCCATCCGGTTCATTCACCATTACTACAGCCTCCGGCACATCGACCACCATCAATACCGGGTCCAATGGTGACGTCACGCTCAACGATGTCGTCGCAGATATTAATTCGCAGAACCTCGGCATCACCGCATCGGTCATCACCGATGCGAACGGCGCGCGGCTATCCCTCGTGAGCAGAAACTCTGGCAGTGCAGCAAACTTCACCGTCACTTCCGGCAGCTCCAGCATCGGATTCACGCAGGCCGTCGTCGGCAACAACGCCTCGCTCACTGTGGATGGAGTACCTGTTAGCAGCGCCACCAATACCGTCACAGGTGCCATTGCAGGAGTCACTCTTAACCTCCTCTCAACCAACTCGACAGGCACACCCGTTGATCTTTCAGTTGCCTCCAACACGACGCAGATATCCACGGCCGTCAACCAGTTCGTCACCGACTACAACAGTGCGGTTACGCTCCTCAATCAGCAGTACAGCTTCAGCACAAGTTCCGGCACCGAAGGCGACCTCGCCTCCGACCCCACCATCGCCTCATTGCAGCAGGCGCTTGGCAGCATCGCTACGTACACGACAAGCTCGGCCTCTGGCATTAGCTCACTCAACGATCTCGGCATATCGATGAACACAGACGGAACCCTGGCCGTAGATTCGACTACTCTCGGCAGTGCCCTCAGCAACAACCCCACTGGCGTCCAGAACTTCCTGCAGGGCACAGCACTCAACGGTTTCGCCAACACTGCCAACAACGAGCTCAGTTCCTTCACCGATCCCAGCGACGGGGCCTTCACCGTCGACCTCAGCAGCATGAGCGCTCAGAATACGGATCTCACGACCGAGATCAACAACTTTCAGACCAACTACATCGCTCCTCTGCAGACATCTCTGACAGCCGACTACACCAAAGCAGAAGAGGCGTTGCAGTCACTCCCCACGCAGCTCGCGCAGATTCAGGCTGAACTCGGCAACTCACCCTCCAGCAGCAACGGATAACCACGCAGTCACGGATAACTTATGACCAGCACGATGGAACTCTCCTATCGCATCGCAGCCGTCGACACAGGCAGCCCCATCGGCCTGCTACTCGCGCTCTACGATACGCTCTCCGGCAATCTTCGCCGCGCCGCCATCGCTATTCGCAGCCAGGAGATCGAGCGCCGCTGCGCCGAACTCAGCCACGCCTACGTGATCCTCGGCCAGCTTGAGAGCTGGGTCGACCCTGACCGTGACCATCAGCTGGCCGAGAGCCTCACACTCTTCTACGCGTATTTACGTGCGCAGATGCTTCAGGCGTCACTTGCACAATCGGCGTCAACACTCGACGCGCTCATAGCGCTTGTGGTTCAGGTACGCACAGCATGGCAGCAGCGCGAAGCCACGTTAACCAGCAGCAGTACTCCCCTCCATGACACAACATCACAGCCAGCGGATAGCAACCGCGTGGCCCTCTCGCAGACCGCCTAGTCTGAGCGCATCTTCTCTCGCGCCTCCGACTGAACCCGCCGCGCCACAGGAGCTTCATGGGAAAGAAAAGTGCCTTCGGCGGTGTTATCATCTCGCTCGCGGGCATCGCAGCCGGCCTTTACCTCGATGGCGGCAAGCTGGGCCAGATGCTGCAGCCGACTGCGGCGCTGATTGTCCTGGGGGGCACCTTTGGCGCTCTCTGCGTTCAGTTTCCGCTGACGGTGCTGTTGGCAGCAACCCGCCAGCTTGGTGCTGTCTTCCTCGGAACCGACGATCCGATCCCGCAGCGGATCAGCGATCTCTCTCGCTTCGCCTCACAGGCCCGGCGTCACGGCACACTCTCACTTGATCGCGAGATCGAAACGATCGACGATCCATTCTTTCGTCTCTGCATCACGCTCATCGTTGATGGCATGAAGCCGGAACCGCTACGCACGCTCGCCGATGCCGCAATCGAAAACGAAGCTGCGAAGGACGCCCTACTGCCACGAGTCTTCGACGCTGCAGGTGGCTTCGCTCCCACCATCGGAATTCTCGGTGCAGTCATAGGCCTCATTCAGGTGATGCAAAAGATGCAGAACATCAACGAAGTCGGGCAGGGAATCGCCGTTGCCTTCGTCGCAACACTATACGGAGTCGGCATAGCCAACCTGTTCTTTCTCCCATGCGCCGGCCGCATCAAATTGCTCGCCGCAAAGCGTCAGCACCTCCGCGAGATGACCCTCGAAGGCGTGGCCTGCATCGCCGAAGGCCTCAGCCCCAGCGCCATTGAGCAGCGCCTCTCGGCCTACGTCGATATCCCCGCCCGCGCTGCAGCCAACTCGTGGGCGATCCAGTGAAGCGCCGCATCCATCACGAAGAGGACTCGCGCCACGAGCGTTGGACCGTCTCCTACGCCGACTTCATGACACTGCTCTTCGCTCTCTTCGTAGTTCTCTTAGCCTCATCACAACAGGACAAGCGCTCCGTCCAACGCGTCTCAGCCGCGGTCAAAGACGGTTTCGACGGAGAGGTTGTGTTCACAGACGGCCACGGTGCACCTCGCTCCGATACTCTCGGTGGACCCATCAAGATCAGCGCCGGTGTCAACGTCGTCGATCTGCAGCGAGACCTCACCGGTGCGCTCGGCAAAGCCATCGAACGTAAGGAGATCGTGCTACGCATGACCCCCGACGGCTTCGTCATCAGCCTCCGCGAACTCGGATTCTTCAATAGTGGCGAAGCCAATCTTCTTCCCGGTGCCGCTGACAAAGTCAAACGTATCGGTGCAGTTCTGATGAAGTATGGCCTCAATATGCGCATCGAAGGCCATACCGATAACATCCCCATCCATACTGCGTCCTTCAACTCCAACTGGGATCTCTCCACCGCACGCGCCACATCCGTCGCCATGATGCTGATTGACGAAGCACACTTCGATCCCGGCAAGCTCTCCATCGCAGGCTACGGCGAATACCACCCCGTCAGCACCAACGACACACCTGAAGGTCGCCAAGGCAATCGCCGCGTGGACCTGGTCATCGTCTCCACGGAGACCGCCCGCACGCACTGAGCCGATGATCACATCGTCGGAGTGTGATCTTCATCCGTTGCACGTGCCGGATGCTTTCTCCTGCCCACACGTTGCGCATGGTATATCCCGTGATGGCCCGAGAATAGGTAGCTGATCACGCACGCGATACCGGCATAGGCTCCAGCCTCTGCGCCAAACAGCTCCACCGCCATCAACGTCGATGCAATCGGTGTATTCGCTGCTCCCGCAAACACCGCGACGAACCCCATCCCTGCCAGCAGAGACGGCGGCAGCGCCAGCACATTCGATAGCGCATTTCCCAGCGTCGATCCAATGTAAAACAGCGGCGTCACCTCGCCGCCCTTGAAGCCCGTCCCCAGCGTGACCGTCGTAAACAAAAACTTGGCCGCAAAGTAATACGCAGGCAGTTTGCAATGGAAAGACGCAACAATCGTCGGCACACCCAGGCCCAAAAAATCCTTCGTGTGCGAGTACCCAATGCCAAACACCGCTGCTGTCACCACCATGCCGCCAATCACAGGCCGTAGCGGAGCATTCGCAATATGTCTGCGCACCGTGCGCTGAATCCAATGCGTGCACCTCCCAAACGCCATGCCGCACAAGCCAAACGCAACGCCTGCCACAATCGCCAACAGCAGCCGCTGTACCGTCATCGGCGGCGTGTCGGACACCACGTACAACGTGTGGTGCACGCCCCACGCATGCGTCACCATGTCCCCCACAAACGACGCCAGAAAACACGGCGCGATCGCGTCGTAGTTCAGTGTCCCAATCGCCAGCACCTCAATGCCGAACACTGCACCCGCCATCGGCGTACCAAACACCGATCCGAACCCCGCGCTGATGCCCGCCATCAGCAGTATGCGGCGGTTGCGTGGCCCCATCCTGAACGGCCTCGCCAGCTGATCCGCCAGCGACGCTCCAGTCTGGATCGCCGTGCCTTCACGCCCGGCCGATCCACCAAACAGATGCGTCAAAAACGTTCCCAACAAAATCAGCGGCGTCATCCGCACTGGAATCGTCTGCGTCGGGTCATGCACCTGGTCGAGAATCAGGTTGTTGCCCGCCTCCACCGACGCGCCAAAGTGCTTGTACAGCAACCCCACCACGCCACCCACAGGTCCCAGCAGCAGAATCATCCACCGATGCGCTTCACGAACTCTCGTGGCATAGTCTAGAGACATCAGCAACAACGCCGACGCAGATCCCGCCAGAATCCCGACCAGCGCAGAGATTGGAATCCACCGCGCCAGTTCGATCAAAACCGAAAGCTGTTCGGAATCACGATTGAAAAGCTTGTTTTTTGGCAAGAGTCCTCCTACGGAATAGTAGGAGTCATCAGCGCTGCTGCGAAGCAGGCATCGGGCGAACTCCATCGCCTGAGATTATGGCTTGAAGATATCAGCACACCTCTCACAGCGTCAACGCGAAGCGTAGCATCTCACCCGCGCCGCATCGTAATCGCTGCTCGCGCAGCCGCCAGCGGAGCAGCCTCATCAAACGCCGCGCGCCCGTTCGCGACATGGATGCCCATCCGCTGCCAAAGCCCCGGCAGATCCACCCGCACCGGCATCACGCTCCATTTCGCGTACATCGTCGATAGCACATCGGTCTTCGTAGCCTCGTCTGCAATCTGCAGCACTCGCGCCAACGGAGTCTCCGTATTGATCGTCGCCCCCGCGGTCACAATCGCCCGCAACGCATCCTGCAATCCCTTGCGATTGGCAGTCGCTGTGTGGATCGCAATATCCGCATTCAAACAGAACAGCGCTCCACCCCAGTACGTCCGTCCCCACGTGTGCGTGTGGTCCAGCCCGCGATCGCCCGACTCCGGCTCGCCGTTCACCATGCCTGCAACCACATCGGCCCACATCTTCGCAGGGTCCAGTTGTCCCGTCTGTACTCGCGCAATCGGCTCCACATAGCTGGCGATTCCTTCCTCCAGCCAGTGTTGATCATCCGGCAGATCGGCCAACGCCGTATGAACCAACTCATGGGTTATCACCCAGTCGGCACGCAGCTCGTCGGCTGTTGTCTCCTCGCCAACACGCAGCCGCAAAAACGCCGGGAAGCCATCGATATCGCCCCACGTCGTGCCCTGAACCACACCGTCTTCACCTGCAACCGGAATTACCAGCAGGCGCGCCCGTGACACCGGAAACCTCCCGTAGTAAGTCGTTACAGCCGTTGCTGCCGCGCGCACTCGCTCCACAATCGCAGCTCTTGTTAGTCGGATCTCGCCCTGCGTGAAGTCGATCTGAAGACTCGACCCACCCACTTCAATCATCTGCGTAAATACAACAGCAGTATGCCGTCCAAACTGTGCCAACGCTCTCCGGCAGACCACAAGCCCGACCCCGCCGGCGATGAAAGATCGCCTGTCCATATCTATAACGTACCTCTTCGCCGCATCCAGCAGAAATGAGACGCCAAAGCCAGCCATTTGAAGGTCGCCCTCAACGGCGATTTTCTGCCGAACCTCAACACTTACTCGCTCGACGCGCCGCTCAGCTACTTCAAGGCCGGCAACTACAACCAGAGCTCCGGCACCACCAGCGGACCATCGGACGTCCACTTCTACGCCCTCACGATTCAGCACTAAACCTTCCCCCACTTCCAGGTCTGTATGTGCTTTACAAAGCTCCTGCATGCCGATCTGCAGGGGCCACCTACCCGCATTGCTTGACACTGCCAGTACAATAAAGACATGGAAAACGACCCTTCCAGCGATGATCCCGCTTGCTCCGTTCGCCCTGCGACGCAAATCGGGTATCAACCGCTAACCCCAATCTGCTGCAGCTTTTAGCCGCAAGAACTGGGGAGGGTCTGCCCGCAGAATCGAGCCTCATGTCCAAGACCTTTTACATCGAAACCTTCGGCTGCCAGATGAACGCCCACGACTCGGAAAAGGTCGTCGGCACGCTCATCCGCGAAGGCTACCAACAAGTCATCGACGAAGCCGAAGCTGGCCTCATCCTCTACAACACCTGCTCCATCCGCGACAAAGCCGAGCAGAAGGTCTTCCACCGTCTCAACGAGTACAAGCGTCTCCAGGGAGAAGGGAAGCGATTCGCCGTCATTGGCTGCGTCGCTCAGCAGGAGGGCGAAAAGATCTTTGAGAAGGCACCATACGTATCCATCGTCGCCGGTAGCTCTTCCTACCGCAATCTTCCGGAGATGCTCGATCGCCTCGAAGCCGGTGAGACCCGCATCACCGGCCTCGACGACCGCCAGACCGACGAGACCTTCGACACCGAGTTCACCGCGCGCAGCAACCCGTACCGCGGCTACATCACCATCATCGAAGGCTGCGACAAGTTCTGCGCCTACTGCGTCGTCCCATACACACGCGGCAAGGAACGCTCGCGCACCTCGGCTTCCGTTCTCGCCGAAGCGCAACGCATCGCAGCACTCGGTTACACAGAGATCCAGCTCCTTGGCCAGAACGTCAACAGCTATGTGGACCCAAGCGGCAAACGCACCTTCGCTGAGCTGCTTGCCGCAGTGGGTGAAGTGAACGGCATCCAGCGCGTGCGTTTTACCACCTCGCACCCGCGCCAATTCACGAAGGACATCGTCGACGCCATCGACGCGATGCCCGCACTCTGCGACCACATTCACCTGCCTGTGCAGTCCGGCAGCACTAGCGTCCTCAAGGCGATGCAGCGCGAGTATACCCGCGAATGGTACCTGGAGCGCATCGCCTGGACCAAGGCCGCCAATCGCGACATCTCGCTCACCAGCGACATCATCGTTGGCTTCCCTGGCGAGACCGACAAGGACTTTGAGGACACCATCACGCTCCTCGACGAGGTCGGCTACGACGCCATCTACGGTTTCAAGTATTCGCCGCGCCCCAACACGCCGGCGATCCACATGGTCGACTCCATCCCGGAGGAGGTCAAGGTCGAACGCCTCGCCATCCTCAACGCCCGCCAGCGTGAGATTCAGCGCGCCAACTACCAGCGCCATCTCAACCAGACGATGACGGTCATGGTCGAAGGCCACAACACCGCCCGCAACCAGATCATCGGCCGCAGCAGCCAAAACAAGACCGTCAACTTCACCATGCCGCCTACTGAGTCCGCTTTGAACGGGCACGGCTTCAGTCGTGCCGGTAGGGAGGCAGAAATAAGAGGGGCTTTAGCCCCGGAGGGAACTGCCCTGCCAGCACCTGGCAGCTACATCGACGTCCGCATCACTCAGGTATTCCCCAACTCCCTAGTAGGCGAAGCCATCGCGCCAGCCGTTGCACCCTCACCAGCGCTCCTCGCCCAGCAGGCCCTGAACGCCCGCATCACCGTATAGTTTTTCTACTCCTTACCCCTTACTCACTGCTCCTTAGCTCTCCGGCATTACACTAACGACATGCACCTTCCCGGATTCAAACCCGAGCCGGAACTCAAGGCCACCGAAGCCGAGATTGAAGTACGTATCCGCGGCCTGATGATGGACCCCACCACGCGCCAGCCCATAGTGGTGCTCAACGACCTCACCGGCGAAGTTGTGCTGCCTATCTGGGTCGGCTTGTTCGAAGCCAATGCGATAGCCCTGGAGATTGAGAAGGCCAGCACGCCGCGGCCCATGACACACGACCTCCTACGCTCGGCCATCCACGGCCTCAACGCGCGCGTCACCCGCGTCGTGGTCGGCTCGCTACGCGAGGACACCTTCTACGCCACCATCTGGATAGACCAGGGCGGGGAGGTCGTCGCCCTCGACGCGCGCCCATCCGACGCCATAGCGCTCGCTCTGCGCAGCGATTGCCCCATCTTCGTATCGCAGCAGGTCTTCGACCACGCCCGCCACGCCGCCGCCGGCGCCAACAACCTTAGCCCTGAAGACCTCCGCCGTTGGCTCGAAAGCTTGAACGACGACGAAATGGGCCGTTACAAGATGTAGCCCCTCCTTCTCCGCAATCTCTGCACCTCAGAGCCTTCTTGCCTTATGCTAAAGATGTCGCATAGGCGAATAAAAGGAGAAGAATCGTGGCCAACAAAAGCCAGCTGATGATTCAACCTCACACATTCCGTGAGCGTCGCTATGCCATGAAGAAGCATAAAGCTAGCCGTCTTCACTATGACCTGAGGCTTGAGTGGAATGGCGTTCTTCTAAGTTGGGCAATTCCAAAGGGACCTGATCGAGACCCTCGGCGTGAGCGAGAGGCTATTGAGATGGAGGACCATCGATCAGAATACCTGCTCTTCGAGGGACCGCATAGAACCGGGCCGATCATGTTGTGGGATCTTGGAACATGGGAACCACATCCCGACTCCGAAGATGTTGAAAGTAGCCTGAGGCAGGGTTCACTCAGATTTATATTGCGAGCAGAGAAGCTCGAAGGCGGTTGGACACTTGCCAAAACCACGAAGCACGAGCGTGGGCATCCAATCTGGCGCTTGATTAAAGATGATGACGCGTTTGCCATCCATAGCGTTGATGATTTGTTGGAGCAACGTCCGAACAGCGTAAACAATGAAAGAACGATGGATGACATCGTGCAGCAGTGGAATGGATGCCGGAAGGATTCCAAGCAACAAGCGCTCCCATTTCACATCGGGTCATGATGGTATGGTTCTTACAATGCGCAACACGCTGTTACGGGTCTTCTTTCATCTCATTCGTTTGCGTCGTCCGCGCACCTCGTTAGCGTCGCCCGTCTTTTTGGTTTTGCAGTACCGCATCCCTCTCGGCTGTTGTGTTCACGCCACGCCAATCTACGCAGCGCTCAAGGCCGCGCACCCAGGCTGCACAATCATCGTGGCCACGCGTGGTCTCGGCCGCTCTGTCCTGCTACACGATCCCAACATCGATCACCTGCTCGACACACCCGATCCCGGTACATCATTTCGTGATGTGCGCAGCCACGCACGCCTTCTCCGTGAGCGGTTACAACGCCTCAACCTGCGGCCCACGCACATACTGCAGGACGCCTCGAACCGCCGCGGCACACTCGCTCTCTTCGCGCTGCTGCTGCGCCTCGCGCCTACCAAGGGCTTCGCCGACATTCCACAGCTCTACGACACGCATATCACGTACGACACATCGCGCAGCCTTATCGACAACAACCTTCGCCTTGTCGGTGACGCAACACCGCACGTCGAACCAGCTGTTTACTTCACCACCGACGACCTCGCCGCCGCGAGCTCACTGCTGCGCGCAACCAACCCGGACGCACATCCCATCACCGCATTCGTTGTGCAGGGCAGCGGCGCACAACCCAACAACTGGCACGACCACCGCTTCGCCGAACTCATCCGTCACGTCGAATCCGTCGGACACCGCACCGTCTTCCTCGGCACTCACGCCGAAGCCGACACCATCAATCGTATCCGCTCACTCGCCGCATCGCAGGGTCACACCCTAGCCGGTCGCACCACCATCCCGCAGCTCGCCGCTCTGCTCTGCCTCTGCGACGCGCTCGTCACCGTCGACACCGGCACGCTGCACGTAGGCCGCGCCGCACAGGTCCCCATGATCGTCCTGGCACCGACTTGGCAGGCCGCCATCGAGTGGCTCCCACTTACCGTTGCCAACGCCATCGTCCTGCGCGGTGAAGACAATCTGCTAGCGCGTGCCGACATCCCTGAGGACTATCGCCTCGACGAGATCAGCGTAGCCTCCGCTATTGACGCCTTCACGCAGCTCGACACTCGCTTCCCACCGTCAGTACACGCGCACGAGCAGCGCCTCGCCCGCCTGCTCTCGAACACGCGCACCTAGCGAATTGCCAGCTCATCCAGCCACGTAAAGAACTCCGGAAACGACACGCTCGCCGCTTCTGATCCGAGAATCGTCGTCTCTCCCTCAGCACGCAGCGCAGCAATTGAGAACGCCATCGTAATCCGGTGATCAAGTCCCGAATCAATCACGCCGCCGCGCAGCGTCTGCCCGCCGGGAATGTCCATTCCGTCCTCATGTTCGGTCACCTCAGCGCCCATCGCGCGCAGGTTCTTCACCACCAGCGCAATGCGGTCGCTCTCCTTCACGCGCAGCTCCTTCGCATCGCGAATCTTTACACCGTTCTCGGTATACGGAGCAATCGCCGCAATCACTGGCAGCTCATCAATCAGCTGCGCCGCCAGCGAGCCGTTGATGTCCATCCCGCGCAGCTGCTTGCCTCTGCTCACTTGGATTGTGCCCACCATCTCGCCGTGCTGTTCTTCGACATTCAGCACCTTGATCTTGCCGCCCATGCCCGTGATCACATCCAGCAGGCTCGCACGTGTCGGATTCATGCCCAACGCATCCAGCACGACATTGGAGTCCTCAAACAGCAACGCAGCACACAGAAAGAACGCCGCCGAGGACATATCGCCCGGCACCGTAGCATCAATCGCATGGAGCTTCTGCCCGCCTCGAATAGACAGCCGCTCATCCTCGCGCTTCAGCGTCGCGCCAAAAGCACGCAGCGCATGCTCGGAGTGGTCACGCGTCCGAATCTTCTCCGCAATCGACGTCGTACCATTCGCTTGCAAGCCCGCAAACAGTACCGCGGTCTTTACCTGAGCGCTGGCAATCGGAGTCTGAAAGTCGATCGCTTTCAGCTCGCCACCACGAATTGTCATCGGAGCATGGCCGTCAGTCAGTTCAATCCGCGCGCCCATCTTCTCTAGCGGTACGCGAATCCGCTCCATCGGCCGCACCGTCAGCGACTCATCGCCGATGAACCGGTAGACACCGTTCTGCGCGGCCACCAGCCCAGCCAGCATCCGCATCGTCGACCCGGAGTTGCCACAATCCAGATCGCCCTTTGGCTGCGCCAGCACGCCACCGGTGCCGGTCACCGAGATCACCTTGCCGGCAGTCTCCACAGTCGCGCCCATCGCTGCCATGCAGCCCAACGAGCTGTGTGGGTCTGCGCCCGTCGAAAAGTTCGACAGTCGCGAAGCACCCTCCGCAAACCCGGCAAGCATCGCGTAGCGGTGCGAGATCGACTTATCGCCAGGCAGCATCAGAGAGCCGCGAAAGCTCTTGGCCGGAAGAATAATTCTTGTGACGGAGGGAGCGCTATGCGTACTTGAATCCATCCCTCTAGTGTAACGGTCTCAAGCTCTCTTCGCATCCATCCATACAGCGCGGAGGCCATCGTTCTAACTAGCCACAGAGTTATTAGATTTCGCCGCTAAACACGACTTATTCAAAGTTCACTGTCCAGCTAAAACCGTACCTGTCGGCAAACATCCCAAACTTCTTAGCCCAAAAGGTCCGCCGCAACGGCGTGAACACCGTTCCGCCCACGCTGAGCGCCCGGAACGCCGTCTGCCTCCGTGTACATATTCAACGAAGGCTGCGTCATCGGGTTGGGCGCCTTATAGCGGTCGGCAGGGACATCGGACGCGATGATCCGGAATCCATCGTCGCGCAACTGAGCATGCATCACACGGTCAAGCTGCTCAGGCGGCCACTGCGCTGCCATAGGGTGAGTCGCGCATCAAAAGGACGCTGAGATCTCTGTCGAGAGCGTCCTTATAGAACTGCATCGCCTCGGCACAGTTGCCGTTGAAGCTGAGGTAATGAATCAGGTCGGCTTTCATGCCTCACTCTCTACACGCACCAACGCTAACCTAGCGATAAATCCTGCGGCAGCCCGTGAGCGCACTGCGTCGCTACACCCGCAGACCCTAGTGCCCCGGAGGATTCTCTGGAAAGATCCGAATATCCGCCACGCCGCGATACCGCTCGGCATAGTCCATGCCGTAGCCGATCACGAAGCGGTTCGGAATCTGGAAGCACGTGTAATCGGACTCGATCGGCACCAGTCGACGCTCCGGCTTGTCCAGGCAAGTCGCAATCTTCAGAGAAGCCGGCTTGTGCTGCAACATCAGCCCGCGCAGATAGCTCAGCGTCAGTCCGGTGTCGAGAATGTCCTCGACCAGGATCACGTGCTTGCCCTCAATCGGGTTGTCGATGTCTTTGATCAACTTCACAGCTCCACTCGACACACGTGCGCGTCCATAGCTCGACACAGCAACGAAGTCGAAGGTGTTATCCACCTCGATTGATCGCGCAAGGTCAGCCAGAAAGATCGCCGCGCCCTTCAGCACGCCGATCAACACAACAGAGTGCCCATGGTAGTCCTCCGAGATCTGTTTTCCGATCGCCTTAACGCGCTCGGCAATCTGTTCGGTGGAGAAAAGAACGTCCATGGTCTTGGGATCGACATACGGGGGCAGGGAAGTAGCCATGAATCCAGCGTAGCGCGAACCCCTGCACCTTCGCCAAACTTGCGCTGAGGAAAACCCGTACTTCTTCTCCGAGATTCCAGCATAGATGTGTTATCTCGGCTGAAGTACGCTCTCTTTGCGGACACAGCGGAGAGACCTGCAGGTAGGACTATCCTCTGCTTTCAGCCCACAACCTCTATACTGAAAGACTGAATGTACCCTTTCATTAATATTGCCTCCTTCCACATCGGCACCTTCGGGCTTCTTCTTTGGTTCGCCGCGGTCTGCGCGACCGTAGTCCTCTATAGGAACTTCGATCGCAACAACATCGACGCCGACGCGCTCAACGTTGTCACCATCGTCGTTCTTGCAGGCATCGTCGGCGCGAAGCTCTGGCATGAGTTCCAGAGCCCCCGCGAACTCGCCATAGCCTGGCATCAGATTCTGCTCCCCGGCCTCTCGCATCCCGTCGACATCATCCGCGGCTTCCTCAGCTGGTTCGCCGCCGGATTCGCCTGGTATGGCGGCCTCCTCGCCGGCATCGCCGGCTTGCTCTGGCAAGGCAGTGTCTCCCGCTTCAAAGGTCCCGCAAAAGGTCCCGCAGAAGGCATCCCCGGCCCACGCCTCGGCGGTATCCGTATGTTGGACCTCGCGGCACCAGCGACCGCCCTCGGCTACGGCGTTGGCCGCATCGGCTGCCTCACCTCCGGCGACGGCGACTACGGCATCAACACCACGCTCCCCTGGGGCGTCCACATGATGAATGGGGCCGATCAGTATCACCGTGCCCTTGTGCCGCCCACGCCGCCTGACGCCCTCGTCCAGCCCACGCCCATCTATGAGCTGCTCTTCTCGCTCCTCGTCTTCTGGATACTCTGGCAGCTTGGCAAGAAGCACAAACCCGTCGGTTGGATGACCGGCCTCTACCTCGTACTAGCCGGCATCGGCCGCTTCCTCGTCGAGTTCGTCCGCATCAACCCCAGACTCTACTGGGGCATGTCCAACGCGCAGATGGCAGCTCTCGGCAGTATTCTCATAGGTATCCTTGCCATGCTCTGGTCTTCAAGGGCCAACAAGCAATGGACGCCACAACACTTGCCGACTGATTCGACAGTTTAAAGCTTCTCTGGGTGCCCCACTCATGACAAGCTTCATCGTCATGAGTGGGGTGACAATGCCTGAGTTCCACCACCTTACAGACGCTTCAAATACTCCTTCGCCAGTTCAAGCTCAGGAAATAATCTCTCCTCCGCCTGAAACGCTGGCCCATGCACACAGCGCCGTCCTGCGCGCACCGTCACCGGATGCTTGAGATGCAGCATCTCGTGGTAGAGCAGATACTCAATCGCATACCGCGGCGTCCCGGGACGATCAAACACGCGGCTCACCACAATCGTGTTGTGGGCCGCGTCATAGTGTCCCAGCATGCGCTTCGCTACATGCGCGCTCCACGTCAAAGTCGGCCGTCCCAGCAGCCCATGAAAGAACCGCCTGTTCACCGACTCGAAGACCTCATCCAGATCGTAGTGATGTCCCTTCGGGGACGTCAGCACCTTGCGCCCGCGTGTCTGCCGAATCCGTTCCGCCTGCTTCGACACTGCCTCAGACTGCGTATACCGCCGGTAGCGATCAGAAAAGATCGGCTCAATCGGCTTACGGTACAGCTTTGCCAGCAGGATGTGCGCAATAGCACGATGCACGCTCTCCGGCGCATACTCCAGCAGATCGCTCAGCCGCACAATCAGCCTTCCCTCGCGTAGGCGGATCGTCGTATTCAGGCTCGTAAATCGTCGGAACCGTATCTCCAGCTCCGGTACCGGGGCGCGCGGCCGCAGCCCGCGGTACTCCTCGGCAAAGACCGTATAGATCGGTTGAGACACAACGGGAAGGGAGGTACGTGACACACATTAAGGCTACCATCGCCCCCGCTGTGTATACTCCTGCCGAATCGATACAGCGTCATCTGCAGTTACTGCTCCGCCCTCTGCTTCTCCGTCTTCGCAGCCTCAGGATGAGCCTTGAAGTACACCTCTTGCTCGCTCTGCATTTGGCCTGCGATCTCCCGCAGGTCCCCCAAGTTATCCAGCGCAATCTTCTTTACGATGTCATACCCGCCATCCGCTGGCGGAGACCGCAACACCGTCGCCCACCGCTCCGCATTCTTCAGCAACTTCGGCAGCTCCTTGCGCACATCGCGATTGCCTTTCTCCCACTCATCCAGGTTGTCGTTGAACTCATCGGCGATCTGCCCAAACTGCTCAAGCGCGTCGTGCATATCCGCCGCGTAGCCCGGCCGCCGCGGCTTCGAGAGCAGGTCTTCCACCTGCTTCGCCCGCGTATCAAGAATCTTCTCAAACGCCTTCATCCGCTCCAGCGGCACAGGGGCCATCTCCCGCAGCGACTCCACCTCAGCCTCGCTCAACGGCCCATCCGTGTCCTGTGCGCGCAGCGGGGCAGCCATCACCATCACCAACCCCGCCAGCACCGCAACACGCCACAAGGTCCACCTCAATGCGAAAACACCATCGCCAGCACGCTGCTATGCACCTGGTTCATATGCTGCCATGTTGCCTGCAGCGCCTGCTGCTGTCCGACCCCAACCACATGCACCATGTCCGAAACGCGATGCGTCGCATACTCCAGCATCTTCTCGGTATCCTTCAACTTCTTCGCATCGCCGGCGGCGGCTACCTGCACCTTCGCGGCTATCTCGTCCATCTTCTGCATCGTCGCGCGAGCCTGATCTTCCTGACCGGCTGCAATCTGCTGTCCTTCCACTTCGGTCAGCGCCGCCAGCAGCTCCGTATAGCGAAAACATCGCTCACGCGGATTCGCCAGCGCCGCCTGCTCCTCCATATGGGTCAGAGTCACGGCATCCAGGGCTATCACCGGCCCCGCTGCTCTTGCTGTTCCACCGCACGCAAGGCCTATCCCTGCAGCCGCCCACAACCCACATATCAACCGATACATTAGCCTTCGTGGACCCATAGCGCACCTCGAGGTGCTGCATTGCGTCCCCTGCTGCCGTCTACTTCTCGTTTCGCAGAGCTACCAGTCTGTGCCTCGCCTGGAACTCCTGATCGGGATACTTGCCATTGGCAGCGGCAAGAAACGCCTTATACGTCTCCTCAGCCTCTTTCCGTTGGTGCAGGCTGTCGTACGATATCGCCTGCAGAAACAGGGATGATGCCGAGTTGGGCATGACTGTAGCACGCGCAGCTAAGGCTTGCAAGGCCAGCTTCGGATTGTTGTTCTTCGACGACGCAAATGCCAGATGCTCCGCCGTATCGCCCCACGCGTCGTCGTCGTCAAACTGCTTCCGCATTCCGAACGCTTTGCTCAGCACCGTCTCCGCCTGCGCGTACTTGCCCAGCCGCACCTCCGCAGATCCCAGATCATCCAGCAGAGTCGGATCATCCGGCGTCTTCGTCACCAACTCCAGATAGAGCTTCTCTGCGCTGGCCTCATCGTTCTGCGTCTCGTACAGATGCGCCAGGACCAGCGTCATCTCCGCATTCGCCGCGAATGTGGCATCGCTCTTGCGCAACACCTCCATCATTGGGATCGCCACGGCAGCCTTATCTTCCGCCGCGTAGACCGGTACCGCCTGCGCCACCAGCCGTGGATCACCTGGATGCTGTGCGAGTCCCTCTGTCACGACCTTATCGGCCTCATCCAACTTTTTTTGCTGCATCAAAACATGCGCCAGCCCGGCGTCAGCCTCAACATCTCCCGGAGACTGCTCCAGCGTTTTGCGATATGCCTTCTCCGCCAGCTCCGGCTCGCCCATCTGCTCGGCCAGCTCGGCACCCAGCCGCACATCCGCTGGAGTCTCCGGCGTCAGCTTCAGCGCCTCCATCAACTCCGCCTGGGCATTGATTGGGTCTTCGCCATCATCCAGACTCGCCATCGCGCGAAACGCCCGCGCCCGCAGCTCCGGCGTTGCGCCCTGAGTATTCGCAGCCGTCAGCAGATCCTCATGTGCCTGCTTCGTCTTGTCCGCACGAGCCTCCATCAATCCCAGCGCCAGCTTCGGTTCCGCTACCGAATCATCTGCTGCAATCGCGGCTCGATACCCCGTCTCGGCGGTGGCCTCATCATTGTTATGGTCCGCCGCGAACCCCAGGTCATACTGCACCCGTGCATCCTTTGGATGGCTCGCCGCCAACGCCTTTAACTTCGCCTCAGCCCCAGCGTAGTCGCCATGCTCCAGCGCGCTCTCCGCTGCTGCAATCTCTTCCTGTGCAGGATCCTGTTGCGTAGGATCGTCGACACTATGCGTCCCGGGCGGCAGATTCTGCGCAAGCCCCACTCCGGCGACCATCATCACCACCCCGACCGTCGCCACTCGCACAAAATTGCGTATTACCGTCTTCACTACTCACTACTCCTTACTCACTGCTTCAAAACCGGCCCTAGCCACCTACCCGTATACGACTCCTTCACCTTCGCAACATCCTCCGGAGTGCCTGTCGCCACCACTTGTCCGCCGCCGCTGCCACCCTCGGGGCCCATATCGATCACCCAGTCCGCACACTTGATCACGTCCAGGTTGTGCTCGATCACCAACAGAGAACCGCCGCCCTCAATCAGCTTGTGGAACGCCGCTAGCAGCGTCGCCACATCTTCAAAGTGCAGCCCTGTCGTCGGCTCATCCAGGATGTACAGCACCCGGTTTGTCGCCTTCCGTGCCTCCACTCTAGCTGACTCCGTCCGCGACCCAACAGGCCCACTCGCCCGCACCGTCGCCAGGTGCTGCGCGAGCTTCACTCGCTGAGCCTCGCCGCCGCTTAGCGTCGTTGCGCTCTGTCCCAGCCGCACATAGCCTAGTCCAACCTCTTCCAGCACGGCCAACTTGTCCACAATCTTCGCGTGCCCAGCAAAATACACCAGAGCCTCGCGAACCGTCATCCCTAGCACCTCGTGGATGTTCTTCCCTTTGTACTTCACCTCAAGGATGGACGCTTTGTAACGCGTTCCGTTGCACTCCTCGCAAGGCAATTCGACATCGGCGAGAAACTGCATCTCCACCGTAACGGTTCCATCTCCCTCGCAGACATTGCAGCGACCGCCCGGCACGTTGAAGCTGAACGACCCAGCTGTGAGTCCCTTGCGCCGCGCATCCGGCTGCACCGCAAACAGCTCGCGAATCGCATCGAACGCCTTTATGTACGTCACCGGGTTCGACCGTGGCGTCCTTCCAATCGGCGACTGGTCCACCAGCACTACATCGGTTACGAAGTTCGTCCCACTCAACTCGCGATACAGCCCTGCTGTCTCACGTTTCTCGGTATCGCCCGTCTCATCCGCCTGCCCTAGCCACTGCATCAGCGCACGGTGCAGCACCTGGTGGATCAGCGTCGACTTGCCCGACCCCGAAACTCCCGTCACGCAGCACAGCAGACCCAGCGGAATCTCCACATCCACGCCGCGCAGATTGTGGATGCGAGCGCCCTTCAGTACCAGCTTCTCGCGTCCCGGTTCACGCCGCAGCTTCGGCACCGCAATCTTCGCGCGTCCGCTCAGGTACTTGCCCGTCAGCGACGCCGGATTCTTGCTCACCTCATCCACCGTGCCCGACGCCAGCAGCCTTCCACCCAGCTCACCCGCACCCGGACCAAGATCCAGCAGATGGTCCGCCGCACGAATCACATCCGGATCATGCTCCACCACAAGAATGGTGTTTCCCAGATCACGCAACTCTTCCATGATCGTGATCAGTTTTGCTGTATCGCGCGAGTGCAGCCCAATCGAAGGCTCATCGAGCACATACAGCGCACCCACCAGCCGCGATCCCAACGAAGTCGCAAGCTGAATGCGCTGCGACTCGCCACCACTCAGCGTGGAACTCAACCGGTCGAGCGTCAGATACTCCAGCCCAACCTGCTCCAGAAAGTGCACCCGTTGCCGCACCTCTTCCAGAATCTTCCCGGCGATCTCCATCTGCGACGGACTCAGCGTCAACGCGTCGAAGAAGTCTTCCGCCTCGGTGATCGTCAGCGAACTAACTTCGCAGATGTTGCGGCCCTGTAGCAGCACTGCGCGAGCCTCAGCCCGCAGCCGCTGTCCACGGCACTCTGGACACGTCGCATACCCGCGATACTTCGACAGAAACACGCGCACATGCAGCTTGTATTTCTTGCGCTCCAGCTCTGCGAAGAACCCGCGTATCCCCGCCCAGCTGCCACGTCCTTCTTCAATGAACAGCCGCTGCGCATCGGTCAGGTCATACCATGGCACATCCATCGGCACGCCTTCGCTCTTGGCTGCGCGACGCATCTCGGCATGCCATGGCCGATATTTCGGCTTCGTCCACGGATCGATAGCGCCCTCTTCCAGCGTCTTCGACCGGTCCGGCACAATCAGGTTCGGATCGAAATCGATCGTGTTCCCAAACCCCTGGCACCGCGGGCACGCTCCAAATGGATTATTGAAGCTGAACAGCCGCGGCTCCGGCTCACGATACGCACGATGGCAACTCTCGCACTCAAACGCAGCCGAGTATCGCATCGTCCGCGCCGCCTCATCCTCACGAGGAACCGTACGAAACACAATCTCGCCACCCTCGCGATATCCCATTTCAATCGCATCCACCAGCCGAGACCGAACCTCCGCGCTCAGCGCCAGCCGGTCGACCAGCACATAGATCGGTCGCGAAAAATCCAGCTCCAGCAAAGACTCCGGCGCAGAGAACTCCACAATCTTCCCCGCCGAAGAGCCGCCACTGTTGGGTGCCCCGTTCATGGCGTCAGCCTTACCGTCGACATAAGTGGGGTGCGAATCTTCCCCCTGCCACAGCCGATTGAACCCTCTACGCCGCAGCTCACCCAGCCGCTCCTTCATCGACTCGGTAAGATCCACCACCGGCTCAGCCTTGACCTTCGTCACTTTCTTCGCAGCCGCTTTCTTCGGAGCAGCCTTCACCTCGGCCTCACCCTCAGCCACCGCCGGCTCAGGCCCCCGCAACGGCTCCAGCTTCACCTCGGTCCGCACGATAGGGAACAGCGCATATACCCGCGTCCCTTCAGGCTGCTGCAGCACGCGTGTCACAATCTCATCCACCGAGTCCCGCCGCACCACACCGCCGCAGTGCAGACAAGTCACCGTCCCGCAGCGTGCAAACAGCAGCCGCAGATAGTCGTAGATCTCCGTAGCCGTCGCCACCGTGCTGCGCGGGTTACGAGTCTGGTTCTTCTGCTTGATCGCAATCGCCGGCGCCAGCCCGTCCATAAAGTCGACGTCCGGCTTCTCAATCCGCTCCAGGAACTGCCGAGCGTACGCCGACAGGCTCTCGACATATCGCCGCTGCCCCTCGGCATACACGGTATCGAACGCCAGCGAACTCTTGCCTGACCCCGACACGCCGCTCACGACCGTCAGCGCATTGTGTGGAATCTCCACATCAATGCCCTTCAGGTTGTGCGTCCGTGCCCCCCGAATTACGATCTGATCATTCACTCTTTAGCTTCTGTCTCTTTGTCTGTCATTCCCGAGGAAATCTGCGTTTGTCTTCTCTAGCCCTCTACTCGCTACTTCTCTGCGGTCGCGCCATCTCTAGCAGCAACAAACACGCGCCCACCACAATCGCCGAATCCGCCACATTGAAATCAGGCCAGTGGTAATGGAAGATGTGGACCTCCAGAAAGTCCACCACATACGCATACCGTATGCGGTCGTACATATTCCCAATTGCACCGCCCAGGATCAGCGCCAGCGCCACTGCAGCAACACTCATCTGCTGGCCCAGTCGCCAGATCAGCACCAGCACCACCACCACGGCCACAATCGAAAACGCGACCAGCAGGTTCCTCACCAGCGCCGGATTGTGAACGCCCTCAAACAAGCTGAACGCAGCGCCTGTATTCAGCAGGTGCGAGATCCGAAATCTATGCGGCCAGATCGTAATCCCTTGTCCGATGTTGACATGGTTCTCCACCCATATCTTCGTCACACGGTCCAGCACAATCACCAGAGCCGCAATCACCAACATCACCCAACGCCTGTCGCGCATTAAACCGTTCCTTCCGTAGCTTCAAAACCAATTGCATCGAGAGCATCAGCACACCGGGCACACACGTCAGGCCAGCGTCCATCGCTGCCCACATCGGACACCACGCGCCAGCACCGCCCGCACTTAGCTCCGTCCGCAACACGTGTCTCAATCAGCACAGCCTTTGCGCCCTCGCTCGCGCCGACCACCTGCACCGTCGCCTGCGACACGTTGAAGAACTCCGCCAGCGCCGTCTCATACTTCATCAGCACCGCCACCGCATCCGAGCCCTCGGTCGCAATCACCGTCACGGTCGCCTCCAGGCTCTTGCCAATCGTCTTTGCGGCACGCATCGCCTCCAACTCCACCATCACCAGCGACCGCACTTCCAGCAACTGCTCCCATTCGCGCTCGATCCCCGCTACCGTCCCCGGCACAATCTCCAGCATCGTCGGAAACAGCGCCGTGTGCACACTTGCCGTGCGGTCGTCCATCTTCGGTAGATACTGCCATACCTCATCTGCCGTAAACGAAAGAATCGGAGCAATCAACCGCGTCAGAGCTTCAGCAATCCGCCACATCGCCGTCTGCGCACTGCGCCGTTCGCGACTCTTGGGAGCGAACGTGTACAACCGGTCCTTCACCACATCCAGATAAAGCGCGCTCAGATCCGAATTCGTAAACTCATTCAGCGCCTGATACGCCCGATGAAATTCGAACTCGTCATATGCCTTCCGAATCGCCGCATCCAGCTCTGCGGTCCGAGCCAAAATGTACTGGTCCAGCGGCTGCATCACGCTCCACTCCACCGCATCCTTTGCAGGATCGAACCC
>CAJCIM010000101.1 GCA_903970395.1 Acidobacteriaceae bacterium
ACTACTCTCTGTCGCAATTCGCGCTCAGCCTTTTCGATCCGACCATGAAGAAGATCTACGGCGCCGTGATCAAATGCCCGGTCTTGCATGTGCAGGGAACCGAGGAGACCCATGCCTTGCTCAGCACGACCGGTCTGGAAAGGTCATGGATGGAGACTCCCGACGATCTCACGGTCAAAATCATTCCTGGCGTCGGCCACTTCATTCAGCATGAAATGCCCCAGGAGCTGAATCGGACAATTGCCGCCTGGTTGACGGATTCAGGAGATTGAGCGCGGCCTTGCGGTGACGGAGAAGCGATGGCGGGCGCGGCCTTCGCGAAGCTCATTCCTTCACGGCAAAGCCACCCGCCTTGGCGCGCCCTTGCGTCCCACCGCAGCGCGGCTTGCTTCCAGCGTCCTGACCGGCAGCGGGCTATAGGAGGCCGAATTCAGGCAACAGACATCGCGCGGGATATCGAACGGATGAGTACGCATCCGGCGAAGACCCCAGGCAGGGCGCGACGAAGCGCTTAGGCTGCGATGGCGGCCTTGGAGGACCGGTTCGCCTTCCAATTCCAGGGAAGAAGATCAGCGACCTTGTTGGCGGGGTGATCTGGGAGGCGGGCGAGCACGTCGGCAAGCCAGGCTTGCGGATCGACGTCGTTCATTTTGCAGGTCTCGATCAGGGTATAGACGGCGGCGGCACGATGGCCGCCAGCATCTGAACCGGCGAAGGTCCAATTCCTTCTTCCGACCGCCACACCTCGCAACGCTCGTTCGGCCGCGTTGTTCGTAAGACAGACGCGGCCATCGTCGAGGAAGCGGGTGAACGCTGCCCAGCGGTTGAAGAGGTAGTTGATCGCTTTGGCGGTATCGTTCTTGGTTGAGAGTAACGCTCGCTGCTGGTGCATCCAGATTTCAAGGTCGGCAATGAGGGGTTGCGAGCGTTCCCGGCGCACGGCAAGCCGCTGCTCCGGCGTTTTGCCGTTAATGCTGCGCTCGATCTCGAAGAGCATGTCGATACGACGCACCGCCTCGCTGGCGATTGGCGCCTCTCCCTCTTTCACCAGGTCGACAAACTTCCTCCGGCCGTGGCTCCAACAGGCCGCTTCAAGGATCGGAGCTGGCTTCCTCTGAGCCTTGTAGAGCTGGTTGTATCCATCAAAGGCATCGGCCTGCATGAGGCCCACATAGCCGGCAAGATGGCCTTGCGGATGCTCCCCGGCACGACTGCGCGAGTAATGGAACGCTGCCGCCGGTGGGTCTTTGCCGCCAAACGGCCGGTCATCGCGAACATAGGTCCAGATCCGGCCGGTGACAGTCTTGAGTTTCGCCAGTACCGGCACCGTCGTGTCATCAGCGTGGATCCGTTCCGCGCTCATGACATGGGCCCGGATCGCCTCAATAATTGGCGCGAGCGCCACCACGCAGGCGCCGACCCGATCCGCCAGTGTCGAGACATCGATCTCGATCCCTTCCCGGGCGAAGGTCTTGCTCTGGCGGTTCAACGGCTGGTGCAGCAGGAACTTGTTGACCAGCACCATCGCCAGCAGGCTCGGCCCGGCAAAACCGCGCGGGATCGGATGCGAGGGCGCCGGCGCCTCGGTGATCGCCTCGCAGTCCCGGCAGGAGAACTTCTCACGGACGTGCTCGATAATTTTCCAGCGCCGCGGCTCGCATTCCAGGGTCTTCGATACCACCTCGCCAAGCTTGTGCAGCCGCTCGCCGCCACATTTACCGCAGGCGCAAGGCGCGGGTTCGACGACACGTTCGACCGGCAGGTTATCTGGCAGGGGACGTCGAGGCGGCCGCGGATTTTGTGCGCGCTTCTGCTTGGCGGCTTCTGGTGCCGCGATCTCTGCCTTGGTTTCCTGCTCGGCCTGGGTCTCTTCAAGATCCTCGATGGCCAGCTCAAGCTGCTCGACCAGCAGCTTGCCGCGTTCAGAAGATTGCCCGAACTGCTCGCGCCGTGCCTTGGCCAGCATCAGCTTCAGCCGTTCGATTTCCAGGCGGCCGACGGTCACTTCGCTCTTCGCCAGCGTCAGCTGCTCGCGCTGCGCAAGGATCATCGCGTGCGCAGCGGCAAGGTCGGCGGGAAGCGGATCGGAGGGCGTCGTCACACCCACAAATCAATCATATTCGCCGCAAAAAATCCCGCCGGATTTCCTTCGTGAGTCAAAAAGCCACAGCTTATCCGGAAGCCTGCGGACGCCAGGTTGCCTGCGGCATCCGCCAATCGATTCCGGACAGAAGATATGATAGTTGCGCAACGCTGATGGTGACAGCGCCGTCCGCCAACGATGGCCACACGAAGCGGCCGCGCTCCAGCCGCTTCGTGAACAGACACGCGCCCTGGCCGTCATGCCAAATAACCTTGATCAGGTCGCCGCGGCGGCCCCTAAAAACATAGAGGTCACCAGCGTGCGGATCGCGCTTCAAGCCCTCCTGAACCAGACGCGCAAGGCTCAGGAATCCGCGGCGCATATCGGTATGGCCAGTTGCAAGCCACACCCGCACATTGCCAGGTATCGCGATCATCGGCGTTCAAGTACGTCGAGGACCCGCGCCAGCGCTTCCGGGTCAACCTGCGCATCCACCCGGATACGTCGCAGGTTGCCAAGATCGATCTCGATCAGTCCGTTCCGGGCGGCCGGCACCTGCCGTATCCGTCGGTCATCTTCGAACGAAGGCTTCGAATTCTCTTCGACCGCTTCCGCGGCGGCGATCTGCACCGGCGCAAAACGAGGTCCCACCTGTTCAATCGTTCGAGCCTGCCGGCGCCAGGTGAACACCACGCTCGCCGCAACGCCATTGCGGCGGGCAACCTCCGTCACCTTCGCCCCTGGCGCCAGCGTCTCCTCGACGATCCGCGCTTTGTCATCCTGCGACCAGCGCCGTCGCCGCTCCAACCCGCCCAAAACCTCGACCCGCATCGCCTGATGACCTTAAAGCTAGACTTAAGGTCACACGCTTCACGAAATAACATGCCTTAGACAAGACGGCGCTCGCCGGATGCGTACACGGATGACGCCGGCAGGCGAGCATGATGGGAGGGCTGCACAAAATCGATAGGAGATTTAGGGTCGTTCAAACGGATAGCGACTAGTCTTGCGCGAACGCCATCAATTCGGGGAACGACTATGATCAATATTGAAGCGTGCTCATCGGAACAGACGCAGACCTTAGAGCGGATACTGGAGAAAATACGCAAGGCTTACGTCGAGGAACAAGCTCCACATACGCCTGCAATTAGTTCCGAGCTGTCGTCGCCGGCCCTGGCTCTTCCTCAAGGGTACCGTTTCGCGTGTGCCAAAGTGAACGAGGGCAGTTCGCCGAACGCCTTGTAATACGAATCCGTCAACTGACTAAGGTGCGAGAAACCGTGAGCAAGCGCACTCGCCTTGACCGTCAAACAAGGTGAGCCCGTTCGGAGTTGACGGCGCAGCGACCACAGCCGCCTAAGCCGACTGTAGCGGTGGAGAGGTAACCCAAAAATAGACCTGCTCGCGGTCTGTAGTGTACGTACGGAAACTCCGATTTCGTCCGCCAAGCTATCGTTGGCCGCTTCCATTGGATTGAACTGAAGTAGTTGATCAACCCGATCAATGAGGGTCTTGTAACGTGGAAGCGGCGCCGGATCGCTGCAATCGTGAAATTCTCCCGCGCCCATCGCTTCATCGAATGCAAGAAACAGATTATCTTCCAGCGTGCTCAAGAAATCCGCCGCTGCGACGGTTTCTGGCTGAGAAGCAGCGAGTTCGAGCGTGCTGCGCAAGAAGTTTTGCAAACCGGACAGTTTCGCCGACGGAAGTCGCAGGAGCAAATGCCCATCGTCGAACTCAGACCATTTACGAGCCAGCATCTCCGAAGGGATCGCGAGAATCGCGACAAGCCGCCCCTCAGGCTCACACACAGTACAATTGGTTCGCCCCTTTATGATTATTAGCGACTGCCCAACCGCCTTACCGTTCAAGCGCGTTGAGGAGACGTCGTTCATCGGAACGACCACCAGGAGCTTGCCGGAGAAATCATAGCCGTTAATGATGCGCGGAAACGTGCGGACTAACGACAAGTTACAAGAGGGCAAACGGAAGCTCGCCCGCAGCACACAAAACTCTTTGACCGAGAGGGGCATGCTTTCGGCGTGCGCATAGCGCTCGCTTTGGCGAAAATCATCGACATCGCTATAGCCTTCCAAGCTGAGCGCGGTGGAAGCTCGAAGGTTATTGAACAGCATGCGAAAAAACCTTTGCCAATATGATGAGCATCATATTGAATAGCCAGGGTTTATCCTGCGTTAACGACCTGGGCGCCAAACCAAAATCATGTGGCCTGCACGAATCCGTCAGTCGATTTAGCGCCTGCTTGTCGAAGTTGCGGCATCAAAGCCTCGTAGAAAATATGGAGGTCGTCGTTGAATTTTGAAACATTGACCGTGTTTTGAAACATTGACCGTGCAAGCGGTCAAGTGCATGAGCCAGCGGGCTCTCCTATGGCGCTGGAACGACTCAGCGGCGGGCAGGCGATTTCCAGCCTTGGGCGATTTCCAACCTGATCCGAGAATTCATGATCTGAAGTCGCTGGTAATTTGGAGCGTTGAACGAAATAACGGCAGTCGCGGGTTTCGCGCGAAGTACCAAGGACTTCGGATCAAGCAGGCATTTCATGACGACTGGGTCGGCAAAACAATGGCTGAAGTCCTGCCACCAGCGACACGGCAATACGCGGTAGACACTGCCAATGAATGCGCCGCAAGCGGCTGCGCCATATTGAGCGTTCTCGCTACCATCGACGATGAAGGCCGGCGCATCGACTACGAACGCTTGCTGTTACCATTCGGCGATGGCTCGGAAGTAGCGTACATTGTCGCCTCACTGAATTTAATCAGCTTGACGGGTTCCTACGAAGAGAAAACGATACTCAATAACTACCGAGTATCTTCCAGGGTCGAACTCGTTGGTCGAATCCCAAGCGGATTTACGAAGGCAGCGCCGGCAAAAGCGCCTGGACTCATCGTTGAGCTAAAAAACATCGTGGGAAACGTCCAGGGCAATTTCAAGCGTGTTGCCGAGATATGAGCAAGCCGCCATGCAACGACATGCAATTGTCGTGCATGGAGCCCGCAATATACAGAGTTGTACATAATCGTCGTCGAGAACTGTGTTAGTTGCCGTCTTCGCTAGGCTCCTGCGGAATAGGAGTAAAGGTGAAGGGGGCGTCAGCAAGGCGCACGTCCTTGTAAGTCGAGCTGATTCTGTCGAGCACTGTCGGGTCCGAGGTAGTCACTTCGTAGAATGTGCTATCGATAGCCCGAATTGTAAGCCAAATGCTGTCTTGGCCAGGAAGGACAGCCGCGAACTCTCCCCAGATAATCTGAACGGTAGCTTTGGCTAGCTCCACAAGGAGTTTCCCGTTAAGCGGAGATTTGTTTCTAGAATACTCCTCCAGTTGGCCTGCGCCCTCGCCCCCCACTACCATAAACTCGTCGTCGAAAGAATTGAGCGTAGGATAGAAGAGCTTGATCGGCAAAACGGTCCAAGCAGCTTGCAAAGCGCGACAACCCAACAGATCGAGCAGATCAGGCAGGTGGACCGCAAGTACTTTGCTCGCAGGCAAGTCTTTGGGTTCTTCCCTTATTATCTTGTAGAACCCAGATATCGGCTGATCGGCCGAGCGTTCGCCTCGTCGAACGACCGCTCGATAGTCATAGATTCTCACTGTCGTCATCGGGGCTCCGGCATGCTCCGTTAAAGTGCGAGCTCAGTGTAAAAATTCACTTCATTTTTGCTGTACAATCTGAAGGAGCGCGCAGAATGGATCGAGCTCTCGCGAACTCCATCAAGTTACCAATTTTCGTCGATGAGTATCGCGGAGTTTATTGTCGGGCCGGGCCCGTGGCCTCCCTCCATACCGCCGCCTATCCCCGCACCCGCCGCCCCAACACCTCCACAAACCGATCCGCATCCTCCTCATCGTTGAACACATGCGGTGACACCCGCATGCGCCCCAAACGTGCGGCGACGTAAACGCGATCGGCGGCCAGGCCTTCGATCAGGCCTTCGGGCAACCCGTTCGGAAAAGACAGGCTCAGGATATGCGGCGTGCGCAGGC
>CAJCIM010000102.1 GCA_903970395.1 Acidobacteriaceae bacterium
CGTCGAGACCCTCTGCGACCTCCTCGACGAGCTCCGCCCCACCTCGACACCTCGACGCAATCTGATTCGGTTTGTCCAAGACCGCCCCGGGCACGACCGCCGCTACGCCATCGACGCCACCAAGATCGAGACCGAACTCAACTGGCACGCCGCCGAAAGCTTCGAGACCGGCCTCCGCAAGACCGTCCAGTGGTATCTCGATCACCAGGACTGGGTCGAATCCGTCACCTCCGGCGCCTACCAGCACTGGATCGAGCACAACTACGCCACTCGAGGTGCAGCTGAATGAAGGGTATTATCCTCGCCGGAGGCTCCGGCACGCGCCTCCACCCCGTCACCCAGGTCGTCTCGAAGCAGTTGCTTCCCGTCTACGACAAGCCAATGATCTACTACCCGCTCTCGGCCCTCATGCTCGCCGGCATCCGTGAGATCCTTGTCATCTCCACTCCCGAAGACACCCCGCGCTTCGAGCAGTTGCTCGGCGACGGCAGCCAATGGGGTCTCACCCTCACCTACGCTGTTCAGCCCTCACCCGACGGCCTCGCCCAGGCCTTCCTCATCGGCAAACAGTTCCTCGCCGGCCAGCCTTGCTGCCTCGTCCTCGGCGACAATATCTTTTACGGCCACGACTTCGCCAAGGCCCTAGCCTCGGCGGCCAAACAGCCCTCCGGCGCCACTGTCTTCGCCTACGCCGTCTCCGACCCCGAGCGCTACGGCGTGGTCGAGTTCGACTCAACCGGCAAGGCCATCTCTCTCGAAGAGAAACCCGCCAAGCCCAAGTCGCGCTACGCCGTCACCGGAATCTACTTCTACGACAACCAGATCGTCGACGTCGCAAAACAGATCGAGCCTTCGCCCCGCGGCGAGCTCGAGATCACCGACGTCAACCGCTGGTACCTCGAACGCGGTCAGCTCCGCACAGAGGTCCTTGGCCGCGGCCTCGCATGGCTCGACACCGGCACCCACGACTCCCTCCTTCAAGCCAGCAACTTCATCCAGACCATCGAACATCGCCAGGGACTCAAGGTCGCCTGCCCTGAAGAGATCTGCTACCGTCAGGGCTTCATTACCCGCGAACAGCTCGAAGCTCTCGCCGCCAGGATGGGCAAGAGCACCTACGCCAACTATCTCCGCCAGATGTTGCAGGAAACCGTCTATTAAATTACGGGTTGTGTCATACCTACCCAAACACTGTCATCCCGACCGGCGCGCAGCGTAGTGGAGAGATCTGCAGTTCGCTCGCGCCGCAACTGAATCTGACCGCATAGCCGGAGAGGACTAACGATGGACACACCTGAACCCACCGTTAGTTCCCTCCGTCAGGCGCTCACCCTCACCCTTCTCTTCACCGCCGGCGTCATCAATTTCTTCGACCGCGCCTCTCTTTCGGTCGCCAACAACTCCGTTCGCGCCGAGATGCACCTCTCTGCAACCCAGATGGGCTGGCTCCTCTCTGCCTTCTCGCTCGCCTACGGTCTCTCGCAATTGCCCCTGATCACACTCCTGCCGCGCTTCGGAGCCCGCAAAACTCTAGGCTTTGGTCTCACTCTCTGGTCCGCCGCGCAGCTTCTTACCGGATACGTCCAAAGCTTCACTACATTTCTCGTTCTGCGTGTCCTCCTTGGCACAGGCGAAGGTCCCTTCTACCCCGCAGGCGTGCAGGCCACGCGCGATTGGTTCTCCCAGCGCAGCCGCGGCCGCGCCACCGCCGTCATGAGCATGTCGCAGACCATCGGCCTTGCCATCGCTCCTGCCATCCTCTCCTTACTCATCCTCCGCACCGGCTGGCGCGCCATGTTCATCCTCCTCGGCTTCGCCGGACTCCTCATCGCCATCGCATGGTCCATCTTCTATCGCTCTCCATCAAGCACTGCTGCCAACACACCCACCAACACCACCAGCGCCCTCGGCTTCCTCCTTCGCCACCGCGTCGTCTGGGGCATGATGCTTGGCTGGGGAGGCATCAACTACACCAACTGGCTCTACATCTCCTGGGTCCCCGGCTATCTCCAGACTGCGCGGCACCTCACGCTCGCCAACACCGGTTTGGTCGCAGGCATTCCCTTCCTCGCCGGAGCCGCCGGCATGTTCTCCAGCGGCGCCCTCGCCGACTTCCGCACCCGCCACGGAGCCTCGCTCGCTCGCGTCCACTACTCACAGATCCTCACCGGCATGGTGCTCTCTGCCGCCTGCACCTGGTTCGTCGCCCACGCTGCATCCACCACAGCCGCCGTCGCCGGCATCAGCGGTGCGCTCTTCATGATCCACTTCGGCGGCACCTCCGGCTGGGGATACGTCCAGGTCATCGGCGGCCCTCGCTACGTCGCCTCACTCGGCCCCTTGCAGAACTTCGCTAGCTTCCTCATCGCCTCCGCAGCACCCGTCGTCACCGGTTTTCTGCTCGACACCACGCACTCCTTTACACTCGCATTGATCATCTGCAGCGTGATCACGCTCCTCGGCGCGCTCAGCTATGCAACACTCGGTGCTCCGTCCCATCTCTTTCAATCCGCCGAAGGCTGACAAGCCGTTTGCCGATATGCTAGCGTTACAGACGAAAAAACGCCCGTTGTTATCGTCATCATCGTTCTACTCTGGCTTCCCTGAAGAGGCTCTGCCTTATGAAATCCCGTGGTGTGAACCTCAACGGTTTGGCGATGACGGCCCTCGCCGCAACTCTGCTCACCGCGCCCTGCGCATCCGCACAGCGCCATCGCGGGCAGGCATTCAAGCCCGCAGCTCCCAATTTGGGCATCTTCACGCAGGACACCGACATCGGCACCGTCCTCCACCCCGGCAGCGCCAACTTCGACGCCACCAGGCACACCTACACCCTTACCGGCAGCGGCGATAACATGTGGTTCGGCACCGACGCCTTCCACTTCCTCTTCACCAAGGTCAGCGGGGACGTCTCCCTCTCCGCCGACATCGCCTTTACCGGCAACAAGGGCAACGACCACCGCAAAGCCGTCCTGATGCTTCGCCAGACCCTCGGCCCCGGCTCTGTCTACGTCGACGTCGCGCGCCACGGCAACGGCCTCACCTCGCTCCAATACCGCGACACCCCCAACGCCGACACGCACGAGATCGAGTCCGCCGTCTCCGCCCCGCAACGCGTCCGCATCCTCAAACGCGGCAATTACGCCTACGTCTATGTCTCCGACGCAGCCGGTAAACTCAACCCCTCCGGCGCTGCCATGCGCATCGCCCTCACCGGAGACTTCTACATCGGCCTCGGCATCTGCTCCCACGATAAGGACGTCTCCGAGTCCGCCGTCTTCTCCAACGTCGAGCTCCAGCAGCTCCAGCCCACAACCGGCTCGCCCACGCTCTACAGCACACTCGAAACCATCACAGTCGCCTCCACGGACCGCCGCGTAGCCTACGTCTCCCCCACACTCTTCGAAGCCCCCAACTGGACACGCGACGGCAAATCGCTCCTCTTCAACCAGAGCGGCCTCATGTACAGCTTCGATCTTGCAACCGCAAAGCCCACCCAAATCACCACCAACCCACAAACCCACATCAACAACGACCACGGCCTCTCACCTGACGGCTCGCAGCTCGCCATCAGCGACCAGTCCTCCTCCGACGCCGCCTCGCGCATCTACATCGTGCCCACCACAGGCGGCACACCACGCCAGATCACCCCCACCGGCCCGTCCTACTGGCACGGCTGGTCTCCCGACGGCAACACACTAGCCTTCACGGCCCAGCGTAACGGCGACTTCGACATCTACACCATCCCCGAAGCCGGTGGTGCTGAAACTCGCCTCACCACCGCCAAGGGCCTTGACGACGGCCCCGAGTACGCCCCCGACGGCTCTCGCATCTACTTCAACTCCGAACGCAACGGCCACATGCAGCTCTGGAGCATGAAGCCCGACGGCAGCGATCAGCAGCAGCTCCTTCACGAGCTCTCCAACGACTGGTTTCCGCACATCTCGCCCGACGGCAAATGGCTCGTCTACCTCGCCTACGACCCCTCCGTCACCGGCCACCCCGCCGCCAAGGACGTCGAGCTCCGCCTCATCTCTCTCGCAGACGGTAAAGTAAAACTCCTCGCCAAACTCTTCGGCTGCCAGGGCACCATCAACGTCCCCTCCTGGTCGCCAGACAGCACAAAGCTCGCCTTCGTCAGCTACGAACTCCTTCCGAAAAACTGATGTTTTTTTGTTTGTCATTCCCTCAGGGAATCTGCTTTTAGAACCACCACAACTCCATCCGTCCCACCCATAACACCGGAGACTGCATGTCCTCATCTCGTCGCGACTTCCTCAAGACCACCGCCATCGCAGGCACCGGCCTCGCACTCTCACGCAACGCACTCG
>CAJCIM010000103.1 GCA_903970395.1 Acidobacteriaceae bacterium
CGATGGTGAGGATGTCGACCTTGCGGTCGGCGAGGTCGCGGAAGACCGCGAGCAACTCGTGCATCTCTTCGCCCATGCCGACGATGATGCCGGTCTTTGTTACCAACGGCTCGCACGCTTCGCCGTTCGCGTCCGTGGAAGATTCCTTCTTTGCCATGTCGAGGAAGTTCAGGCTGCGCTCGTAGCGACCGCCGGATTTGGCGACGCGGTAGAGGCGCGGCACGGTCTCGATGTTGTGGTTCAGGATTTCTGGGCGGGCGTCGACGACCATGCGGCGTGCGGCTTCCACGCCCTGGAAGTCGGGGGTAAGGACCTCAACCTGGCAGCCGGGGGCCTGGCGGCGGATCTCGTGGATGACGTTGACGAAGGCCTGCGCGGCGCCGAGGTTGTCGTCGTCGCGGTTCACGCTGGTGATGACGGCGTGCTTGAGGCCGAGCGAGGCCACGGCGTAGGCGACGCGTTCGGGTTCGGTGTGGTCGATGGGTTCGGGCTTGCCTTTGGGCACGGCGCAGAAGCCACAGCGGCGCGTGCAGAGGTTGCCGAGCATCATGAAGGTGGCGGTCTTGTGGTTCCAGCACTCGCCGATGTTGGGGCAGTGGGCGGACTCGCAGACGGTGTGGAGGTTAAGCTCGCGGGCCAGCTTCTTGAGGTTGTGGAAGGTCTCGCCCATGGGTGCGCGGGCCTTGAGCCAGTCGGGCTTGGGGGCGGGTTTGCGCGGGGTGAGGTCGATCTGGACTAGATCGGCGGACTGGAGGAGAGACGCCATCGGCTATTTTATTGTATCGCGGGGTGGTTGGGGGTGTTCATCCCCACCTTAGCCGCGATGAGGCCGCGGTGAAGATGGGGCACCCGGCATCCTGCGAACCCACGCATCCGGATTTGTGGGGAGTTAGAGCCAGCCACGGGAGCGGGCTATCCGGGCGGCGTCGGTGCGGTTGGTGGCTCCTAGTTTGGCGATGGCCTCGGAGAGGTAGTTGCGGACGGTGCCTTCGGAGAGGCGGAGGTCGGCGGCGATTTCGGCTGAGGTGCGACCTTCGCCGGCGCGCTGGAGGATCTGGCGCTCGCGGTCGGAGAGTGGGTCGGGGTCGGCGGACCAGGCTTCGGCGGCGAGGGCGGGGTCGATGGCGCGGAGGCCGGCGTGGACTTTGCGGATGGCCTCGGCGAGCTCGGTGGCTGGGCGCTCTTTGAGGAGGTAACCGCGGGCGCCGGCGTCGAGTGCGCGACGGAGATAGCCGGGTCGGGCGAAGGTGGTGAGGATGATGACGCGGGGAGCGCAGGGGCGGAACCCTGCATTCGCATCCCGCTCATGTGCGGTGAGACTGCGCATGAGCGAAGCACCCGATTCGGTGGTGGGGTAGAGATTTTTGATTTCGGTGGCGAGTTCGAGGCCGGTGCGCTCGGGCATCTCGATGTCGGTGACGACGACATCGGGGGTGTGCTGCTGGATGAGTTTGAGGGCTTCATTGCCGTTGGCGGCCTGCGCGACGACGGTGATGTCGGGTTCGAGGCAGAGGAGCGCGGCGAGTGCGCCTCGGAGCATGGTCTGGTCTTCGGCGAGGAGGACGCGGATTTTTGTGGGTGTGGTCAAGATTGGCATCCTTCAGCCCGCCTTAGCCGCGATGAAGCTGCGGCGAAGATGGGGCACCCAACAGTTTGTGAACGGCGCGGGGTCATCGTACCTCGGCTGTTTGAGGGAGGGTGATGAGGATGCGGGTGCCCTGGTCGTGCTGGAGCTGGAGGTGGCCGCCGATGGATTCGATGCGGGCACGCATACCGCGGAGGCCGTTGCCTTCGCGGGGCGGTGCGGGGGATGCGCCGTTGTCTTCGACGATGAGACGGCGTGTGCCGGAGTCGGTGATGAAGCGCAGCGTGCAGGTGGTGGCGCGGGCGTGGCGGACGATGTTGGTGACGGCTTCGCGGAGGGCGAGGGCGAGGACGGTCTCTTCGGAGGAGGAGAGGTTCGCGGCGGGGGTGATATCTGCATCCCACGTCTCAGAAGCGAGACGTGGGGCATCCGGATGTGTGGTTCCCGAATCGTCGGCAACAGTGAGGGTGACGCCGGCGGCGTCGAGGGTGCGGCGTGCGGCTTCGATCTCGGCGGCGAGGCCGCGGGTGCGGTAGCCGCCGATGGCCTCGCGGACCTCGACGAGCGCTGTGCGGGCGGTGCGTTCTACGTCGGCGATCTCGGCGGTGGCGCGGGCGGAGGCTTCTTCCGTGTTGAGAGTGATGAGGCGGCCGGCGAGCTCGGCTTTGAGGACGATAACGGAGAGCGTGTGACCGAGAACGTCGTGGAGATCGCGGGCGATGCGTTCGCGTTCGGCGACGGCGGCGAGTGCGAGGTTCTCTTCCTGGGCGGCGTGGAGATCACGCTCGGCCTTGGCCTGCGCCATGTTGAAGCGTTTCTGCTCGGCGAAGAAGATGTTGCCGCCGCCGATGACGAGCACGAGGAAGATGGCGACGAAGGTGTTGATCCAGGAGATATGGAAGACGCCGTGCCAGCTGTGGAAGTAAGTGCCTTCGCCGAGGATGATGAGCACGCCGAGCACGTAGAGAGCGAGGACGCGTCGGACGGACTCGATGGCGAAGGGAAGAAAGCAGAAGGCGTAGACCATGAGGCAGGACGCGCCCTGGTTCCACGGGAAGGCGACGAGGCCGAGGAGGAAGGTGGCGCCGATCATCCAGAATTGCGTGGGTTCTCCCAGATCGGCGCAAAGAACATACTTGCGGAAGATGAGGAGAAAGGTGGCAAAGACGGCGACGGTGCCGAGCCACTGGTAGAGGTGTGGGTCAAGGATGGGGTCGAGGAAGAGGAAGCCGGTGTACGCAAGCCAGAGCCATGCCCAGTTGCGGGCGCGGGGTTTAGGCGGGATGGGGGGATTGCGCATGGCGGTTTTCTCGATGTGAGCAGTGTAACTGCGGGAGGGTATGGAGTAGTGAGTAAGGAGTAATGAGTAGAGAAAGAAGGATTTTTGTCTACTCATTAACTACTTGTTCTCTACGAGTTCTGTTCGAGGCGGCGGAAGGCGAACAGAGCGACGCCGAGGGCGAGGAGGGTGAAGCCGGTGAGGCCGATCCAATGGCTGAGCGCGGTGCCGGTGCTGGGGTAGCCGAAGGCGGTGAGCTGTAGTTGGGCCAGATGGTAGGTGGGCAGCACGACGGCGAAGTGTCGCAGAACTTTGGGCAGGAACATGATGGGTACCCATAGGCCGCCGCAGAAGCTCATTGGGAGGTAGATCATGTTGGCGATGCCGGGGGCGGAGCTGGCGGGGACGAGCAGAGCGAGCGCCATGCCCATTGCCGCGAAGGGTATAACGCCGACGATGGTGAGGGCCATCATGCGGACGAATTCGATGAGGGAGAGATGCACGCTGCCGGCGGTGATGCCGAGCAGGGTGAGCAGGCTGACGATGATGATGCCGAAGACCATCGCAGAGATGCACTTGGCGCAGAGGTATGCGAGTGGCGGCATGGGGCTGGCGCGTTTGAGTTCGAGCCAGCCGGCGGCGAGCTCGGCGGAGAGGCCGACGCCGATGCCGAAGAGGGCTGCCCCGACCATGCCGAAGACTGTGTAACCGGCGAGCATGTAGCGCGCGACGGTGATGCCGCCGATGTGTTCGCCGCGGTTCATGATGAGGCCGAAGAAGATGTAGAAGACGACCGGAAAGCCGATGACCGAGAGAGCGAAGCTGCGCGTGCGGAGGAGACGCAGGAACTCGTAACGGGTTTCGGTGAGGAAGATGCGCAGGGTTTGTGGGAGGCTGCGGGAGGCTGTGGCGGGAAAGGTGAGAGTGGTGGTGGACATGGTGTCTCCTTCAGTGCAAGTAGCAAGTAGGAAGTAGGAAACCGCGCTATTTGGTGAGGGCCAGGAATGCGTCTTCCAGGGCGGGGCTTTGGACTTCTAGGGCGTGGAGTGTGGGATCCAGGGCGAGCATCTCGCGGAGAGTGGCCTCGGGCCGCGTAGTGGTGAGGGTGGTGAGGGTGTCGGTGAGGCCGGCTTGCGTAACTCCTGGGATGGTGCGGATGTTCTGCACGGGAAGCGCAGTGACGCAGCGGATGATCTTGATGGTGGAAGATGTAGCGGTGCCGCCGGTTGCACCGAGGGAGATGGATTTTACTTCGGCGGGGGTGCCGGAGCAGACGAGCTTGCCCTTGTTGATGACGACGATGCGGTGGGCGAGTGCGTCGGCCTCTTCGAGGTAGTGCGTGGTGAGGAGGACGGTCTTGCCACGCGCGGCGAGGGCGCGGATTGTGGTCCACATGGCGCGGCGGGCTTCGATGTCGAGACCGACGGTGGGCTCGTCGAGGAAGATGAGGTCGGGGTCGCCGGCGAGTGCGAGCGCGAACAGCATGCGCTGCTTCTGGCCGCCGCTGAGCTGGCCGAAGAAACGAGCTTCTATTTCTTCCAAGCCCGCGGCTTTGACGAGGTCGGCGTAGGGCATGGGTTTGGGGTAATAGCCGCGGAAGATTTCGACCTGCTCGCGGACGCGGAGCATCTCGGGAGCGCGGCCGACCTGGAGCATGACGCCGGTGCGTAGGCGGGCGTCGGTGTTGCGAGGGTCTGCGCCGAAGATGCGAACGTTGCCAGCGGTGGGTGCGCTGAGGCCCATGAGGAGCTTGACGGCGGTGGACTTGCCAGCACCGTTGGGGCCGAGGAGCGCTACGATCTCGCCGCGACGCAGGGTGAGCGAGAGGTCGTCGAGCGCGAGGACTCCGTTGGCGTAGCGCTTGGTGATGCTTGTAAGCGAGGCTACTGCGTCTGTTGCGATTGGCGGTTCGAGTATGGCGGGCATATGGATCGCTCCTGGTTTCTATCGCGGTCTGTCGCAGGGTGGATTGCGATTACAAGACCGAGTATGGAAGCGTGCGGGCGCGGGTTGTAGTGAGGGGCGTCAGGAAACGGTGGTGACGTTTGTCATTCTTCGCCAGACGATTGAAGGAAGCGAAAGGTAGTGAGCGAGACGGAGGGTTGGGCTACATTAACCGCATGGTCAAACTTGAGAAGCTGACGGGAAAGCGGGAGTTTCGCGCGCATGAGACCCACCGCATGGATGAGCTGAATGGGCTGCCGCTGGCGAGCTTCAAGAGCAGAGGCTGCGCGATTGCCATCGATTTTCTGATCGTCGGGGTGCTGAAGGTGATCTTTCACATCCATGGGCACAAGGATGAGATTGAGGTTGCGCCGGGAAGCTTTGCGTGGTTCCTGATGAAGGCGC
>CAJCIM010000104.1 GCA_903970395.1 Acidobacteriaceae bacterium
CCCGCCTACGTCTTCAACATCACAGGCGAGCTGAAGGCAGCAGCACGCAAGCGTGGCGAAGACATCATCGACTTCGGCATGGGCAACCCCGACGGCGCCACTCCCAAGTTCATCGTAGACAAGCTCATCGAGGCCGCGCAGCGCACCACCACGCATCGCTACTCGCTCTCCAAAGGCATCCCGCGACTCCGCAAGGCCATCTGCGACTGGTACCAGCGCCGCTACGCCGTCGACCTCAATCCGGATACCGAGGCCATCGTCACCATCGGCTCCAAAGAAGGCATCGCGCACCTATGCCTCGCCCTGCTCGACGATCAGGACACCGTCGCCGTCCCCAACCCCAGTTATCCTATCCACATCTTCGGCCCGGTCATCGCCGGCTCGCAGGTGCAGTCCATCCAGCTCGACTCCTGCGACTCCGACGGCCTCTACCAACAGCTCGCCGATCAACTTCCGCGCATGTCGCCGCGACCCAAGATACTCATCCTCAACTTCCCTGCTAACCCCACGACGCAGTGCGTGGACCTCAGCTTCTTTGAACGGCTCGTCCCGCTCTGCAAAGAGCTCGGCATCTACATCGTCCACGACCTCGCCTACGCCGACATCGTCTTCGACGGCTACCAGGCCCCCAGCATCCTTCAAGTCCCCGGCGCAAAGGACATCGCCGTCGAGTTCTTCACCCTCTCCAAGAGCTACAACATGCCCGGCTGGCGCGTCGGCTTCATGGTCGGCAACACCAAGCTCGTCGCCGCCCTCGGCCGCATCAAGTCCTACTTCGACTACGGCACCTTCACCCCCATCCAGGTCGCCAGCATCGCCGCACTCGAAGGCCCGCAACAGTGCGTCACCGACATCGTCGAAAACTACAAGCGCCGCCGCGACGTCCTTGTACCCGGCCTCAATAAACTCGGCTGGCACGTCGACAACCCGAAGGCCACCATGTTCGTCTGGGCCAAAATCCCCGACCAGTTCCGGGGCCTCAACTCGCTCGACTTCTCCAAGAAGCTTCTGCTCGAAGCCCACACCGCCGTCAGCCCCGGCATCGGCTTCGGCGACCACGGCGACACGCACATCCGCTTCTCGCTCATCGAAAACGAGGAGCGCACCCGCCAGGCTCTCCGCGGCATCAAGCAAATGTTCAAGAACGCCGAATAGCTACCCGCAACCACCAAAGTGCGCTGAGGCATTCCCGTCTCAGCGCACTTTTTTCATGCCACGCGGCCTCGGCAAGCGTATGATTCTCGCACGATAGCGCCGACACGTTCCGCATCCGGGCTCTTTCCTCCCTTCGATATTCCTCTGTACTCGGGCCCGCTCAAGCTCGCCGCGGCCTCGCAGCCGTTCGTCATGCGCTGCAGTGTGCAACGTCGCAGCACATCCCCTTTGAGGAAGTCCCATGGCTCTCGACCGCACCCTACCCGGCATCCAGACGCTCAAACACGTCGTCGTGCTCATGATGGAGAACCGATCCTTCGACCACATGCTCGGCGCGCTCAAAGCCACGCACCCCAACATCGACGGCCTCACCGGCAACGAGTCCAACCCCGACACCACCGGCGCTCAAGTCAAGGTACAGCCGCTAGCCGAGTACCAGAGCCAGCTCGACCCCGACCCCAATCACCACTTCGCCGCCGTCAATCTCCAGATCTTCAACAACACCCAACACGGCCCGCCATTGCCACCCACCATGCAGGGCTTCATCGCCAGCTACTTCAACCAGCAGCAGAACACCGCACACTCGCACGACATTCTTTACTACTTCACGCCGGACAAGCTCCCCGTCCTCACCACTCTCGCCACGCAATACGCCACCTTCAATCGCTGGTTTGCGTCCATCCCTGGCCCTACCATCTGCAACCGCGCCTTCGCGCACTACGGCACATCCTTCGGCCAGGTCAGCATGGATGTCTTCTACGAAGGCAAGCCCTTTCAGGCCATCTACAACCGCCTGCTAGCCGCCAACCACACCTGCAAGCTCTTCTACTACGACGAGGCCAGCTCCACCATGGAGGTCGTCAACCTCCTCCAGAACCAGCCCTCGCTCTTCGGCACCTTTCAGGACTTCCTCAACGCCTGCAAGCAGAGCGCACTACCCGACTACTGCTTCATCGAGCCCAACTACACTGACCACCCCGCGCCCGACGGCAGCGGCGAGGCCATCGCCTGCGACCAGCACCCCGACCACGACGTCCGCGCCGGCGAGCAGTTCATCGCGCAGGTCTACAACGCCATCCGCACCAACCCCAACCTCTGGCCCAACACCGCCATACTCCTCGTCTATGACGAGCACGGCGGCATCTACGACCACGTCCCGCCACCCGCTTGCCCACCCGACACACCCTTCATCGCACAGCCAGCCGACACCGGCACGCTCGACTCCTTCGCCTTTGACCGCCTCGGCGTCCGAGTCCCCGCCATCCTGATCTCACCGTGGGTCGCCGCCGGCACCGTTATCAACGACGTCTTCGATCACGCCTCCATCCCCGCCACCGTCAGCGACTTCTTCCAACTCCCCAACGCCCCGCGCTCGCAGCGCGAGACCAACGCCAACACCTTCCTCAACAACCTCACACTCACGACCATGCGCGCAGACAACGAGTGCCCCAGCTTCGTTGTGCAGCCCGCTAACTCTTAGACAGAGGTCATCCCATGGATCCCATCTCCGTCCCAGCGCCGCCCCGCTCCGCCTACAACCCGAACCGCCGTGTCTCCGACCTGCTCTACAGCCAGCTCCAGCACTTCCAGCACATCGAGAAGAAACGCGGAGACCTCGGCATCGACCCCGCCATCGCCGCAAACATCCACACTGAAGGCGGCGCAGCCATTTACATCGCCGCTGTCACCAATGCCCTACGTGGAACTACATCCAACTCTGCCCTACCAGTTCCAGCTACAACCGCCGCTAAGAAGTCAGCTCCGCCAAGGAAGGCTCCGAAAAAATCTACCCAGAAGTCCACGAGAAAGAGATGAAGCTACACGCACACATCCTCGTCGCCCTTCTCCTCGCCGCGCAAACAGCGCTTGCGCAAAGCAGCGGCCAGCCCAGTAGCCCAACCGGCAACGAAAGCCGCCTCCACTCCGACTTCCGCCGCGAGTGGCTCGAACTCCATCCCTGTCAGCAACAGCTCACCAGACCCTGCTCCGAGTTCACCTTCGGCCACATCACAGACATCAGCCAGACCCTCATCACCGGCCAGCCTCTGCACATCGCCGTCGGCAGCCTCTCACCTCAGAATGGCTTCGCCGCCGGCCTAGCCTTTGTCGAGCACAAGGACTTCTCCGACGAGTGGCGCATGACCACCAATACGGACGCAGTCGCCACCGGCAACGGCTCGTGGCGCGCCGGTTCCTACCTCACCGCCTATCGCCTGCCGCAGTCGCACCAGGTCATCGGCGTCGTCATGGGGACGCCCACCAAGGCACAGAAGAAGCCCGCCTTCCAGATCGCGCCCATCTTCAACCTCTACGCGCAGACCACCTCGCTCAATCGCCTCTACTTCTACGGCCTCGGCCCCAACACATTGCCCTCAGGCCAATCCGCCTTCGGCCTAACCGAAACCATAGCCGGAACCAGCGCCACCCTCCCGCTCAATCGCGACGGCATATCCTTCACGTTGGAACTCAACGGGCGCGTCCCGCAACTTCGCCCCGACACCCGCGAGACCGTCCCCACAATCGCGCAACTCTACACCGAGTCCACCGCGCCCGGCCTCACCCGCTCCGCAGCCTTCATCGAACCCGGCGGCGGCATTCAGATCCAGCCCAGCCTCTTCAACGACCATCTGCGTCTGCACTACCTGGCCAACATCCAGAGCTTCACCAGCCTCGGCGGCACACCCTACAGCTTCCGCCGCTGGACCGCCGATATCGGCCACGAGTTCCCGCTCGCCAGCAAGGTCTACCTCACCGCATCCAACCCGCAGAACGGCCCCGACGCTTGCACGCCCGACCCCACCTCAACTCCCTGCCCATCGCCCACACACGTTTCCAGCACCATCAATCACGAAGGCTCCATCAGCCTGCGGCTCCTGCTCACCGGATCCGCCACAAGCGCAGGCAAGTCCGTCCCCTTCTACTTCGATCCCACCACCGGCGGCTCCGACATCGACAGCAACCCTATCCTCGCCAGCTACCCCGACTACCGCTTCCGCTCCCCCAACCTCGTACTGCTTCGGGGCACCATCGAGCACACGCTCCCAAAACTCCCGCTCGGCGTCTACTTCTCCGCCGACGCCGCCAAATCGCCGCTGCCCCGCAGCGACATCGACTTCGCCAACCTGCGGCAAAGCTATTCGGTGGGCCTCACCGTCCACGCCGGAGGCCTGCCTCTCGTCTATCTGCTCTTCGCCTGGGGAGGCAACGAAGGCACCCACACCACCTTCAGCCTCAGTAACATCCTGTTAGGCGCATCCCCGCGCCCATCGCTCTTCTAGTCCGAAAATCAGGCTATTTTCAAGCCACGATATGTGTACTCGATGTCTTTGTTTTCAAGCCACAACATAGGAGATCCGAGCCATTTCTGAAATCAAGAGGCTTCAGCCCCGGGGCGCACCGAGCGAAACTATCCACGCCCAAACGGCGACCGCTCCACCAGCTTCTCAATCCCCGCCTTCACCCCGGCGATGATGCCCGACACCTGCCGCACCGGCCCGCGGATCCCGTCCTGCACCGCATGCGAGATCTCACCAGCAGCATGCAGCGCATCAGTCACGATGCTATCCACGTGCGCGACCTGTCTCTGAGTACGCAGATTCACCTCCTGTACCGTCGCATTCAGCTCCGTCACCGTCACGGCGATCTCGTCCATCTTCGTCCGCACCGTCGTGCTGATGTGCTCTGCATTCGAAGTCACGTGATGAATCTTCGGGGCCAGCTCGACGATGAGCTCATGAGTCTTGTCCAGCAGTGGCGCGGTATGCTCCCGCACCTCCTTCGCGATGCCATCCACGCTCACCAGCAGCTTCGCCGCGAACCCTGCCATCAGGAACAGAGCACCTGCAGCAACAGCCAGAGCGATTGCGATGATCCACACCGCAATCATCGTCAGATGAATATCGTGCGCACCTACAGTCACGTCGCCACCCTGAAACATCGCCAGCGTCGCTAAAGAGATCCTAGGCATCGATCGTCCTCGTTCCTTCGGCAACATCCGGTTGCCCACTCGCGGGGAACACCCCGTGCTTCAACAGCTTAAACTACGACTGCACACACAGGCGCACCGCCTGCATGTGCAGCCACACTGCAAGGCCATTAGGCAACCGGCGTCGAGGTCTTCTCGGTATAGGCGTTCTTACCCGCCTCCACCGCAGCCTTCGCCGCATCCGTCTGGGTCTGGATCAGATCCTTGCCCTTGTCTACATATTCATTCCACTGCGTGCGGCCCTTCTCGTAGTACTCGCGGCCCTTATCAACATAATCATTTGCAGCCTGCCTTCCCTGACGCACATACTCGTCAGCAGTCTGCTTACCTTGGCGCACATACTCTGCAGCTTGATCGGCCTTCTCGGCGTACAGCTTCGCCGCACGGTCCTTGGCATCGATCGCGCTGGCCTTCAGCTCATCGCGCGTCTCCTTGCCGGCCTTCGGCGCATACAGCACACCCACCAGGGCGCCGATCCCAAGCCCTGCCAGAAACCATCCAAATCCGCCTACATTGTCGTTATTTGCCATCTGTCTCCTCCTCCTATGACGCGGCGTTCCACAGTCAGCATACTCTTTCACTCCCACCGCAACCACTCAGCTTTGGGTAGATGCTTCGCAGTTGCGCAGAGTTGCAGCAAACACCTCGAACTGCCCGGTTTTCCACCTATGGTACTGTCACAAAACGTTTAACTCGCATCCAACTCACCGACAACCTTTGCTGCGTTACCTTTTGTACGAGGTCCACCTATGACAAATCTCGAACCTTCAACTCGCCTTCACAATGTCTCGCGCATCGGCCTCGCCGGCGCGGTGCTCGCCCTCACGCTGCTTCCCGTCGGCTGCAAGAAGACCGTCGACGACGCCACGCTCACCAAGAACGTTCAGTCCGCGCTCTCCGCCGACACCGTCATTGGCCAGCAGCCCGTCCAGGTCGCCACGCAGAGCGGCGTCGTCACCCTATCCGGCAATGTCTCCGATGAGACTGCCAGCACTCTCGCCGCCGAAGACACCGCCAAAGTCGACGGCGTCAAAGAGGTCGTCAACGACCTCACCGTCGCCGGCCTGGCTGTAGCGCCAACCATCACGACCCCCGCCGCACCCACCACGCCGCGCACCGCCACGCCGGCCGAAACCACGGCAATCCACCACAATCAGCCGCTGCCACCGCCGCCGACAGGCTCCTCCGCGCCGCCACCGCCGCCCGTGCAGACCGTCACTGTCCCTGCAGGCTCTGACCTCGCCATCCGCATCACGGAAAACCTGGACAGCGAGACTACTCAGCCAGGCACACCATTCACCGGCGTCATCACCCGCCCGGTCATCATCAACGGCTACATCGCCATCCCCACCGGCGCTGCCATCCGCGGCACCGTCACCGACGCCAAGGATGCAAGCCACTTCAAGGGCAGCTCGTTACTCGTTCTGCGCCTCGACTCCATCCATCGCCACGGAGACTGGGTTCCGCTCTCCGCCGATCCCTACGTTCTACAGGGCAAGGGACGCGGCACCAACACCGCAGAAAAGATCGGCGGCGGCGCTGCGATAGGAGCAGTCCTCGGCGGCATCTTCGGAGGTGGCAAAGGTGCCGCCATCGGGGCCGGTGCTGGAGCAGGTGGCGGTACCATCCTGCAAGGCGCCACCCGCGGCCAGCAGGTCCACATCGCCTCGGAGACCGTCATACCCTTTCGACTCACCAACTCCATCACCGTGCAGACCTCGCGTCAGGCAGGTGCCGACGCAACAGACGGTCCCGGCCTGCAGACTCGCTAAGTCTTCATCGTCTTGAAGCTTCTCAACCATCTATCGAAGGTGTGCCGAACAAAAACCTCGCTCTGCCCGGAGGGTTGTTCGGCACTCCCTCAATCCCGCTCTACGGCCGCCTGTAACACGGCTGATACACTAACCTCGATCGCGCCGGAACTTCGGTATGGGCAAACCGAAGCGCGGTTCGCACGAGCCAACCCGGAAGGGAACTCACGTTGAACGCATCCGTAACCAGGCCAGTCGGCTTTCTCAACTTCACGCTCCACGCGCACCTGCCGTACGTGGTAAACCACGGCACATGGCCGCACGGTATGGAGTGGCTCCACGAAGCAGCTGCCGAAACCTACCTCCCTCTGCTGCGCGTTCTTGGCCGCCTGGAGCACGACGGCATCGCCCTGAACTGCAACCTCAACATCTCGCCTATCCTCCTCGAGCAGCTCGCCCACCCCCTCTTCAAGATCGAATTCCCCAAATACATCGGGCGCAAGATCGCTGCCGCCCGCGAAGATGAGGCCTACTTCCTCTCCACCAACGAGGCCCACTACGCCGAAACCGCCCGCTTCTGGCATGCCTTCTTCTCCGAAGCTCTCAGCGACTTCGAGGCACTCGACCGCGACATCATCAAGGGCTTCCGCACCTTCCATCAGAAGGGCCTCATCGAGATCATCACCAGCGGCGCAACACACGGTTACATGCCGCTGCTCGGCACCGACGAGAGCGTCCGCGCACAGATTCGCACTGCCGTTCAAACCCACGAGCGCCACATTGGCGAGCGTCCGCGCGGCATGTGGGCACCCGAGTGCGGCTACCGCCCTGCCGGCCTCTGGAGCTACCCCGTCACCAACACTGACGGCACCCCCATCGCTCCGGCCTTCAACCGCATCGGCGTCGAGCAGGCGCTCAGCGAGAGCGACATCGAATTCTTCTTCGTCGACACCCATCTCGTCGAGCAGTCCGCGCGTACCCCTTCGCCCTACGAGCTCATGGCCGGCCGGATCGTTCCGCAGACCGAAGAGCACCTCACGCACCGCGACGATCGTCGCCTCTATCAGCCCTACTTCGTCGACGGCCCTTACGACAAGCGCCACGCCACCACAGTCTTTCCGCGCGACCCGCGCACCGGCATTCAGGTCTGGTCCGGCGACTCCGGCTATCCCGGCGACGCCAACTACCTCGACTTCCACAAGAAGCGCTGGCCCGGCGGTCACCGTTACTGGCGCGTCACCGGCCCACGCGTCGACATGAACGACAAGGAACCTTACTACCCGAAGGAGGCCGCCGAGCGCGTCAAGAGCCACGCCTCGCACTTCGTTCACCTCGTCTGGCAGGCTCTGCAGGACGGCTTCAACGACGGAATTCCGCCCGTCCTATGCTCACCCTTCGACGCCGAACTCTTCGGCCACTGGTGGTTTGAAGGTTCACTCTGGCTTGAAGCCGTCGCCCGCGTGCTGCACGACTACCCCACAGGCCTCGAACTCACCACCTGCTCCAACTATCTCGACCACTACCCGCGCGCCGGCTTCGTCAAGATGCACGAGGGCTCCTGGGGCGCGGAGGGTACCAACCACGTCTGGATGAACCCCGACACCTCCTGGACCTACACCCACATCTACCCCGCCGAAATCTACACCCGCGAAGTCTGCTCCAGCGGCATCTGGCAGAAGCCCGGCCCCAATCAGTCCCTGGCAGAGCGCATCGTCAAGCAGCTGTGCCGCGAACTCTTGCTTCTTGAGTCGTCCGACTGGCAGTTCCTCATCACCACCGGCGCCGCCCGCGACTACGCAGAACTCCGCTTCGAAACCCACAACGATCAGTTTAACGAGATCAAAGCCATGTGGGAGAACTTCTCCGCGAACGGCAGCATCACAGATGCGGAGGACTCCAGGCTCGCTGCGATCGAAGAGCGCGACAGTATCTTTGCCGATATAGACCCCAGCTTCTGGGCTGCTGGAGCGCACGCACTTCCACAGGGCGGCGCGACCATATCCTCGACCATGCAGACAGACACTTCAGACGAAACAGAGAGATCCAATCTGTTGTCCGCTGGCGTTTCATAATCATAGAAGCACACAGCTACGGTTTCTGTTGAACGGCAGCGTACTCAAGCCGCTCCCTCTCTCAACTCTCATCCGACTGCGTGCAGACGCCTGGGGTATCTGCTGATCGATGTTCGGAATTCTGAACATCTGCCGATAGCTCTTGTCATCGAGGTTTACTGTTGCCGAACCACAGCCCCAAACTACAGCTTGTAGACGCCCCGCGCAGAACTGGCCTGCAGCTGGTTCCCCCGTACCGTCCGCGTCGTTCCGGGCTGGCGCTCTGGCACCTTCTCTCTCTCGACGCACCAACCGTCGCCGCACTCTGGACGTACTTCATAGCACACTGCGCCGGCGTGACTCTGCCCTGGATGGCGCCCATTGCGATGTTCGTCGCAGTCTGGATGATTTACGCTGCGGACCGTCTTCTCGACGCCCGCGTACTCGACACAGCGCAACGCCCTGCCGCACTGGTTGACCTCGAAGAACGGCACCGCTTTCACTATCTTCATCGCAAACGCTTCCTCACCGGCATGGCGTGCGGCGCACTCGTGCTTGGCCTTTTACTGCCGCGCATCCATCCTCGCGCTCTGCTGCTCTACACGCTGCTTGCCTCCATGCTCGGTGTCTGGATGCTGCTGATCCACGCCCTCCCGCAGAGCGGCAACGGCGCACGCCGCCTGCCCAAAGAGCTTGCCGTCGGCATCTTCTTCCCCGCCGCCTGCTTCATCCCCACTGTCGCGCGATCGCCCTGGCTGCAGCTGCAACTGCTCCCCGCGGCCGCCCTCTTCGCCGCAGTCTGCACCCTCAACTGTCTTTACCTCTACGCGTGGGAGCATTCTTCCTCACCGCACCCCCCGCGTAACGCCCACTGGACAACGCTCTGGTCCATCCGCCATCTGGCCCACCTCAGCCTGCTCATCCTTACGCTGGGCCTTGTCCTCGCACTTCAAATCCATGCCATCGCTGCTCTGTCAATCGCCTGCACTCTCAGCGCCGTCTGCCTGCTCGCATTGCACATGAATCGCCGCCGCATCAGCGCTGTGCATCTCCGCGCCGCAGCGGACCTCGTCCTGCTCTCGCCGATCCTCTTTCTGCTGCACCCATGACGCAGAGTCACAACTTCGACCGCGTCGCCCGCGTCTACCGCTGGGCGGAATACATCTCCCTCGGCCCGCTGCTCGAACGCACCCGCGAGCACCACCTGCCGCATCTCACCGCCTGCAACCGAGCCCTCGTCCTCGGTGACGGCGATGGCCGCTTCCTCGCCCGCCTGTTGCGCCAGAACCCTGCACTTCATGCCCTCGCTATCGACACCAGCGCGACCATGCTGCAGCTTCTATCCAAACGTTGCGCCTTCGCTGGCCGAAGACTCAAGACCGCGCAAATCTCAGCGCACGTGGCCGACGCGCCTCCGGGAACAGACCTCATCGTCACCCACTTCTTCCTCGATTGCCTCGCACAACAGGAAGTCGATGCCCTCACCCAGCGCATCTCTGCACAACTGCAACCCGGAGCGCTCTGGCTCGTCTCGGACTTCGCGATTCCCGACAGCCCGCTCCTGCGCCCCATGGCTCGGCTGTACATCCGCGCACTCTACCTGGCCTTCCGTCTGCTCACCGGCCTGAGTCAGACTCATCTCCCCGATCCACAGAGCTCTTTGGCCCAGGCAGGCTTTGTCCGCATCGAACGTCACCAAAAGGTACACGGCCTGCTCTACACAGAACTCTGGCAGCGCAAGTAAAATGAAGCCTCTGTAAATTTCAAGAGATCGCGCACTCCAAAGAAACGCATGAACCTGTACATTCTTCGTCACGCCAGCGCCGGCATTCGGCGTCCGAATCCGCTCCTCGACACAAAGCGTCCGCTCGACAAAGACGGCAAGGCGCAGTGCCTTCAGCTCGCGCACGTGCTCAACGCAATGAAGATCAGCTTCGATCTCGTCGTCTCCAGCCCGCTCAAGCGCAGCCTGCAGACCGCGCAGCTGGTCGCCACAGAAACCGGCTTCGAGCAGAGCGTCCTCGTCTCGACCGCGCTGTCGCCCTCCAGCACCTTCACGCAGTTCCAGCATCTGCTGCGCAACTGCGCCGCCTACGAGAACGTGCTCGTTGTCGGCCACAACCCCAATCTGACTCAGTTCCTCGGCCAGCTCCTCGCAGGCCCCACCGAGACCACAGTCCCCGGCGTCCGTCTCCGCAAAGGCTCGCTCGCCCGCGTCAGCCTGCTCCGCGGCCCCGCTATCCTGCAGAGCCTCATCGACCCCCGCATCGTCCGCGCCCTCTACGCCACCTCGACGAAGAGCTCTCGCCGAAAGACCTCGCGGAAGTAAGGCGCCTCTTTCTTCAGCGCCCACACCTCCAGGTCGGCGCCTCCACGCTGAGGCAGCAGTTCCAGCAGCACCCGCTTGGCAAACACTTTGATTCGCAGCTTCATCGCTGCGGTCGCACGGTCCTGGTTCAGCGCCTGCGCGAGCCGCAGCAGCACCACAGCTCGCTGCACATGCAGATGCTCCTCCACGGGCACGAATCGCATCGGCCTGTCCTCCGGGTCCGGCCGGCTCTTGCCCAGATAGCGTGCAATCGCCGCCACAATCGCCCTCTGCTCCGGCGAAAACCCAAAGATCTCCGAGTTCGCAATGATGTACTGCGTATGCCGGTGATGCCCCTGGTGGTTCATGAACTTACCCACCTCCTGCATCATCGCCGCCGCGCGCAGCCACAGCCTGTACTCCGTCGGAAGCTCGTGTACATTCGTTAGCTGATCGAACAGTTGCTCCACGTGATGACACTCCGGCTCAGACTTCCTCGGGTCGATGCCATACCGCTTGCACACCTCGAGCACGCCCTCCCAGCGCTCGGCCTCCATCGTGCGATGCGCGCTGGCCCGCGTGTCCACGTCCGCCAGCATCTGCTCCAGCACACCGTCGCGCAGCCCCAGCGGCGAATACCGAAACCCCTTCAGCTCCAGCCGTTCCAGCAGCGTCGCAAACACCTGCGCGCCGCCCATAATGACCTCAGACCGCCTTGGCCCGATCCCCTGCATCGCCGCCCGCTGTACATTGTTCATCTTCAGCAGCTTGTCCGCAATCATCCGAACCGACGCAGCATCCGCCTCCAATACCTGCCCACGCCGCGCTGCCTTCTTAGCCACAGACTTCTTCGCAACTGACTTCTTCGCGACCTTGCCGGTTCCCGCACCCGCCGCCAGAGCGACACTTGCCTCCGCCAGCGCCGCAGCCGTACCCGACGTCGCAATCACCGTGGAAACCTTCGGCTGCCCCAGCTTCCGTTCGCCACGCCGCAGTTCACGGTCGATAAACTTCCGCAGCCGTGCCACATCGTCCTTCGACGGAGGGTCGGTCTGCATCAGAAACTCCTGCTGCAGCCTCACCGCGCCCAGCGGCAGGCTCACCATCTGCTTGATGCGCCCGGCATCCGACAGCGTCACCTCACAGCTGCCGCCACCCAGGTCGATCAGCAGACATCGCCCCCGCGCACCCGGCTCCATCGTCGTCACACCCAGGTGAATCAGCCGTCCCTCTTCCAGCCCGGAGATGATGTCCACCGTCCACCCCGTCGACGACTTCACCCACGCCCGAAACGCCTCCGAGTTCCGCGCATCGCGCATCGCACTCGTCGCCACCACGCGCACCCGGTCCACCACCAGCGCCTGCACCGTCTTCTGAAACCGCTTCAGCGCGCGAATTGTATTCGCCATCGCCTCCGGAGAGATCACTCCCGTATCGAAGACACTCTCTCCCAGCCGCGTCACCTCGCGGTCTTCGTGCAGAATCTTCAGCTTGTGTTGTTGCACCGAGGCGATCGCCAACCGGCATGAGTTCGATCCGATATCGATCGCCGCAAAGGTAGGCATTTTCGTATCCCTCTCCAGAACAAAGCGCATCTCGACCACCATACATGCTCTCAAACCTCTATGAAGGGAGCGGTAATCCACAGGGGTTCGTTATCCTAGATAGCAGGCGCTCCTGCGCTGGAAACCATGGGAACCACAGCCGCAAACATCACGCGACATACCACCGGCCCTGCGACCAAGGCTGCGTCTACCCCATGGCCGCGCTCTCATCTCGCCATCCTTCTCGGGCTCTGGATCGCCATCTTCATCACCGCGCTCGCCGGGCCGCCGCTGCTCGACGACGCAGACGCCACCCACGCCCAGGCCGCGCAGGCCATGATCCACACCGGCGACTGGGTCACACTCCACGTCGACGGCATCCGCTACCTCGAAAAGCCGCCGCTCCCCTACTGGATCGCCGCCGCCAGCCTGCGCCTCTTCGGCACACATCCGGCCTTCGCCATCCACCTCCCGCTCGCGCTCACCGTCCTCGGTCTCGCTCTGCTCGGCTACGGTTGGTCTCGCCGAGCCTTCAGCCCCACCGCAGCGCTCTACACGGGCATCTTCGTCCTCACCGCCGCCGGCGTCTTCCTCTTCACGCGTATCTTCATCCCCGACGCGCTGCTGTCACTGCTGCTAGCCCTCGCGCTCTACCTCTTCCAGCGCTCCCTCGACCCCGACGGACACAAAGCCACGCCCTATACCATGTGGTCCGTCCTCGCCCTCGCAGTCCTCACCAAGGGTCTCATCGCTCCTGTCTTCGTCGGAGCCGCCGCCCTCATCTACATGCTCCTCACCGGCGAGCTCCGCCACTGGCGCCGCCTGCGCCCCTCCACCGGCATAGCGCTCTTCCTCGCCATCGCCGCGCCCTGGCACATCCTCGCCAGCCTCCGCAACACCGGTGGGGCCAACGGCCACGGCTTCTTCTGGTTCTACTTCATCAACGAGCACCTGCTGCGCTTCCTCGGCCGCCGCATCCCGCGCGACTACAACAAGCTTCCATCCGCGCTTTACTGGTCGCTGCACCTCGTCTGGCTCTTTCCCTGGAGCCTCTTCGCTCCCGCCGCCATCCTCACCGCCTGGCGTCGCCGAAGACAGATGCTTACACATCCCATCACCTTCCCTCGCCGAACCATTCTTCTGCTCGCCATCTTCTCCGCGCTGGTACTGGTCTTCTTCTCGCTCTCGACGAATCAGGAGTACTACACCTTCCCTGTCTACCTCCCGCTGCTGATCCTGCTCGCCGCCGCCCTCTCACGCGCCGAGCGCACTCTGAACCCTGGACCCTGGACCCTGGACCCTACTCTCGACCGCCTCATACTTGCCGCCTACATCGCCTTCACCATCCTCGGCCTCGCCACAGCGCTCGCCCTCGCCTACGGCCTCTGGACCTCACGCCA
>CAJCIM010000105.1 GCA_903970395.1 Acidobacteriaceae bacterium
CCTTCTTGTAGGAGCTCTTGGTTGCCACAGAGAGTGTGGTGAGGCTGCGGTCGTTGTTGGTGCGAACCTCTGCGTCGTTGCCGAGGAAGCCGATGAGGGTGACTTTGTTCTGGTACATGGTGGTGATCTCCGTTTCGTTGAATTTCCCGTATCCTGCTCGGGTCACACCTAGCGAAGCGAGCGAGTGGGCCCGGCTCCCAAGCGCCAAGGAGTGCTTTCTTGGCGGGGCCCGGAAGAAGTTTGAGCTGCGTCCTTCGCTGCCGTTTTCAAACTTGTTTTGGGAGGAACCGAGACCCTGAAAGGGTGGCGTAGCCAAAGCAGAACGACGCCGAGCCGCAGGGCGCCGGAAAGGCCCCGAAGCGTGATCCCGAGTAGAGGACGGGATACGAGACGGCAGGCTCCCCGATGCACCACAGTCAACCTTCGAGACTCGGCACGCAGAGTTTGCCCAGACCGCAGCCGGTCTACGAGCGGCAACGGCTCCGTTGGAGGACGGCTTTGAGCATCCTCCGTCGCGGCCATCGCAGCTCAGGATCAGCACGCGAAGCGCATTTCGAGACGAGTTGGGCTGTGCAGCCGAAGTGGCGGCATATTGGAACATCGGAGTGACCTCAGATTCGGGTTGGGTTCTCTAGCTGGAGTGCACTGGCTCAGGCGTCGGATGCACGATAGATGTCCTCGGTCTGGAAGCTCTGGTCAGCATGGGCGTATCCCTTCACCGTAATCAGCTCGCGCACACGACGCCGGCCTGTATGGTCTCTTTCGCAATAGAGAACGAAGTCGATCGCCTCCGCTGTCTCTGAGCGGATAAAGGCGTGATTCAGATTCGCCCGCGCACTGAGCGCCAGATCGGACAACCGATTCAGCGCGTCCCACGCGGACTTTGCGTGGATAGTGGAGAGCGTTCCACCATGCCCAGTGTTCATGGCCTGTAGCAGGTCGTAGCCGCACTCATCGCGTATCTCGCCCATGATGATACGGTCGGGACGGTGCCGCAAAGCAGCGGCGAGAAGCTGGCTGGGAGTGATGGCAACCTGACCCGGAATCGCTTCGACAGCCTCCCAACGCACGGCATTGGAGTGCAATATCTTCAGCTCTGCCGGTTGCTCGATCACCACCAGACGTTCGTTCTGCGGGATATGGTCAAGGAGCGCTTTCATTAAGGTGGTCTTCCCCGAGCCAGTTCCGCCGCTGATAATCCCGTTCTTCTTCTTGTTGATAAAGCCGATGACCTTGTTCCGGACATGCTCCGGCAGACTGCCGGAGGCGATCAGTTCATCGGAGGTATACCAGCGGTTGAACTTGCGGATGGTCAGCGTGGGGCCGTTGATAGAGGACGGAGCGCCGACTACGGCGACGCGGGAGCCGTCCGGAAGGCGTGTATTCAGGATCGGATTCTGAGTCGTAAGGTCCTGGCCCAGAATCCTGGCCACGCGCTCAATCGCCGCCTGCAGCCGGTCGTTCGTATACGGCTGGGACAGCGGAATATGCTGCACCACGCCGTTGCGGTCGGCGAAGACTCCCGTCGTCCCGTTTATCATCAAGTCCGAGATGGACGGGTCGAGCAGCAGCTCGCGCAGCTCCTCTGGGAAGAACGGGAGTATGAGGTGGTAGCTCACCGCGACGCTCCCGGCGCTGGTTGTGGCGCATTGACGGGAGCCATATCGTTCGCTGTGGGAACGATTGGCTCGACGGACAAGCGGTTCTCGTGGAACTCCGTGATGGTCAACCCCAAGGGGTTGATCGTCTCAAACTGCGGGAAGATCTTCGCCTGGTCGCTTACCTGCTTGGGGTTCAGATAGTAGGTCACGCTGATACCCCAGTGCTCGGTGCGTGGCTCCCTCGAATTGCGGGCCGAATAGAGCCTGTCCACAGTCACAAGTGCCGTGCCACGAGCAATCCGAGTTCCCTGCACCGTCTCATCGGACATGGAGGTAATCGTGACGTTCTTGACCTCCACATCGCCCTGTTCGATCTGCCCGGACATGACCTGCGATACGAGATGATTCGCGTTGTCCTCGGTCATGAACTGGGAGGCAAGAGTCTGCGAGAGGAAGTAGTAGTTGAGCGGGTACTTCTTCGCGATGGTGTCCCGGCTGATCGTGTAGCGGTAGTTCGCCCAATCCGTCAGATAGGTGCGAACTTCGCCCTCACGCGGGCTGTAGTTGAGGTCGGTGTACGCGATGGCCTGGGCGCGGCCCATCTCGTCGATACGGATGTACCGATTGGCGATGGGACGGTGTGCCAAAGAGAAGATCAATCCCATGGCCCCGAGCAATAAAACCGTCTCTACGCCGATGACGTAGCGGCTCAGTTTGCGCTCGGCATAGTGCGAGGCATAGACCTCGTTGCCGATCTCATCGGTAAGGAGCGACTGCTGCGGCGTCAGATGGACTTCAGCGTGTGCGATGGGTGTGGACATGGGGTGGAGTCGTCCTTTGCGCAAGAGTGAGAAACAGGTTGGTTGTCCAGAGGACAACGGCTATCGTCAGAACGGCCAGAACGAAGAGGATCGCGTAGCGTATCGGCTTCGGTAGGCCGAACCGGGCGAGCAGAAGCAGGCTGAACCAGTAAGTGAACATCAGGCCGCTCCCGCCATGGCGATGATGGAGCCAACGGCTCCGCCAATCTTCGACATTCCGTCCGCAAGCCCGGCGGCGCCACCAAAGATCGCCTGGGTCATGCTCGGAATGAACAGCATATTGATGATGAAAGCGATGAAGACCATCGTGCAAGGGATGAGATTGGCGAGCCACATCTCCATCGAATAGTTGCCATTGAAGGTCTGCTGAATGAAGGCATTCAGAAAACCGGACCACACGAAGATGAATGCCGCGGCAACCGCGCGAATCATCGCAAAGCCGATCAGCACGTCAAGGAAATGAAAAAACTTGGCGCGGAAGTTCTTCGTCATCAGAAGCGGAACGAAGATAGGGCCGAACAGGGCCGTCACGCCGTACAGGATGAACGAGCTGCAGTTGATGAGGAACAGGATGGCAGAGGCAAGTCCCAGGAGTATCTGCACAAGGAAGTAGCAGAGGATTTGGAGAGGGGCCATCAGGGACGGCATCGCAGTATTGTCGCCAGCGGTCTTGAGCAACTGCAAGAGGTTGTCGAGCGAACTCTGATCGAAGGCTGACACCATAGCCTGGGCGATGTAAGAAAAGAAGTGGTTGATGCCGAAGCTCGCGCCGGGGAAAGGATTCACCCAGTAGGTCTCCAGGAGGCAGCAGATGATCAGCCGAAGAAGGAAGTTGGTGAGGTCGCCAACGTGCAGATGATCGTGGTGAATACGGAAGGTCATGCCGGTCGTATTCCAGTTGATGACCATGCTGACGAGCACGAAGAGAGAGATACCGGCCAGCTCTGTCAGGCCCAGTTGTGTGAGCGCGCCGCCGTTCTGGGTTGTGAGGTTGGTCAGGTTGTTCGTGAACTGGTACAGCCAGTTCACACCGGAACTCGCAGTTGGAAGCGCTTGGGCCAACAGAAGAATGGAAGCCATGACGGTATCTCTCTCAGGTGGTTGAAAGTCGTAGGTGAGGGCAGACTAGGGAATGTACGTCTGCCAAGTGCTCGATTCATTGGCGGCGCTGGTGTCGTTCATGGTGCGCTGCTCCTGAACGAAGGCGGCGGTGTTGAGGTCCTGCACCGCCGCATTCCGCAGTTGCATGTTGGCGACGGTCATCTGCGACGCAAGGCACGCTTGAAGCGTTCCCTGCGACTGCATCTCGGCCATCTTCTGCGCCTCGGCCGCGTTGAGGAGGTTGAGCTGCTGGACCTCGCTGTTGCTGCTGTCCGTGTTGTCGAACTGCAGCGAATTAAGCGAGCTGTTCGGCGTAGCATTCTGCGTCCGAGTCGAACGGTACTGGCCGACAGCCGTGAGGCAGTCGGGCGAGACCGAGTCCGATGTCTCAACCATGGCGAGCTGCGACATACGGGCGCTGCCGAGATTCTGGGTTTGCAGGTAGGAGGTCGCATTGCTGTTCATCGACACCGCCGACGCATTCCAGGCCGTCGTCGATGTGCTGGGGGAGTTGGTATTGAGGGCGATGCTCATGCCGGCAGTCTCGCCAAACATATTCGCCACGTTGGCGGTTTTTAGCTGGTTGAGCGTCACCTGCCACTGCTGTTTGAACGAAAAGTGCTCGATGTTGTTCTTCAGCATGTTGTACTGCGTCTCCAGCGTCGTGAGCTGAGAGACGAGACTGGCGTAGCTGGTCGGGTCGAAGACGATGTCACCGATACCGAACAGAGCGAAGCTCGGCGTGGCGGTAGCCAGAAGCAGTCCGCCTGCGATGAGGTACTTTCTGTGTTTCTTAAGATCGAATTTCATACGACCTTCTTGGTTGGAACTTCGGTTATGGGAAGGGCGGGTCGGGTTCTACCTGTCCACGAAAAGGTCACAGCGTCGGATCGACGCGATGCTCCGCGTAGGACGGAATCAGGATGTCCCTGCCCACATACACACGCGCACGCGAACCTTCCTTGAGCGTGATAACCGGCAACCGATTGAGGAAGTGATTGAGCACCTGCTCCCCCTCCTCGGCGGACTGCTCCGCGATCCCGTTCCGAATCTCCGTGGACGGAGACAGCACGCTGCCGTTGTTGCCGATCTGCGCGAGACCGCCCAGGCCGCCCACGGCGGCTGCGGCGGCGAACGCCTGCAGGTAGCCGTGATTGACGTTGGTGGCGACGCCAGTCGTTCCCAGAGCATCGAGACCGATGTACTTATCGAAGTCCAGCGAGAACCCATCTGGGCAGACAGCCCGGTGGAAGGTAACGAACATCTTGCGTTGCTGGGCGTTGCCGACACTCTGAACCGTTCCGATCAACCGCGTACCTTGCGGCATAAGGAGCTGCTGGTGGTCGTGCGAGTAGTAGTCAGTCGTCAGCATGATAAGGATCGGACCACTCAGACCTCCGTCGATGTGGTTTGTGACGACGCCCTCCAGAACGGTTCCCTCGAATACGCGGTACAAACGTCCCTGATAGGCATCGAAGTCGTAGCCGGCCATCGGGTCTGACTTCCCATCGGCCTTTGAGTCGGACTTGGGCCTCTGTTCGGCAGCGACCGCAGGTGCTGACGGCTTTTCTGCTCCTCCGGTGCTTCCACTCAGAGGCGGTGCCAACGACTCGGCGGAGATCTTGGCCGGAGCCTCTTCGTGCTCTGCCAGCACAGCCGTAGGCGGTGCTAGGGCAGACGCGCCGCCTGCGTGGCCGAAGTCGATGGCGACGGTATCGCTATTGATGGCTTCCTGCTCTTGCTTCTCACGGGCAAGTGCTTTCTGTTTGGCCTCTGCCTGGGCCTGCGACATCTCGGAGGTATGAGCAGGCGCATTGGGACTGTCGCCATAGATCGCCGAACGCTGTGCGGCGGTCATGGGCGGCGTCCCGGCGGACTCGGGGCCAGGAACTTCCTGCGCGGCTTGAAGCTGCTGCATCGCTGCCTGCAACTCCTGCTGGTGCTGCCGTTCTTCCGCATCGCGCCGTGCCTGCAACTGCTGTTGCGACTCGAAGCTGTTGACTTGCTCCGCGTTCGGCGCGGACGGACGCATCGGCAAGGCACTGGCCGGTGCATTCTTCTTACTGCCGCTGACCAGGCTGGAGAGATTGGCGATGCCGATGAGAGCCATAATGGCGACCAGGACGATCACGACCGGCATACCCTTCTTCAATGGCGGCTTTGCCTCGGGCTGCTCGGGAACGGTGGCTGGGGTGTTCTGGTTAGGCTCGTGCATGGCTACCTCCTCTCCTCGACGCGGCTGAACTCGACCTTTTGTTTGCCGATCGTGAGATATCCATGCTCCAGCTCCTTCGGCACGGTATACAGGCCATCGTTGTAATCGAAGTTGATGAGCGAACCCTTCTTGTCCTTCAGCTCATACAGCGCAGGGGTCTCCTGGAACTGGCCGCGCAGATAGGTGAACTTGTCATCACGCCATATCTCTTGCAGGCCAAGTGCCTTCCCCTTGTCTTTGTCCCATGTGTAATCAAAGTGAAGCGTACTGGGATACTGGCTCCGGTACTGCTCGGCTTTGGTCTCCGCAGACTTCCTCTCGGCGGCCTCCGCGGCCTTGGCCGTCGCCGCATCCTGCTTCACCTTGTCCAGCTCCGACGCAGGCACGAACACAGGGAGCTCAGCCAGCTTGTCCTTCGCGGCCTTGTCACCAGGGACGATGAACACCTTGGAATCGAAGTGGGCATCATCGTCACCCGAAACCTCACGGAGCTGTAACGTGTACTCATTGCCATGGTCGGAGACGATATGGATGTCGGTCGAGCTGTTTGCGATCTTCGGTTTGACGCTGATGAAGCGGCTGGCTACATGCCCGCCGTCGAACACCCAATCGACCGTGTCGCCGCCGAAGACGGTGGCGATCTTCTCCTCTTCAGGAAGCAGGATCAAGGTCGATTGCAGCAGGCCGGCACGGATGACCGGAGGCGTGACCGCCTCCGTCACAGTGACGGTGCGCGGAGCGTTGGGCTCAAGGTGGTGCGTATTCGGGGCGGCGAAGCCGAATGCGGACATGGCGGCGAAGCCGAGTCCACAGGCGACGATGATGGTGATAGGCGGTTTCATGACGACTCCCTTCGTAGCTGGCACAGCGTTAGGTCAGACAGTCTCTCCCTGGGCGAACCGTGCAATGCCCTCAGAGAGGCCGTATTTTTCAATCAGCTTCGACCGCCGTACCCGGTCCTTGGGTTTGGTCGAAAACGTGGCATAGCTGCGACTGTCGAGATTCAGGGTCACGACCTTCGTCAACCCGTCCCGCCGCATGTAAAGTCCTTCGCGATCCTGCAAGCTCTCGAAGAGAGCGAGCTGCTGCTCGTTCATCTTGAACAGCTCGGCATAGCGCTTCCGGTTGAAGGTGGCGTCCTTCAGGAAGAGGAACGACGTGCAGGAGTTCACGATGCTGTCGGCGTTCGCACCGAGGTCGTCGGCGGACTGGCCGATCATGGTCACTCCACCAAGGTTTTTGCGGACGGTCTTGATCGAAGCCAACGCCCCATCAAGCAACTGCTTGTTTTTCATCGAAGAGAAGATCTCTTCGATGAGGATGTGCTTCGGCACACCGAGATTGGCGGGGTTGTAGAGTACGTCATTGATGCGCCGTAGCAACCACACCATCAGCGGTTCGATCAGGTCGGCGTACTGCTCGTTGTTCACGCCCTGGAAGTCGAAGCATTGCAGCCGTGAGAGCGACAGACTGTCTTCGACGTTGTCGAAGACGGCGTTGTAGATGCCCTTCCCCACCCACTTCGACAGATATCGGTCTAACTTCTTCGGAAGGAAGAGATTCGACAGCCGACGGTTCTCTGCGTCCAACAGGTACATATCCTGCACGGCCTTGTGAATCACGTCGTCGTCTTCCGGCTCCAGCTCCGCGCCGCCGTTCGTGAGTAGCAACTTCACGAACGAGTAAAGGAATTTGATATTGTTCTCGGTAGGCTCGAGTGCGAACGGGTTCACGCGCGGGCCATCTTTGCCGACGCGATCTACTCGTCCTCCGTATAACTCGACAACGCTCTCGTAGCTGCCGCCGATGTCGAAAATATAAGTAAATCCGCCATATTTCTGCTCAAGCGAGATGATCTGGTTCCCGTGGATCGACTTCCCGGTCCCCGTAGGACCGATGATGAGCATGACCCGCACACCGTCCACGTACACATCCTGAAAGAACGGCGTCCGCGTGCGGGTCTCGAAGATATTCAGGTACTCGGAATCCAAGTCTTCCGAGTGCGGATGTCCGATATGTGGAGCGAACACAGAGGAGAGCCGGGCGTGATGGTCCTCCGCCAGCCACAGCGGAAAAACATTGAACCGGTGATTGCCGGGAAACATCGCGTAGAACGCAGACAGATTGCCCAGCATCTCCTCCATCACCTGCGCCCGCGCATCGACGAAGATCCGATGCACAGCCGGAACAGTGTCCCTGATCTGCTCCCGGCTGCGGCCTGCGAGCAGTAGGCGGAGGGAGTATTCACCCTGGGCTTTCTTATCGAGCGCACGGATGACCTCGCTCAGGTCGTCCACGTTGCTGTTCGCCGCCTTAGCTCCCGCGCCGGTTTCGAGCGATGCGGCATCGCGTCCGCTCATCACGCGGGTCAGCACACCGACCTTGAAGAACGAGATGAACTTCTCCTGGGCGTCGATCTCGCTCCGTGCGGCAGAGGTGGACTTCACCCGCCACGTCGAGCACAGCACACTGTCGCAGTCGAGGGCGAGTAGGCCGGAAAACAGGCATGGCCTTGAGGCCTCCGGCGTCGTCTTCAGGGAGAACATCTGCACATGGCGTTTGCCCACCTGCAAGTAGTCGCTGTGCCATGCCACAGGACTCTTCACGATCTGCCGGTCTACGCCGGTATCGCTGCGAAGCTGGTCCCGCTCCGACCATTCCTCAAGATTGAAGAGATAGCTGAAGAACTGAAAGGATTCTGCTTTGCCGAGCAGACGTAGCCCGATGGAACTGGAGAGGTGCGATTGAAGGATCGTAGCCGTCTTCTCAAGATCGGCCAACATCCGCGATGTCTCGATGGCGTTCTCTTGTGGCTTCCACTCGAACGCACCCACCTTCGACGCCTCCAACGTGAGGCACCAGTGCAGGTCGATCCGGCGGAATGCAGCGGTCTTATTGAGGAACGCCAGACGGTCGCTCGCGAAGGTCTCCGTCACTTCGTTCGCGTACCTCTTCTGCCGGGGAAGATCGAACCCGGACATCACTCGCGTGTACTGATACAGGCAAGAACCCTCCGGCAGCCCGCGCAGCGAGCCTTCGATACTCCGCATACGCGAGTCCAGTTCAAGGTCGGTCACGCCCTCCTCGTCGATCCCGGTGAGCGAGAACAGGCACCCATAGCCACCGCCCTTGAGCGCGAAGACGTTCGGCCCCACGAAGCGGGAGATCGGAACGATGCTGCAGGCCGCTCCGGCCTTGGCGAACCACGGTGTATGTCGGGATTGCTCAGTGTTTGCGCGGGTCATAGTAGCTCTTCTGGTTGAGGCTCAAGCCCCAGAGCTGGAACATCTTTGGGTGTTTGCGAACGATCAACCACGCACCGCCCGCCATCATCGGAAAGCTGACGATTGCCAGCAATCGAAAGCCGACGAGGAAAACCGTTACCGTGACGAATACGATCGCCATCCATGCTGTGAGGTCTAAACCGAGCTTGGCTCGGGGACGATTCAGCGCTTGATTGATGGGTAACGGCTCCCCTCTTTTTCGGCTCATGATCCCTCACCTCTACATCGACTGCCCGGTGAGAGAATCAATCCAGCCAGCACCCCAACCCAGCACTCCGGCGCCGAAGAGCGCGCCAAAGAGGCCTGGAATGGCGTCTTGAAACCGGCCAGACATCATGCGGATGCCGGCGAAGATCAGACCGCCGAAGCAGATGACAGCACCCGCGTATATCGCGAAAGTTTTAAAGGTACCCATTAAAGTTTGTGCACCAGAGAAGTCCATCGTTCCCTGGGCATGGGCGACTGCGGAGAATGCGAGCATCCCGAGAACAGGTCTAAGCGCGCGCAGACACTGGATGAGTTGCTTACGGTGAAGGTAATAACGACGCTTGTGCTGGCGACTGCGAAACATTTGGCACCTCCATCGACTGTGGGCAGCCGAGATATGCCATGATCATGAAACCGTTCTGATTACTCGTCCAATACTTCCTAGGTATCGGGTGATGCCTGCGAGGCATCGGCATGGTAGATGAGCCCTTTCCTTATAGCTTCTAGCCCAAGAGGCGCAATTGAATTGGGCCCTGAATGGTGGATGAAACACTCTCACTAGGCCTTTTTATCGAGGTCTTCGATCCTGGACGAGTGTGACCACTTTCAACATTCGCAAAGGGTGTACCGAACTGCTTTTTGAATTGCCGGACGAGTATGGGTACGGTCTTTGGATGTCGGAGCTTGTGATAGATCAGGGCGGTATCAATGGTCCAATCGATACCGGTCACAGGACGGGTCGTCAGCTGATCATCGAGCGCCATGCCCTCCCGCACCAGGGCCACTCCGAATCCCTCTCGTACCAACGCTTCCATCTCGGACGGGTGAGAGGCTCGCGAGTACTCGCGAATCTGGACGCCGGCCGAAGCTAGCCATTCCAGTAAACGGTCATGCGCGTCGGGATGTTTCTGAGGGTGATAGAAGACGCGCAGATGCTCCTGCAGATCTCCGATGACAAGGGCAGCTTTCTGCGCGAGTGGACTGTCTTTGCGAATGCAAACGACAAGTCGATCTTGTCGAATCGCTTCAACATGCAACTCAGGGTGCGCCAAAGGAAGCGTTACGAGCGCGACGTCAACAACTCCAGCAAGAATCTCCTCAATCAGCTGTGGTGCATCCCCGTGAGTCGGGCGGATTGCCACGGTAGGTAATAGCTCTTTCTGCATCGAGCAGAGTGCTCGGAACAGCTCCTGATCGACAAGCGAACTGGACGCGCAGCAGATCGAGGTTATCTGTCCTCGCTCGACCGCCGCAATTGCCTCGATCACCTCGTCCTTTACCTCAAGCAGATGGCGTGCAAGACCGATGAAGGCTATACCAGACTCGGTCGGTCGAATGTGGCCCGTCCTTGACTTACGGAACAGGCGGACTCCAGCGCTTTCCTGGAACTGTCGTGCCTGTCTCGTCAAGTTGGGTTGAGTGGTATGGAGTTCTTCTGCGGCTGCCCGAAATCCACGTTTTTCGAGAATGGCCAAAAGATAGCGGAAGTGACGAAACTCTGCCCAGTCGTACACACCGTGTCCTTTCGAAACGGAACAGTACGTGAAGCGCCACAAACGGCTTCCTTTATAGATCGTGACAAGAAGAAATGGGAACGACAAGGGTGCCGCGTGTCTGTGGCCAAAATTACGCCGCGATGTCCACAGCGAATCCTAGGCAATCTCCACAGCAGTGGATAAAGGGGTTTGGCGACCCTGATGCCTGGCAGGCATCACCCGATACCTAAAAAGCATTGGACGACCCACTTACCCAAGGAAAAGGCTAGAGCATGGCGTCAGCCGATGCCATAGCTCGCGTGGGACAAGCCTCAGATCCGATCCCTTGTCCGAATGAATCGGATCGAAACTGTTTTGTCCTCAATTCAACTGCTGACTTTGACCACTGGGAGTTCCAATGTCACGAACCGCGGCTCATCCAAACTTAGACCTATATCGGCCATACGAGGGGCTTCTTTCTTCAACGGACGCGCCGTCTGCTGCGGCACACGCAGTCTCGTCCGACCACCGGCTCAGGATGCCGGCGAACAATCAAGACACAGTAGAAAAGAGTGGTAGAGCCGTCGTCGAGATATTAAACTCAAGTGAGTTGGCACTGCGGCTCAAAGTCAAAGAATCCTGGGTGATCGAGCAGAGCAAGCGGTCACGGACAGCAGACCCAATACCGGTCTTACGGTTGGGGAAGCATCGCCGGTATCGCTGGGGCTCTCCTGAGATGAATGACTGGCTGGCTCGCCGCGCTGGCTGCACAACAACATCACACAAGGCCTGGTCCTGACAAATTCCCCCGAAAGGAGAGTTTTGATGGCCCAGCAAGGAAGTTTGTATCAACACCATGGAAGCTGGTACGTCCGCTATTGGGAGACCGTCCAAAGCGAGGATGGGACTACCAAGCGGAAGAACCCAGCGCATCGTTTAGCGAGTGTGAAAGATTACCCGAAAAAATCGGATGTCCTTCCTCTCAAGAACCGATTCATGGAGCGCCTAAACAATATCGGGTTCATGCCCGGCAGCGGAGTTTCTATCGTGGATTTTGTGGACAACACGTTTCTTCCTGGGTGCGAGAGGCGGCTCACCGGAGCCGGCCTCAAGTGCTATAGGGACACGTGGAACTGCCATCTGAAATCACGAGTTTCGGGACTGCGACTCCGGGACGCTCGTCCAATGCACATTCAACAGCTGCTCAATGCAGTTGAAGACGAGCACGGCGCACGCCTCGCTCATGCCACGTATAAGACGATGAAGGTGACAATGAGTGCCATCTTCACCGAGGCCCGCAACCTCGGCTTGTACGACGGCACAAATCCCACCACAGGCGTCAGGGTTCCGAAAGGCCGCAAGCACGGACGGAAACGTCTGGCCTACAGCCTTGACGAGATCCTGAAGCACCTCGAGTTATTCCCAGAGGATCCGATCGTTGTGCCTCAGCGTCTTCCGCGGAAGTGGAAATCAAATCAGCGCCGCCGCAAGCGGATTGCCGGAGAACTTGCGTCGAACACGGAAGACTGTCACCTCCCGCAGATCAGGGCAAGCGTGGTCCGCGCCATCATTGGAGTGGCGGCGTTTGCTGGGCTGCGTAAGGGTGAAGTGCGAGGACTATGGTGGACTGATGACCGCATCGACTTACTCACGATCTGTCGCAGTGTTTGGAACTCGACGATCAAGAGCACAAAGACGGAGGAGGACATCGACGAACCGGGGTTTGTTCCCGTCATTCGTCCGCTGCGCTCTCTTCTCGATGCGATCAAGCCGGAACATCCGGCGGGCTTCATGTTCGTCAGCCGTGTGAACGGAGCGATTGATCTCGATAATCTTGCCGATCGCGTTTTGAAGCCCGTCTTCGAAGCGAACGGCCTGGAGTGGAAGGGTTGGCAGGCGTATCGTCGCGGACTCGCAACGAACCTCAAGGAGCTGGGCGTGGAGGACACCACGATCCAGTGCATCCTGAGGCATGAGGACGTGAGTACGACTCAGCGTTTCTACATCAAAACTGCGCCGCGAGTGGCGCAGGAGGCGATGCGTATTTTGGAGGAGAAGATCGCTTGTACACCAGTTGTACACCAGCCAACGATCAACTGACTCGTAAGTTCCTGATTTTATGGAGCCGATGAGCGGAGTCGAACCGCTGACCTACTGATTACGAATCAGTTGCTCTACCAACTGAGCTACATCGGCCTGATTCGGTCTAGAGGAACGTACCGGCAACCTCTCGGTTCACCAAACGCTCACACTCTCATGACCGCAACTTCTCTATTCTATCGGCAAACGCTCCAGATGCAAAATCCTGATACTGCATCGGAGCGAATTTAGCCGCACACGGATCAGGCAGCGCGAGCATGCAAGCGGCACTGTCCGGGGGCATCACCTTCACTCTCGTCGGCACATTCCCCATCGGCAGGTTCGACTTCGGACATCGTGTCATGTGCAGTTCGTCATACGCTAGGTGCATCTGCTGAGGAGTGATGCCGGTGATGTGCACGTGATTCAACGTCACCTCCTTCCGATGGATCCTCGAACGGCTCCGCGGTTTGGTTCGTATAGTACGGCGAAATCGGGATCGGCACACCCCGCATGCAGACATCCTTGTCGATCAGGTCATGCCCCTTCAGCCTCCCGTAACCGCGTCCATCGATCGTGCCTTCACCCATGATCGCTGCATTTTTGACGTTGATGTTGATCAACGGCCCGCAGCTGGCCCGTGGCCGCGCCGCCTGGTTCATCGAAAACGTCGGCAAGGTCGCCGCCCTCGGCATCAATGTTCCACACTTGATCGCATCTCCCGGCTTAGCATCAGCATTCGGCATCTCAAGCGGCTCGGAGAGATTAGCGTTGCCAGCCATTCCAGCAATAGAGCCGTGGTGGCTAGCTAGATCAACCGCCTTGCCAGCTTCGCAACCATCCATCGCATGCTGAATCCGTTCAGGATCCAGCATGCAGACCACCCTATTTCGCCCCGCCTTTTCCACAAGCAAAAAGGGCCGCCCGGCAACAGGGCGACCCTCTTTCTATGGGAGGCAGCTCCAACGGAGGCAAAGCCATCGGAACTCTCTGGACACAGACTATGTTCGCCTCCCCACGCTGTCAAGAATGTTTTGGCGAAATTATCAAATCAAACAAAATCAGCAACTTACAGAAAAATTGCCGCGTTGCGCCGGTTTTTCCCGGCGTTTCTCCCAAACACCCCCTGAAGCTCAAAACAACAGAAAACCCTCTCTCCGGAGTTCTTTTCTGCTCCGAAATCGCAGCGTCAGCCGTCAGAACCCGGCTCTTCGGGCGTAAAACGAGGCGTCGGGTTCTTAGGATCCAAGTGCAGACTCAGGAACTCCGGTTCCACCGCCGCAGACTTACCCTGCATCACCCGGATAGCCGCCCTTCCTCCCCCCAGAAACAGCCCCAGCAGCACCGCCGCCGCCATCAGCACGCCCGTTAGCACGGCAAGGTTGGTTAGCAGACTGTACGTCTTCTGCACCTCCACCTGGAACACCGGAGGCATATCGCGGTCGAAGCTCAGCTCCTGCTTCAGATGGATATTCTCAATCATTCGCTGCGCCTCGTCGCCGGAGAACGACCCCTGCGCCAGCAGCACCAGTTCGCCCTCACGCCTCACCCTGGCCGCTCCAGCAGGCGGGTGCGCGTCGGTGTAGTCGTGGATCGCCTTGGCGAAGGTAGCCGCAATCGTCGGCGTCGGATAAAGCAACACCGTCAGGGTCTCTTTGCCCCGCCGGTCGTCATACTGCGCCGTTACCGCCTCGGCAGACTTCTCCCAACCCAGCGACTGCGCCGGCAGTACACCGCCCTCGGACGCGTAGCTGGAAGCCCCCAACGCATAGCGAACGCTTCCCGCCACCAGGCCCTTGCCCGGAAGCAACGTAGGCAGCAACGGTGCCAACCCTTTGGCGCCCGAAACCTTCGGCAGCGCCGCCGCCAATGGCTTCAGCGATGCCGTCTCGGTCGTGCCGCTCACCAGCACCAGCGATGAACCCTCCGCAAACAGCACATCGTTGGCCCCTAAAGCATCCGCAGAGCCAATCTCTTTGCCCTGTCTCATCTCCGGCCTGACGATGGCCGTAAACGCGCTGTACGCGCCCGTACGGTCGCCAAACTGGATCGCCTCAACGTGGATGCTCTTTCCGCTGCGCTGATAGTCCGCGATCGCTGACCGCTCCGGCCCACACTCTTCCAATACCGCCTTGCTCGCATTGGCCAGCGAAAAATCCGGCAGACTGCCCGGCGCGGCAGCAGTCTTCCACTCCCCAAACCCCACCGGCAGCAATGGAGCACCCGGCTCCGTGATCGTCACACTTGTCTGTGCCGCCGCACCCATTGCCGCAACCAGCAGACCCGCAACAAAACCGCTATGTAGATATCGACACACGCCCATAAAAATAGGCTACACCCAACCCCAAACAGATGTCCCGCAGACCAGCCTTAGGCCGCGACTTCAACACTGGCCGCTGGGATTATTTGGCCCGTCTCTTTCAATATGTGACACCTAGAACTCGCCGCTGCTTTGAGATCGGCCAAGGCAGCTTCCTTCGACTCCCCGAGACCGGTGATAACCGTGGGGCTCACGTATACGCCGACCACAACCCGTCTTCTGCCTGTTCAACCGCCACTGGATATTTGAGCGTCATTGACGTCTAAATGCTACCGCACAGCCGCCCGCTCCGTCACCGGCATCTTCTTAGCCGGCGTTGAGTGGTTGATCGTCCCTGCATACTTCGCCACGCCCTTGTATAGGCTCTCTGCCACGCGCTCGCGATACTCCGGCGTCTGCAGCTCCTCCGCATCATCGGGGTTGGTCACAAAGCTGATCTCCGCCAGGATCGACGGCATATTCGCACCAATCAGCACCACAAACGGAGCCTTCTTCACGCCGCGGTCTTTCAACCCCGGGTTCCCCTTCACCAACCCGCTATACAGTGACGCATCCACGTCCGCCGCCAGCTCACGGCTCTCGTCGATCTTGTCTTTCAGGGCAATCTTCTTCACCAGGTCGCTCAGCTGATGCACACTCTGCGTGGAGACGGCGTTCTCGCGGCTTGCCACCGTCATTGCATCGGGGTCGCTCGTAAAGTTCAGGTAGTACACCTCAACACCCCGCGCGCTCTCATCCGGAGAACTGTTCGCATGCACGCTGATAAACAGGTCCGCCTGTGCCTTGTTCGCAATCGCAGTCCGCGTCTCCAACGGGATGAACGTATCATCCGCGCGTGTGTAGACGATCTCCGCGCCCAGCCGATCATGCAGCAGCTTACCAAGCCGCAGCGCCACATCCAGCACCACATCTTTCTCCTGGATACCACCGGCACCCAGCGTGCCCGAATCGTGGCCTCCGTGTCCGGCATCGATCACGATTCGCCCGATCTTCAACCCAAGCGCACGCATCAACGTAGTATCGCCGTCGGTCGTCGGTGGCGCCGCCACCACAGGAGTAGCCTTGACCGGCGTCGTATCCCGATGCCCGACGTCTCGATTCTGAGACGTCGGTTCGATCACCCCGGCTTTCGACCGCGGATGATAGTGGTCCCCCGTCCCCAGATCCACCGGCGTCACCGCAGGATTCGTCTCTGCCACCGGCAACGACGTCGGCTTCCGGGTCGCCAGCACTCTGCCCGGCTGATCGCTCACTGCAGCCACATCATCTCCATTGCTCGCCGAGTTCTTCATCACCGTATTCGGCACCGGCTTGGCTGCCGTCGATCGCGTCGGAATCACCACCCGCGGCTGCGCAACATCGGACTTCGCCATCGTGCGCGGCGGCAAACCAAAGCTCGCGCTGCCATCGGTCACCGGCATTGGCGGCAAACTCGAAACCTCAGCACCACCCTTCCCCACAGGTTTCGGCGTCTCTCGCAACACAGGAGCCGGCTGCGCGCTCACCGCCGACGCAGCACTTACTGCAGGTACGGCACTCACTACCGGCTCAACGCTCTCAACCGCATCGTCGTCCCTACTCCCTACTGCCTGCTCCCTATTCCCTGCCTCTCCATGGATATCGACAATCAACCGCTCTGGGTTCGGCAGCAAAAACGCCGAGTACTTCGCCACGGCATGCACGTCCAGCACCACGCGCGTATTGCCACCAGCTAACTGTGCGGCACGAACGCCATGCAGCAGGCCGCCGTCGGTCACCGTAAATGTCCTGCCCACCAGCTCCGGAGCCAGCTTCACCCCCGGTAGATCGAAGAAGATCCGGTCCGGATGCTGCACCCGCACCGCCTGGTACGCAATCGGATCCGGCGCATTCTGCCCCAGGTCGATCACCACCCGCGTATAGCTTCCGGTTGACCAGTGCCGTATCCCCGTCACAACCGCCGTCATCGACATCATGGCAGGTTTATCCGGAACTGCCGGAGCATCCTCTGAAACGGTCTTCACATCCGCCACAAGTGCCGGGTGCCCCATCTTCGCCGCGGCCTCATCGCGGCTAAGGTGGGATGCAGGATGGTCCATGTGCGCCACCGCCATGCTCTCGCGCGCAGCGTTCGCTGCGGAGCTCCGCGGATACTCCGTCAGCAGCGTCTGCCGCACCTGCCGGGCCTCTGCCGCATCGTCGCTCTCGCCCGGCCCCAGCAGATCCAGCGCCTGCCCCAGCGCTCGCGGTGAACCCGCAGGACTCGGATAGGCCTTCGCAAGAAATTCATACTGTCGCGCCGCATCATGCAGGCTTTTGCGATCCCCAAGGTCATGGCCCTCTTCAGCCAGCAGCTCCGCTACCTCTTCGACGGCACGTCCCGCATGGGCCGCCGCAGGGTCATCGTGGTAGATGGCGCGGAACCGGTCCATCACCCGCGCATACTCTGCCGCCGAGTGCTTTCCCGTCTGCGCCTCAAACAATGCCCGCGCCCGCAACGCCTCATCCCAAGCACTCATCGGTGCTGCATGGCTCCGCGAAGCCCCCCGACCCACACCACAACCCAGCACCAGCGCCACTACAACACACGCACCACCCCGAATTCCCAGCTTCATATCACTCATAGCGCATCACAGCCTACTCTCAGTCTAGGTTTCTTAGACGCCCATGAGGCTGTTAACTACAAAGCAGGTAACTCATCAGACAATCCCCTCAGCCTTCTTCCTGCACCCTATTCCCCACTCCCTACTCCTTGCCTTTTTGCTCTCCCCACCTCAACCCGCTATCCTCATCTTCGGAAGCATCATGCTCGACGTTCCCCACATCCTCGCCCTCCACGACGCCGCCAACGCCCACGGACACAACGATCTGCTCCCAGCGCCCGAGCCTCATCCACTCTTCGAGCAGCTCGTCCTCGACCAGCATCAGGCCAACTTCGATCTCTGGCACTGCGAGGATCAGGCCCGTGACCCCTACGCCACCGACGCCGCCATCGTCGCCACCAAACGGGCCATCGACCGCCTCAACCAGCGCCGCAACGACCTCGTCGAGCAGATTGACGTCACGCTCCTCACCGCCGCCAAGCCCAATCCCAACGCGCCGCTGCACTCGGAGACACCCGGCCTCATCGTCGATCGCCTCTCCATCCTCTCCCTCAAGCTCTTTCACACTGAAGAGCAGCTCTACCGCTCAACACCCGAGCATCGCGCCCTCAACCAGGCACGCCTGCTTCAACTCAACGAGCAGCGCACCGACCTCGCCGCATGCCTCACCCAGTTCTGGGCTGAGGTCCTCACCGGCCGCCGCCGCTTCAAGCTTTACCGCCAGTTGAAGATGTACAACGACCCAACGTTGAACCCCGTTCTTTACCGCAAGACAGTCACGTGACCTGCATCGCCCCTATACAGTTGACCCGCTCCCACATACACTCGTATAAAACCGAGACAAGACTCTAAGCGCACAAGCTTCACACTGCGCCCTCTGCAAGGTCCGAATAGCGCACGACTAAAGACACGCAACCACGAGACGATATGGCCACGAAGTCGGCAACTCCTCCCACCACAACCAAAGCGGATCTTCATACCGCATCCACCTCTCCTGCCTCCAAGGCAAAGCCCGTCCCGGCCCCGAAGAAGGTGCCGCGAACCCTCGCCGGTCAGGCCGCACCCATCGACGACGACGCACGCAAAGCCCTCCTCACGCAGTATGAGGCGGCGATCAAGCTCGTCTACGCCAGCAAGTTCGATAAGGCGCACGAGATCTTCATAAAGCTGCTGCCCGATGCCCCCCCAGACATCGCACCCAGCATCCGCATGTACATCGCCACCTGCGACGCCGAGATCGCCAAAGGCGCGGCCAGCTTTGCCAACCCGGAGGAGCGCTACGACTACGCTGTCTCGCTGCTCAACCACGGCCACTACGAGGACGCCCGCGAGCACTTCGAAGCCATCCTCAAAGGCAACAGGAGCGCCGACTACGCCTTCTATGGCATGGCCCTGCTGGCCGCTATGACCTGCGACTCTCCACGGTGCATCGAACACCTCACCGAGGCCATCCGTCTCAACCCCCAGAACCGCACCCAGGCCCGCCTTGACTCCGACTTCGAAGCCGTAGCCGACGACCCCAGCTTCACCGAGCTCCTCTACCCCGAGCCTCAGGTCTAAGCGACGCCTCCGCGCGTCTTACCCATCGGCTCTGTACACTTGTCAGAGCCGATGTCTTTGCACGCCACCACATCCCGCCAACTCCGCGTCGTCGCCATCGGCGGAGGCACCGGTCTGTCCACGCTTCTGCGCGGCCTCAAACGCTACACCGCTGCCCCCCCCGGCTCGCCCCTTTGCGAAGATCTCCCCTGCCTCATCCGCGAGCTCTCCGCCATCGTCACCGTTACCGACGACGGTGGCTCCTCCGGCCGTCTCCGCGAAGATCTCAACATGCTCCCGCCCGGCGACGTCCGCAATTGCATGGTCGCTCTCTCCGAAGACGAGCACCTCCTCAGCCGCCTCTTCCAGCACCGCTTTCTGCACGGCGATCTCCAGGGTCACAGCTTCGGCAATCTCTTCCTCGCCGCACTCACTGAGATCTCCGGCGACTTCGCCCAGGCCGTCCAGACCAGTTCGCAGATCCTCGCCGCCCGCGGCCGCATCTACCCCTCCACCACCGCCAACGCCACACTCTCCGCCCGCATGGACGATGGCTCCCTCGTCGCCGGCGAGACCAACATCACAGCCAGCAAACGCTCCATCCGCGAACTAATCCTCTCCCCCACCGACGCTGGCCCACTCCCCGAAACCCTCGACGCCATCGCCGCCGCCGACCTCATCACCCTCGGCCCTGGCTCGCTCTACACCTCGCTTATTACGAATCTATTGGTCCGTGGCATCCCGGAAGCCATCGCCACCTCCAACGCCAGGCGCGTCTACATCTGCAACCTCATGACCCAGGCCAACGAGTCCCTCGGCCTCTCAGCCGCGCAACACATTGAGAAGATTCTGAACCACGCCCGCACCCGCGGCCTGTCTAAAGACGCAAAGATCTTCGACTACGCGCTGATCAACACCGCCCCCATTAGCCCCGCCACACTAGCCCAGTACGCCCGCGAGGGCCAGGCCCCCATCGAAGCCGATCTCGACCGCATCCGCGCCCTCGGCATCGAACCCGTCGTCGGCAACTTCCTTCACGAGGGTGACGTCCTCCGCCACAGCTACGACCGCGTCGCCGAAACCGTCCTCAGCCTCGACCTTAGACGCTAGAGTGCTTCAAGCCACTCCTGCCCGCCGTGGACGACACGCAGTATCCGCACCTCGTGCAACTCTCGCTGATACACCACTACGCATTCACTCTGAATGACAGCCTAAACTGAGATCTCAACCAGTCCCTGCGGTTCCTCGGCAACCGTCCGCTTCAACTGCCCACAAGCCGCATAGATGTCCCTGCCCCGCGGCCTGCGAATATATGTCGCAATCCCACCCGCAATCAGCATCTTCTGAAACACCGCAACATCCTCCACCGTCGGCTGGTGGTACGCAATCCCAGGCCCCGGATTCCACACGATCAGGTTCACCTTCGCGCGCATCCCCGCCAGCAGCGCCAGCACCTCGCGCGCATGATGCGGCTGATCGTTCACCCCACCCAGCAGCACATACTCAAACGTGACCCACTCCCGCGTCCGCAGCGGAATCTTCTGCACCGCATCCAGTAGCGCTGCGATATTCCACTTCCGAGTAATCGGCATCACCTGCTCGCGAACACCGTCATTCGAAGCATTCAACGACAGCGCCAGCTTCGGCCGCATCGTCTCCTTCGCAAACGCCTCAATCCCGGGCAAAATCCCACTCGTCGACACCGTCATCCGCGACTCCGGAATCCCAATCCCCTCCACCAGCCGACGCACACTTCCCATAAAGTTGTCGTAGTTCAAAAACGGCTCGCCCATCCCCATAAACACCAAGTTGATGCGGTCCTTGCCAATCTGAATCTTGTGCCGGTTCAGCACCGCCGCAACCTGCCCTGCGATCTCACCGGCAGTGAGGTTTCGCTTGATCCCCAGCTTTGCCGTCAGGCAGAACTGGCAGTTCACCGCACACCCCACCTGGCTCGAAATGCAAATCGTCGCCCGACGAAACCCCGTAGCCGCCAATGTTCCAAAGTACTTCCGATCCCGCCCATCTCCACGCCGCGACCAGTACCCACCATCCTCACCGCTGTTGTCGTTGCCTTTCTTGTTGTCATTCCCGAAGGGGATCTGCTTCACTAACCCTGCCACAGCTGCCTCTGGAGTCTCCACCTCCCCAGCCTCTTCCTCCGCAGCCTCACTCCCATCCCCGCGCTCGCCGCCATCGCCATCGGGCATCCAAACCGTCTCAACGGTCTCCCCATCGGCCATCTTCATCAGGTACCGCTCAGTCCCATCCACCGACACCGCCGTCTGGACCATCTCCGGCAGCCCAACATACCAGCCATCCGCCCTCAACGTCTCCCGCAATTCGACAGCCAGCGTAGTCATCTCATCCACGCTGCCCACGCGCTGCTTATACAGAGCCTCAAACACCTGCTTCGCACGATATGGCTTCTGGCCCAGCCCGGCCATCAAGTCCGTCAGCTCAGTCAGTCCCATTCCAAACAGCGCGCCCGCCTTTGGCATCGGCACCAGCGGCTTCGCGTCTATCCCCGTATTGATCGTTTGCTCCGTCATCACCCTTAAGTTTACGCTGCGTGCCGAAATCGCCGCCTTCTACAATGGCTCATGTCCACGCCCCGGGCCTTCACCCACACAGAACCCGGCCTGTCGGCTCTCCTCGAAGACCTCCGCCAGCGCGAGCTCATCTTCCACCGCCCCGGCTTCCACACCCATATGTCTTCCGACTACTGGGAGGTCGGCGCGTCAGGCCACCGCTACAGCCGCGACTTCATCCTCCGCCACCTCGAACAAAATCCACCCGTCGATGCTGCTACCGCAGGCTGGCAAACCAGCGACCACGCCCTCCAGCGCCTCGGCCCTGACACCTACCTGCTCACCTACACCCTGCTGCAAGGCGACCGCCTCACCCGCCGTTCCACAATCTGGCATAGCACGGCCGTCGGCTGGCAAGTCCTCTACCATCAAGGCACTCCCGCCCTATCCAGCCAGGATGACGAAGCGTCTTCCTGAACCCGAAACTTCCATGAAACAATAGTCAGTGATGCCAATTTCCGTTCCCGTCGCAGAAAACGCGACCCCCACCACCCCTCACTCTCGCGACATCCGCACCACCACGCTCCCCAACGGCCTCCTCGTCCTCACCGAGTCCATGCCGCACCTCCGCTCTGTCTCCATGGGCGTCTGGGTCGACTCCGGCGCGCGCGACGAAGCCCCCGAAGTCAACGGCATCTCGCACTTCATCGAGCACATGGTCTTCAAGGGCACCACTACCCGTTCCGCCCAGCAGTTCGCCCGCGAGGTCGACGCCATCGGCGGCAACCTCGACGCCTTCACCGGCAAAGAGACCATCTGCTTCAACATCAAGGTCCTCGACGAGAACGTCCCCGCCGCCCTCGAACTCCTCTCCGATCTAGTCCTGCACCCGACCTTCGACCCCGCTGATTTGGCGAAGGAGCAGGGGGTCATTTTAGAAGAGATCAAGATGGACGAAGACAACCCTGACTACCTCGTCCACGAGCTCTTCACGCAAAACTTCTGGAAGGGCGACGCCCTCGGCCGCCCCATCCTCGGCACAGCAAAGACTGTCAGCAGCTTCACGCAGCAGATCGTCCTCGACGAGTACGCCAAGCGTTTCACCCCTGCCAACATGGTCTTCTCCGCCGCCGGCAACCTCGATCACGACAGCTTCGTCGCGCAGGTCGCCGCAGCCTTCAGCTCGCTCAGCGCTCACTCCGGCGACAAGCTCACCCGCACACCGGCACCGCAGGCCTTCCCCCACATCACGCTCAAGAACAAGAAGTCGCTCGAACAGGTGCAGTTCTGTTTAGCTGTGCCAGCGCTCCCTGTGGCAGATCCAGCACGCTACACTGCGTACCTGCTTAACAGCATCCTCGGTGGCGGCATGAGCTCACGCCTCTTCCAGGCCATCCGCGAAGAACGCGGCCTCGCCTACAGCATCTACTCGGAACTCAACCCCTTCCGCGACACCGGCTCCCTCGCCGTCTACGCCGGCTGCTCCCCTGAAAACACCCGCGAGGTTCTCGATCTCACCCTCGCCGAGTTCGCCCGCATCAAGAACGAACCCGTCACCGAAGAAGAACTCGACCGCGCTCGCAACCAGACCAAAGGCAACATGGTCCTCGGCCTCGAAAGCTCCTCCAGCCGCATGTCCTCCCTCGCCCGCCAGCAGATGTATTGGGGCCGCTTCTTCTCTCTCGACGAGATCACCGCCGAGATCGACCGCGTCACCATCACCGACCTGCAGCAGCTCGCCAATCGTCTACTGCAATCGGATCAGCTAACCCTCACTCTGCTCGGCAACCTCGGCCCGCTCAAACTAACCCGCGCCGACCTCATTTGCTAAGCGAATACACTGCATAGCTGGGTGCCCCATCTTCGCGACAGTTTCATCGTCGCTAAGGTGGGTTCTGCCCATACGTTGTCATCCTAAGCATAGCCGAAGGACCCCGACGCTCTCGGTACCACGCACACTGCCGTCCCTTTCTTCTGTACAGCTGGCTGCGCCTTGGTCAACGCCACCCCTCCCGTACTCTCCCATTAAACCGCTATAATCATCGCGCTCGTCCGGACCCTGGCCAGCAGGCCACCAAAAAGGATCAACGCAGCCATGGCCTCCCGCCTACTTTGGACATTCCTCCTGCTCCTTCTCGCTCAGCCGCTCGCCGCAATCGCGCAATCCCCCGCAAACCTTCCCGCACCCGTCACCTTCACCGCCGACCAGATCCACCAGAACATGATGGATCAGCTCGGCATCACCGCCATGCGTCCCGGCCCCAGTGGCAACGAGAAGGCACCTAACCACGCCAACTACGACGAGTCCACCGCCAACCCCTACCCCAACCTCCCCGACGCGCTAACCCTCGCCAACGGCCAGAAAGTCACCACCCCGTCCGAATGGTGGAACCAGCGCCGCCCACAGATCGTCGAAGACTACGAGCGCAACGTCTACGGCCGAATTCCTCCGGTCACACCCAAGGTCACCTGGACCATCGTCGCCACCGATCATGAAAACCTCGGCGGCACACTTGTCCTCGCACGCCAGCTCATCGGCCACGTCGACGACGCCAGCTATCCGCTCATCCACGTCAACATCCACATGACGCTCGTGACCCCCGCCAACATCAAGCACCCCGTACCAGTGCTTATCATGTTTGGCCGCAGCGCCTTCCCCGCACCCGTCGACCTCTCCGCCGATGACCTCGCCCGCGTCAACGCCGCCGAGAAAGCCCGCCTCATCAAAGAAGATCCCTCGCTGCAACAGGTCTTCGACACCCACCAGGCATGGGAACCATTCCAGGCCGCGCCGTTCAAAATTCCCGAGCGCAACGCCGACGGAGATCCACCAAGTGAGTATGAGCTCGTAGCCGCCGGCTGGGGCTTCGCCTCACTCGACCCCGCCAGCATCCAGGCTGACAATGGCGAAGGACTCACCCGCGGCATCATCGGCCTCGTCAACAAGGGCCAGCCGCGCACGCCCGAGCAGTGGGGCGCACTCCGCGCCTGGGGTTGGGGTGCCAGCCGCGCCTTCGACTACCTGCAAACAGCTCCCGAAGTCGACTCCAAGCACATCGGCATCGAAGGCGTCTCCCGCTACGGCAAGGCTGCGCTCGTCACCATGGCCTTCGACCAGCGCTTTGCCATGGTTCTCGTAGGCTCCTCCGGCAAAGGCGGAGCCACGCTCCTCCGTCGCAACTACGGCGAAGCCGTAGAAAGCCTCACTGCAGGCGAGTACTACTGGATGGCCGGCAACTTCCTCAAGTACGGCGCCTCCGCATCCAAATCCGGCCCCGGCAACCCTGGCCAGCTCCCTGTCGACTCCAACGAGCTCATCGCCCTCTGCGCCCCACGCCTCACCTTCATCAGCTACGGCATCCCCGAAAAAGGCGATCCCCATTGGCTCGACCAACAGGGCAGTTACATGGCTACCGTCGCCGCCCAACCTGTCTTTGAACTCCTCGGAGCCCACGGACTCGGCGTCTCCGCCGACTACCACACCGCCCAGATGCCCCCAGTAAACCAGGGCCTCCTCGACGGCCAGCTGGCCTGGCGGCAGGACGACGGAGGCCACACCGACGCCCCCAACGTGAAGTACTTCATTCAGTGGGTCGATAAGTTCATCCACTACCCACCCGCCCCTTAGAACATGGGCGCCCCATGTCTCGCCTCTGAGACATGGGTTTGCAGGGAGCGGACGCAGCTACATGGCTCACCCGCTGCCCTGCTCTCCCAACCGGCCCCGCAACCGTCTATACTTTGATACTGGAAATCCGGCAGCGCAACCGTCTGCTCCTCCTGAGGCTATCTATGAAATCCAAGCACTCCCGCAACGACGCCGGCTTTACCCTCGTCGAACTCCTCATCGTAATGTCGGTCATCCTCATCCTCATGGTGATGGCCATCCCTGCCATGCAGAAGACCATCATCCGTGCCAACGAAACCTCTGCCATCAGCTCCCTGCGCAACTTGACCTCCGAGGAGGGCGAGTACGCGTCGCAGTATCCGCAGCACGGCTTCGCCTGCTCGCTCGCTGCCCTCGGCGGCAAGGCCGGCTCCGGCGCACCGACGCCTGAGGCCGCGCAGCTCATCAACGAAGACCTCGCCGCAGGCTCCAAATCTGGCTACACCTTCACCGTCACGGGCTGCACCAAGACCACCATCAACAACGTCGACCAGTACAACAGCTACACCATCAATGCCGTGCCCAACTCCGTCGGCCACACCGGCAACCGCGGCTTCTGCACCGACGAGAACGCCCAGATCCGCTACGACCCCAAGGGCGGCACCAACTGCACCGAACTCCTGCAGTAGACTTTGCAACACATCTAGCATCACAAAAGGGCCGCCCCCACCGGCGGCCCTTTTTCCTCACCTCAACAAACCCCGCGTACATTGCGCAAACATTGCGTACTCTGCGTGAACGCCTTTGCCTTTGCTCTTCCCACCCATGAAGCCCATCCTCCCGCTCCTCCTCATCGCCGCCACCACCTCGGCCCAGCAGCCCACCGCCGCCGCCCTCGCCAAGCGCGTCGACGACCACTACAACCACCTCCAGTCCCTCCAGGCCCACTACGCCGAGCGCTACCAGGGCATGGGCCTCGACCGTACCGAAACAGGCACCCTCACACTCCGCAAGCCCGGTCGCATGCGCTGGGCTTACGACGCCCCTGCCGGCAAGCTCTTCCTCCTTGACGGCCACGACGCCATCAGCTACACCCCCGGCGATGCCCAGGCCACCCGCTTCCCTGAAAAAGAACTCGACGACCTCCGCTCCCCGCTCCGCTTCCTCCTCGGCCACACCGAACTCGCCAAAGAACTTGACCACCTGTCCCTCGCCCCTGCCAGCCAAAACCCCTCCGGCGAACTCTACACCCTCTCTGGAACTCCCAAAGGCATGTCCCAACGCCTCCAGTCCCTGTCCCTCACCGTCAACGCCGCCGGTCAGATCCAGTCCATGCGCGTCCAAGAGGTCGACGGCTCCCAAACCACCTTTACCTTCAGCAACATGCGGGAAAACATCCCCACCACCGGCAGCGATTTCAACTTCACGCCTCCCTCCGGCGTCAGCATCGTCGACGGCACGGCCCCGCTCTAGCAAAATATATGTACACGTACGTATACTGACCACTTTCGCCCCAAACGCTCAAACGTGTAACGTATTCACATGCGTTTCGTTCCTATGAGTCTCAGGGCCACAGTCGTACTGTTTGTGCTGACGCTCCCCGCTGTCGCCCAGACCTCGCTGCACCTCATTCCCATGCCACGCGAGGTCAAAGCGGGCCCCGCCCTGCCGCTCACCAACGGTATCCGGGTCGACTGCGCACAGCCTTGCGACCCGGAAGACGCTTTCGCCGTCGCCGACCTCAAGGCTACCCTCGCCGAACGGCGCATCCTCACCACCGAAGCCGGCAACGCACCTCACATCTTCGTCACTCGCTTCAGCACCCCGCTCGGAAAGCAGATCTACCGCGAAGCCGCACCCTCCACCGCAAACGCATTCCCCCCGGAGATGCAGGCCGAGGGCTACGCCCTCTCGCCCGATAACGACGGCATCGCGCTCACCGCCGAAACCTCCGCCGGCATCTTCTACGCCCTGCAGACAGCTAAGCAACTCGTCCTCGGCGACGGCCCCAACGCGACCCTGCAGGTTGCCACCATCCGCGACTGGCCCGCCATGAAGATCCGTGGCCTCCACGACGACCTCTCCCGCGGCCCCATCGACACCCTCGACTTCCAGAAGAAGCTCATCCGCACCCTCGCCGCCTACAAGGACAACCTCTACTCACCGTACTTCGAGACCACGCAGCAGTACGCCTCTAATCCCCTCGCAGGCACCCCCGGCTACAGCCTCTCCGCAGACGACGCCCGCCAGCTCGTCGCCTACGCGCACCAGTACCACGTCACCGTCGTACCCGAGCAGGAGGCATTCGGCCACCTCCGTCACATGCTCCTCTGGGAGCAGTACGCCGACCTCGCAGAAACCCCGCACGGAGCCGTCCTCGCGCCTGGCCAGCCCGGCTCGATCCCGCTCATCCACGGCATGTTCTCCGATCTGGCCTCGCTCTACCCCTCACCCTACCTGCACATCGGCGGCGACGAGACCGTAGACCTCGGCATCGGCCGCACCAAGCCCGACGTTGACGCACGCACTCTCCCCACCGTCTACCTCGACTTCATCCAGAAGATCGTCACCGACCTCCAGCCCCTGCACCGCAAGATCCTCTTCTGGGGCGACATCGCACAGGACGCGCCCAACCAGCTCAAGGCCATGCCGCAGTCTTTCAAGAACCAGACCATCGCCCTCGCCTGGGGCTACTCACCCGACCCCAAGGGCGGCTTCCCCAAGATCATCCATCCCTACACCGACGCCGGCATCGAGGTCTGGGTCTCGCCCTCCATCAACAACTACCGCCAGGTCTGGCCCAACCAGCAGTACGCGCTCGACGATATCCAGCAGTTCACCCGCGACGGCCAGCATCTCGGCGCCACTGGCCAGCTCAACACCCTCTGGAACGACGACGGCGAATCGCTCGCAAACATGAACTGGTACGGCATCCTCTTCGGTTGCGCCGCAGCCTGGCAGACCGGCGAATCCTCCATCACGCAGTTCCAGCAGAGCTACGGCCCCGTCTTCCATGGCGACACCACCGGCCTCATCGACCAGGCGCAGAACGAGCTCACCGCCGCCATGAGCCTCCTCGAAACCAACAAGATCGTCTCCCACACCGAAGGCACAGACACCCTCTTCTGGATCGACCCTTGGAGCAAGGACGGCCAGGCCTTCGCCGCGAAGATGCGCCCCATCAGCGCCCAGCTCCGCCTCCACGCCGAGCACGCCATCACCCTCATCGCTCAGGCCCGCAACACTAACCCCAGCCTCCGCGAACCCGAGGCCCTCGACGCTATGGACTTCGGCGCCCGCCGCATCGACTTCATCGCCCTGCACTTCCAGCTCGCCGACGAGATGGCCACCGGCTACGCCCACGCGCAGCTCACCGCAGCCGGAGACTGGAAAAAAGCCCATCCCGGCGTCGCCGCACAGCTCTCGGACATCAACGGCGTCAACGGTCGTCTGCAGGACCTCACCTACGGCTACGCGCAGCTACGCGATATGTACGAGCAGCAGTGGCTGCGCACCTACCGCCCCGCCAACCTCCGCCCCGTCCTCGAGCGCTTCGATTACACCAACGCCCTCTGGCTCTCCCGCATCGACAAGCTCCGCTCCGCCCAGCGCCAGTGGACCGACATCCACACTCTTCCCAGCGCCGCCGAACTCGGCATCCCAGCTACACCCGCGAACTAAATCCAAACGAAATCAATGACAGCCACAACCATCACCGCCCGCCGCCTCATCACCGCCACCGGCTCCGTCGACTTCCCAGTCCTGCACATCGCCGCCGACGGCACCCTGCTCGAGCTCACCTCCGACCCCACATCCCTCGCGCACGAATCCGACACGCTTACCGCGTGCTTCTTCGACGTCCATAACCACGGCGCCCTCGGCCACGACGTCATGCACGTCGACCCAGCGGGCCTCAGCCGCATGCAACGCTTCCTCGCGCGGCACGGCGTCGCCAACTACCTGCCCACCACCGTCACGGCTTCCATCGACCACACCCTCCGCGCCCTCGACGCCCTCGCTGACGCAGTCGAGTCCACTCCTGCGCCCAGCGAAGCTCAACCCATCGGCATCCACCTCGAAGGCCCCTTCCTCTCGCACATCAAGCGCGGCGTGCATCCGCCCGACGAACTCCAACAACCCAGCATCGAACTCTTCGACCGCTTCCAGCAAGCCGCGCGCGGCCACATCGTCCTCATGACCATCGCCCCTGAACTTGTCGATGACACGGGCCGCGCTGCAGCCCTCGACCTCATCCGCTACACCAGCGCACAAGGCGTCCGCACCTCCCTCGGCCACTCCAACGCCACCGCCGAAGAGGCCCGCTGCGGCATCACCGCAGGCGCCACCAGCGCCACACACCTCTTCAACGCCATGCGCGCACTCGACCACCGCGAACCTGGCATCGTCGGCGCCATCCTCGACGACGACTCCCTCTTCGCCGAACTCATCTGCGACGGCATCCACGTCGCCCCAGATCTCATCCGCCTCTGGCTCAAGATCAAGGGCCCCCACCGCGGCATCCTCGTCACCGACGCCATGTCCGCCACCGGCATGGGCGACGGTAGTTACTCTCTCGGCGACTTCGACGTCACCGTCGCCAACGGCCGCGCCCTGCTCTCCGAAGACCTCGCAGCCGGCAAGGAGACCCTCGCCGGCTCACTACTCACCCTCGACGTCGCCGTCGCCAACCTGCAGCACTTCGCACACGCCGACCTAGCCACCGCCACACGCCTCGCCTCGCACAACCCCGCCGCAATGCTAGGCCGCCCCACACTCACTGGCATCGCTCCCGGCACTCCCGTCAGCCTCAACCGCTTCAACGCCGACAACCACCTCGTCGCCACCATCCTCCGAGGTCAACAGATCGCCTAAGCGCAACGACTGGCTGTCTCCTCTGTTTGTCATCCCCGCAGGGAATCTGCGTTTCGAACCACCCATACGTGTCTTCTCGACCGAAGGCGCCCCTTTGCGCCGCAGCGGAGAGACCTACAGTTCTCCAGCCACAGCAATATGCGTGGCGACCCCGCTATCATTGTCCTCAATCGCATGCACCTTCACCCCATCGACCTGGCCATCGTCGCGTTCTACCTCCTCGGCATCACCGCCTTCGGCCTGCGCTTCGCCAAACGCGGTAAGAGTGCCGACAA
>CAJCIM010000106.1 GCA_903970395.1 Acidobacteriaceae bacterium
CCAAGCAAGTCCAGTCCCGCATCAAGGAACTCGAAAAAATCGAGCGCATCGAAGTCCCTGAAGAAGAAGCGACCATTCACTTCAAGTTCCCGCAGCCCCCTGCTTCGGGCCGCACCGTCATTGAGGTTTCGCACCTCAACAAGCAGTACCCCATGCCCGACGGCTCGCCAAAACACATCCTCACCGATGTCAGCTTCACGATCGAACGCGGCGACCGCATCGCACTCGTCGGCGCGAACGGCGCGGGCAAATCCACGATGATCCGCATGCTGAGTGGCCTCGAGGGCCCCACCAGCGGCACCATCAAGCTCGGTCACAACGTCCTTGCCGACTACTTCGCGCAGGACCAATACAAAGTCCTCGACGGCAACGCCGAAATGCTCGACGACATCACCGGCTCCAACCCCAAGGTTGACGTCGTCACCCTGCGCTCGCTCCTCGGCTGCTTCATGTTCTCCGGCGACGACGTCTTCAAAAAACTCGGCGTCCTCTCCGGCGGCGAACGCAACCGCTACGCGATGGCGAAGATGCTCGTCAGCCCGGCCAACTTCATCCTCCTCGACGAGCCCACGAACCATCTCGACCTCCGCGCAAAAGATGTTTTGCTGGAAGCCATCCGCGACTTCACCGGCACGGTCCTCTTCGTCTCACACGACCGTTACTTCATCGATGGCCTCGCCACCCGCGTCTTCGAGGTCGAAGACCGCCGCGTCCATATCTACCCCGGCAACTATGAGGACTATCTTTTCCGTAAAGGTGGCGGCGTAGAAAAGATCGCCGAAGCCGCCGCAGCGAACCCCCACATCGACCACGCCACCGGCATGTTCAAGCCGAGCAAACAGGTCGGCGTCAAAGAGCCCGAGCTCGCCGTCAACACCCACGAGATAGAAGGCTCCCTCGAACCCGTCACCGAAGCCCCGAAGCCCACGGTCAAGCGCCTCAACCCCATCAAACTCAAGCAGCTCGAAGACCGCGTCGCCGCCATCGAAGACGAGCTCCCCAACCTCGAAGCCCGCATTCAGACAGCCGAGCAGCAGCAAGCCAACTACACCACCGCTGAAGCAGCCGTTTCTCTCGCCGCCGAACTCGACCAGCTCCGCGAACAACACGCCGCCCGCACCGCCGAGTGGGAAGACCTCGCAACGCAGCTCGAAGAACAACTCTCAGCAGCGTCGTGAGGGGATGCGTCCAGTTTCTGCCTCACGGTCAACTTCCCCGGCTGGCAAACGAAATTGAATTCGCCGTGTTTAGCACCAACGAGAAACACCATGCGTAAAGCCGACAACACGCATAAGGACTACTCCGGCACCCCACTCCCGCATAAGCTCGGTCTTGTCACCTCCAAAGGAGGCATCGGCGAAGTCGCCCTCCTCGGCGAGCCACCACACTTACGCGAACTGCTCCTCGACGTCCCGAGCACCATAACCCTGCAGACGCATCTCCGCCCTTCAACCAAACTCGCCCTCGCGTTCATCCGCTCACGCAGCGAACTCACAATGCTCCTCGAAATGCTTACCACCCAGCTACCTCGAGAAGCCCATCTCTGGCTCATTCACCTCAAAGCCCACACCAAACCCGACATCAATCAGAACGACGTCCGCAACGCCGCCCTCGACATCGGTCTCGTCGACTACAAGGTCTGCTCCGTCGACGCCGACTGGTCAGGCCTCAAATTCGCCTGGCGCAAGCCGTAGTTTATAGCACCAAACCGTCGTTTCTACACTCCACCCTCTACGCTCTAAACTCTCTCTATGAAGACTCTCATCATCGGAGCCGGCGCCGTCGGCGGCTACTTCGGCGCGCGCCTCACCCAGGCTGGCCGCGACGTCACCTTCCTCGTCCGCCCGCGCCGCGCAGAACAACTCCGCCGCATCGGCCTCCACGTCAGCGAACCCGACACCGCCTTCCAGGTCCAACCCAAACTTCTTCTCGCCTCCGAGCTTGCCGCTAACCCGGAGCCCTACGATCTCATCCTGCTCAGCACCAAAGCCTACTCTCTCGCCGAAGCCATCAACGACTTCGCCCCTGCCGTCGGATCAGACACCACCATCCTGCCGCTGCTCAACGGCATGTCCCATCTTGACGCCCTCATCGCACGCTTCGGTGAGAACGCAGTCCTCGGCGGCTCCACGCGCATCACCGCCGACCTAGATGCCGACGGTCGTGTCATCTCCCTCGACAAGCGCCTCCATGACATCCACTTCGGCGAGCGCGACAAGACCATAACCCCACGCGCCCACGCAATCCTTGCCGAGCTCTCCGGCGCAAACTTCGACGCCGCCCTGGAACCCGACATCCTCGCCTTCATGTGGCACAAGTGGACGCTCCTTAGCGCCGTCGGCGCCATCACCTCCCTGCTGCGCGGCTCCATCGGAGCCATCGCCGCCGTCCCATACGGCCTTGAGACCGAGCGCGCTGTCCTCGCCGAAAGCGTCGCCATCGCCGAAGCCAACGGCTACCCCATCCCAGCGCACTTCATGGCCATCCTCGAAGAGCGCCTCACCGAACCCGGCTCCGAGTTCACCGCCAGCATGTACCGCGACATGATCCGCGGCTACCCCGTCGAAGCCGACCACGTCCTGGGCGACCTCCTCAAACGCGCCCACGGTATACCAGCCCCTCTGCTGACCGCGGCCTACGTGCAGCTCTGCGTCTACTCCAACGCCCGCGCGAAATAACTCATCGGCCATCCCCGCATCACTCCCATAGAATGGGAGTGATGCCTTCACTCTGGACACCGGTCAGCTGGACCGAACGCCTCGCCGAACTCGAAGCCCGCTCTGGCGAGGCCAAAGAACTGCCCCTGCGCCGCGACATCCGCTCCCTCGGCACCCTCCTCGGCCAGGTGCTCCGCGAACAGGCTGGCGACGAGCTCTTCAACACCGTCGAATCCCTCCGCCGCACCGCTATCGCTCGCCGCGAGGCCGAGGCCCGCAGCAATCCCGACGCCCTCAACGACGCGCTTAAGCACCTGGAAGCCGCACAGACCTCTTCGCGCTTCGCTGCCTCCGACGCCACTATCGCCTATCGCCTCGCGCGCGCCTTCGCTTTCTACTTCGAGCTCATCAACCTCGCAGAAACCAACCACCGCAAACGACGCCGTCGCGCCTCTCTGCTCGACGCCAATACGCCGCCACAACGCGGCAGCCTGCGCGGCACCCTCCGCCGCTTGCGCGAGTCCGGCCGCACCCGTCAGGACGCGCTCGCACTCCTCGCGCGCATCTGCATCACGCCCGTCTTCACCGCGCATCCCACCGAGGTCGCTCGCCGCAGCGTGATGTTCAAGCGCCGCAGCATCTCCGACCTCCTCGAAACCCTCGACAGCATACCGCTCCCCGCCGCCGAGCTCGACTCCATCGAAACCTCTCTCCTCGCCGAGATCACCGCCCTCTGGCAGACCGACGACGTCCGCTCCGCCCGCCCCACCGTCCGCGACGAGATCCGCATGGCCCTTGATTACTACGAGGCCAGCATCTTCGCCACGCTCCCCGTCCTCTACACCGAGATCGCCCACGCCCTCGACACCGAGTTCCCCACGGACGATCTTACAAACAACGATGTGTCATCTCGACTGGAGCGCAGCGGAACGGAGAGGCCTGCAGTTGGGACCACCACGCTACCGCAACTCCCCATCATGGTCCGCTTCGGCAGCTGGATCGGCGGCGACCGTGACGGCAATCCCTTCGTCACCGCAGACACCACCGCAGAATCGCTCGTCATGTCGCGCGATCTCCTTCTCGACTACTACCTCTCTATCCTCTCGAACCTCTTCGAGCAGCTCGCCAGCTCCACGCGCCAGGCACCCATCTCCACCGCGCTGCGCCAGCGCCTCGACCACTACCTCACTTACATCCAGAGCTCCGACCGCCTCCCCACAGAGGCCGTGCGTCTACAGCTCGCCTGCATCACCCTGCGCCTCGGCGGCACACCGCCGTCCACCATGCTGCGCAACCTGATGCTCTCCACCACTGCGACGCTGCCGCGCTACCGCAACGCCGGCGAGCTTCTCGAAGACCTCACGATCCTCCGCGACTCCCTCGCCGAAAACGAAGGCACGCGCCTCGCCGAGCTCTTCATCGATCCATTGGTGTTAGCCGTCCGCACCTTCGGCCTCTATCTCCAGACACTCGACATCCGCCAGCACGCCCGCGTCCACGCCATCGCCGTCGAAGAACTCGCAGCGAAGAAGACTTCCGAACAAACAGAAGAGGTCCTGTCTACCTTCCGCGCCGTCGCAGAGCTCAAACAACACGCCCCGGCCGCCATCACGCAATACGTCGTCTCCGGCGCAACCTGCGCACAGGACGCCTTCAACGTCCTCGCACTCGCTCAACAGGTCGGCCTCAACGTCACCGGCGGCACAGCCGCGAACGGCGAACACGACCCCGGCCTGCAGCCCGTCCTTCTCTTCGAATCCATCGAAGACCTCCGCAACGCTCCTGCCATCTGCCGCGAGCTCTGGACGAGCGAAATCTACAAGCCGCTTCTCGCCGCATGGAGCGGGCCCGACGGAAAGGCGCATCAGGAGATGATGCTCGGCTACTCCGACTCCAATAAGGATGGCGGCATGATCGCCTCCACCTGGGAGATCTGGAAGGCCCACCGCGCACTCCACACAGTCGCTCGCGAGTGCGGCGTCACCCTGCGCCTCTTCCACGGCCGCGGAGGCACAGTTGGCCGCGGCGGCGGCCCCACGCACCGCTCCATCTACGCACAGCCGCTCGACAGCTTCTCCGGCGAACTCCGCATCACAGAGCAGGGCGAAGTCCTCAACTGGAAGTACTCCGACGTCGTCCTCGCCGAACGCAACCTCGAGCTGATGATCGCCGCATCCCTCGACGCCATCGCCCGCCCAGACATGGCGCAATCTGGTAAGGATGTGTCATCTCGACCGGAGTCCGCGCTTTTTGCGGACGCAGCGGAGAGACCCGCAGTTCGAACCACCACCGCTCTCAACACCCACCTCACCGGCGCCATCCTCCCGTCATGGGAGTCCGCGCTCGACGAGCTCTCCGCCACCTCCTTCGCCTTCTACAGCAAACACATCGTCGAAGACCCCGAGGTCTTCACCTACTTCGAGCAGGCCACACCCGTCGCCGAACTCGAACACGCACGCATCGGCTCACGCCCCGCCAAACGCGCCGACGCCAGCGCACAAAAACAGCGCAGCATGGCCGACCTCCGCGCCATCCCCTGGGTCTTCGGCTGGATGCAGTCCCGCCACGTCGTTCCCGCCTACTTCGGCGTGGGCCACGCGCTGGAGCAGTTCATCACCGCGCACACCATTGGCCTTACACTGCTGCAGCAGATGATGCAGAGCTTCCCGCTCTTCCTCGACATGATCCGCAACGTCGAGATGGCGCTCGCCAAGGCCGACTTCGGCATCGCCAGGCTCTACGCCGGCCTCGTCGAAGACGAGGCGCTGCGCGACCGTGTCTTCACCACGCTCGAAACCGAGTTCAACCGCACGCGCCGCATGGTCCTCGCCATCACTGGCCAGACGCGCCTGCTCGAAAAGAACCCTGTCCTCTCCAACTCGGTCCGCCTGCGCAACCCCTACGTGGACCCCATGAGCCTCTTGCAGCTCGAACTTCTTCGCCGCAAACGTTCTGGCGAAACCAGCGAAGAGCTTGACCGCGCTATCACCGCCACCATCAACGGCATCAGCGCCGGTCTCCGCAACACCGGTTGAAGAATATGGGTGCCCATTCATGACGCCGCTTCATCGCGACATGAGTGGGGTGACTCTGCCCGGTGCCACACAGTACACTTCCACCCATGTCCCACGTTACGCGCCTCACTACAACTCTCACCCTCCTCGCAGTCTCGTTCGGTTGCAGCTACGCGCAGGCGCCGCAGCAACCCACACTCCACTCGCCCATCGTGAACCCCGACGGCTCGGTCACCTTCCAGATGCTCGCCCCCACCGCAACCTCGGTAGAGGTGCAGACCGACGCAGATCTGAAGCACCTGCCCATGACCAAATCCCCAAACGGCGTCTGGTCTGTCACCACACAGCCGCTTACGCCCAGCTGGTACGGCTACAACTTCGTCCTCAACGGCAAGTTCAACACCCTCGACCCCATCAACTCCCACGTCCGCGAAAACTACGTCTCTCTCAGCAGCGAGGTCCTCGTACCCGGCACTCCACCCGCACCCTGGGAAGATGCCGACATCCCGCACGGCCGCGTCGACCAGCATCGTTACACCACACACATCGCCGAGCATCTTCCGCTCAACCAGAGCGGCTACCTCGTCTACCTGCCGCCCACCTACGACGCAAAGAAAAAGGGCGGTTACCCAATCCTCTACCTCCTTCACGGCTGGAGCGACTACGAAACCGGCTGGTCCCACGTCGGCCGCGCCAACTTTATCCTCGATACCCTCATCGACTCCGGCAAGGCCGTCCCCATGATCGTCGTCATGCCGCTCGGCTACGGCGACCTCGACTTCGTCAGAAACTACAACCTCTGGCAGAACCCCACCGCAGTCGACCACAACACCAACCTCTTCGCACGCACGCTGCTCGATGAGGTCATGCCCGCCGTCGAGCGCGAGTACAACGTCGCCCCTGGCCGCGACAACCGCGCCATCGCCGGCCTTTCCATGGGCGGACTCGAAAGCCTCACCATCGGCCTCAATAATCCCGACAAGTTCGCCTGGGTCGTCGGCATGAGCTCCGCCATCCATCAGGAGCACTTCGACGAACACTTCCCTGCCTACACCAGCCCCGAAGCCGCAAAGAAAGCCAATCTCCGCCTGCTCTGGGTTGCCTGCGGCACCGACGACGGCCTCATCAGACCCAACCGCGACTTCGTCACCTGGGCCAGGTCCAAAGACCTGCCCATCACCCCCATCGAAACCCCTGGCGCCCACACCTGGCCCGTCTGGCGCGACAACCTACTCCACGTAGCTCCACTCCTTTTTCAACCCCGCTAAACGCCAGCTGATTTTCGTCACGCTACCGACGTCTTCTCAGAGCATAGAAAGATCCTTCAACATGACCAGCTCGCATCTCCTCTCACGCCGCAGCTTCCTCACCGCCATCTCGCTCACCACAGCCTCGCTCGCTCTTCCCTCGCGCCGACTCTTCGCTCAAACCGACGCGTCGGGAGCTCCCTCACCCTTCATCGCCAACTATCGCAAGCAGGCAGCCGACGTAAAGGTCCGCACCGTGCCGCTGCGCCGCAACGTCAGCGCACTCTTCGTCTACGGCGGCAACATGGCCGTGCTCCCCGGCAAAGACGGCAAGGTCATCATCGACTCCGGCGTGTCCACGTCGCAGTCGCAGATCGCAGCCTCACTCACAGCAATCTCCGCCGACCCAATCACGCACCTCATCAACACCCACTGGCACTTCGATCACACCGACGGCAATCAATGGATGCACGCCGCCGGCGCCACCATCCTCGCTCACAAAAACACCCAATCCCGCCTCTCCACGCCCCAGTACATGGAGATCATCGACACCCACTTTGCGCCCGCACCCGCCGCAGCCGTGCCCACCGACACCTTCCTCGACAGCAAGACCCTACACCTCAACGGCGAAACCCTCCACCTCGGCCACTACGCCCCCGCGCATACCGACACCGACATCTTCATCTACTTCGAGCACGCGGACGTGCTCCACATCGCCGACACCTGGTTCAACGGCTTCTATCCGCTCATCGACCTCTCCTCCGGCGGCAACATCAACGGCATGGTCGCGGCAGCGGACCGCAGCCTCGCCATGGCCTCACCGAAGACCATCATCGTTCCCGGCCACGGACCCATCGGCGACAAGGCCAAGCTCTCCGAATATCGCGACATGCTCGCAGCCATCCGCGACAATGTCGCCGCGCTCAAGAAGCAGGGCCACACCCTCGAAGAAACCATCGCCGCCAAGCCCACCGCCAGCTTCGATGCCAAGTGGGGCGGCGGCTCGATGACCCCTTCCGCCTTCACCACGCTGGTCTACAAATCCCTCTAACCACAAACAATAGGACCCGCAAGCACTCACGCTCGCGGGCCCCTTCTCTACTCTCTACCCCTTTACTCCTCTGTCTTACTCCCCCTGCGTAACCTTCACCGCCTTATTGTTCTCAAAATCAATCGTTAAAGGGTGTCCGCTGTTGTCATAAGTAATCGACCGGTTGCCGTACGTCCCACCATGCGGAGTCTGCACCTGCCCCACGCACATCATCACCTGCCGCTCCGTCATCCCCACCGTCGGCTGATGCTTGTCGATGTTGGCCCACGTCTGCGTTCCCCAGTAGTCGTACAGCTTATGCGGATCGTCGTAGAACAGGATGTCGTCGTTGTACAGGTTGTACCCGTTGTCGAAATTCCCCACCGGCGTCGCATACACCGCCTTCGGGTCTGCCGACCCCGGCATCGTGAACCCCAGCAGCACCTGCCGCTGCCCCGCCGCAATCCGAAACACCGCATTGCCCGTCTTCGGCGCAGCCTGCTCAAACACCTCTTTGATCAGCATCGGCTGGTTCTGCAGCAGCAGCCCCACCGGATGCGCGTAGTCCACATGCTTCCCTGCGTCCTTGTAGTAGTACAACTGCCCGCCCGCACTGATCCACACCGTCTGCCCAATCAGCGCCTTCTCATCGGCAATCGTATCCGGATGCTGCTTCTTCAGAAACACATTGTCATCCGGGTCCACCTTCACATTCGGAGATGAATCATTCCCCTGCGCAGCCGTCGCACGATCATCCGCATGGTTCGCTTTGTAGATCAGCCCCACCCGCACCGCCGCAGCGGCCAGAAACACCACCGTCACCCCAATCGCAATCTTCACCCCACTCGTCATCCGCACAATCCTCCCTGCACAGAGTAGATGCAACCCACCCTCACCCGCCACCACTCACCACAACACTGTCATTCTGAGCGCAGCGTAGTCGAAGAACCCCGACGCTGCCCGCCCCACCACAACCTCTTCCCTCCTCTCAACCACCAAGCCGGGCACCGCTACGAAGCCCCACCGGGAGAAATCTGCTTCACGAACATCGGCCCCGGTGGGCTATCGTCTCTGTGATCCGCTGTCGGACAATGAGACTAGGAGCATCGGGGTCGTGTTCTTTAGCACCTCACCTCCATGTTTGAATGAACATGTATCGGAGATTTTGGATGAACTCGCGTGAATTTTTCCCTGACGGACAAGACACAGTGCAGATTGATAACCAGAGCGTTCGGAAAGGCACGATCGGTGCCTTTATCCAAAACACCCTTGCTCTGCGGAATACGGAGCTTGATGTCGAGGCGCGAAGGTCGATTGTCAGTGACATCATCACTTCGGTTGCCAGCATGAAAGCTACCAAGGCGTTTGAAGTCTTTGAGATTCGCGATCCTGAGGTTAAGGGCTTGGTCGAGCAACAGCTTCGAGAGCTGGCTTCCATCGAAGCTTCGTAACGAAACAAGAACCCTGCGGCATGATGCAATCGAAGACGACGGCCGAGATGTTCTTCTTTTTTGATCGAGGAGACAGGCTATCGCACTCACCGTCAAACTCGTGGTGAGTCCGATAGCCTTCCGCCTGAAGGTTGCAGAGAAGGCCCTGGGCTGGAGGCTCTTTGTCATAAACCAGCGCGATCAGGGCGGCCGTTCGGTATCTTTACTGAGGCAAGAGGAAGTTATTCAAGATAGACCAGAACCTCTGCGGCTCCTCCAGCCATGGGAAGTGACCGCTCTCCTCAAATATAGAAAGTTGAGACTGAGGTATCCCTTTGTGCAGATGCTCTGAGAGCACCAGCGGACAGATGTAATCGTGCCGGCCAACCACGATCAGTACCTTCGCCGAAATTTGATCGAGCGACTGCGTGAGATCGGTACGGTTGGCGCCATCCGCTGCAAACTGAGAAGCAAAGCAATACGACGAGATGGGTCCCAACAGATGCTGTCGTGCCAGCGCAAGCGTCTCTTCCGGTCGATGAAGGTAGAGCGGCAAAACCTGATCGATAAAGGATGCAAGAGTTGCATCATCTGCGGCGGGGTTGAACTGTCCTGAAAAGAGTCCGGACACTACTTTGACGGCGGCTTCATAGCGTGGATCTGCAGCTCTCTCCTGGATCATCCTCTGCGTATCCGCAGCCGCGCTCAGGCCCAGCACCTGGCTGTCGATCAGCACCAGCTTGTCCACATGCTCTGGAAAGCGCTCCGCATAGGACAAAGCAATCGCACCCGAGTTCGAGTGGCCGAGGACGCTGATCCTGGAAAGCCCAAGATGCACGCGAAGCGCTTCGAGATCGTCGGCCATGTCGACGCTTCCCATCTCGGATGGATCGGTCGGCCGGCCCGAAAGCCCACTTCCCCTGGTGTCGATAAAGATCAGCGTGAACTTCTCGGCGAGAGCGAGGAACCCACGCTGCAAGTAGGAGGAACCTACACCCCAGCCCGGTGGGACAAGAACGAGCGGAGGACCGTCGCCGATAGTCCGGTAATGAAGATCCACACCGTTCAATAGCACGGTGGAATCCTGAAACGAAAGCAAACCTGCCTGTGGTGCTTGAGACATGAGTTCTCCTGATTTCCAGTCTAAAGCGCCATCATCTCCGCCACACTTCGATACCCAACCCGACCTGAGGCTTCAACCACGGAGCGACCGCCACCCCAAAATCTACGGATATCTCCCGCCCACCCCCTCGCGTATCATCATTCCCACACACTCATCCCCGAGGTTCCATCCCATGCGCTTCCTCGCACCGCTGCTCCTCCTCGCCGCCACCGCGTCCGCCCAGCAGCCCGAGCGGCTCGACCCTGTCCAGCGCTACGTCAAAGTCCCGCACGCCTCCACCATCGTCCTCGAGCACGTCCGCATCATCGACGGCACCGGCGCCGCGCCCATCGAGAACGCCTACATTACCCTCTCTGACGACAAAATCGCCGCCATCAGCACCACCGCGCCTGCCAACAGCCCCTCCACCGTCCACATTGACCTCACCGGTCGCACCGTCTTCCCCGGCCTCGTCGGCATGCACGACCACCTCTACAACCTCTCGCGTCCCAACCTCGACGCCACCGGCGCCTCTGAGCCGCCGCTCAACTCCCCCGAGCTGCCCTTCTCCTCCGTGCATCTCTACCTCGGCGCCGGCGTCACCACGCTCCGCACCACCGGCTCCATGGAGACCTACGCCGACCTCAACCTCCGCACCCTCATCGACACCGGCCACGTCCCCGGCCCACACCTCGACGTCACCGGCCCCTACCTCGAAGGCCCGCACTCCTCCTTCATGCAGATGCACCAGCTCAAGGACGCCGCCGACGCCAAGGCCACCGTCGACTTCTGGGCCGCGCAGGGCGTCACCAGCTTTAAGGCCTACATGAACATCACTCGCGACCAGCTCAAGGCCGCCATCGACGAGGCCCACAAGCTCAACATCAAGGTCACCGGCCATCTCTGCTCCGTCACCTACCCCGAGGCCGTCGAACTCGGCATCGACAACCTCGAACACGGCTTCTTCGTAAACACCCAGCTTGACCCCGGCAAGCAGCCCGACCTCTGCCCGCCCACCGCCGGCAACCCCACGCTCGCCAAGATGACGCCCGACACCCCGGAAGCCAAAGCCCTCATCAAGCTTCTGGTCGACCACCACGTTGCGCTCACCTCCACGCTGCCCGTCTTCGAATCCAGCGACCCCACCCACCTCCACGTGCAGCCACGCGTGCTCGCCGCCATGGCCACGCCCACGCGCGAGGCCTACCTCATCACCCGCAACCTGGAGCTGATGCGCGTCGCCGCCAATCCACAGCAGGCCGCGCAGCGCGTGCAGTCGTACCACAACGGCATGGCTCTGGAGCGCGCCTTCGTCGCCGCTGGCGGCCTACTCCTCGCCGGCCCCGACCCTACCGGTGACGGCGGTACCGTGCCCGGCTACGGCGACCAGCGCGAGGTCGAACTCCTCGTCCAGGCCGGCTTCACCCCGCTCGAAGCCATCAAGATTGCCACCCTCAACGGAGCCACCTACCTCGGCCGCGACAAGCAGATCGGCTCCATAGCCCCCGGCAAAGACGCCGATCTGGTCATCGTCAAAGGCGACCCCAGCAAGGACATCAACGACATCGAAAACACCGAGATCATCTTCAAGGACGGCGTAGGCTACGACAGCCAGAAGCTCCTCGACTCCGTAAAAGGCCGCTACGGCCAGTACTAATCGTTCGCCCTACCTTTATCTCTTCTCAACCACTCTGGGTGCCCCATTCATGACAAACTCCATCGTCATGAATGGGGTGACGCTACCTACCTCACCCATACCCTCTATGGAGGCGACCAGTGACGACTCACTTGACACCCCATTTACAATAAAGACATCAGCCGCAGAGACCGCGTGACTTCAAATCAGGCTCTCCGCACCGGCCCAGCGCCGACGAACCTGAGTAACTCTTGAAAACCCGAACAGGCACCTACAGCCCAGGTAACCATCCACATGGTTACGAGCCTAACCCCCTTATTGCTGTGTATCTTATCTCAAAGATCAGGGAGGGGAGGGGTGCGGCGGCGAAAATCTAGTCGACCGGCTCCATACTGCTGAACTGCCGCTCGACCTCGATCATGCTCTCCGCCGTCAGCTCATCGGCATGGCGCAGCGCCGGGAAGAAGACGCTCCACAGCCCGGTCACCGTCAGGCTGGCAACACCGCCGATGACGACCGCACGCACCGCGCCCCACCAGTGGGCCGTCAGCCCGCTCTCGTATTCGCCGAACTCGTTCGACGCGCCGATGAACAGCCAGTTCACGCTGGACACCCGCCCGCGCATCTCCGGCGGCGTAGCCAGCTGCAGAATGCTCGACCGCACCACCACGCTGGCCATGTCGGAGGCTCCGATTACCAGCAGCGCTACGCAGCTCAGCCAGATGTTACGGCTGAGCCCGAAGACTACGGTCGCCGCGCCGAACAGTGCCACGCAGCTCAGCATCGTGCGCCCGGCACGCCGCTTGATTGGCACAATCAGCAGCGTTAGGCTCACCGCCAGCGCACCAAGGCTTGGCATCGCGCGCAGCAGCCCCAGCCCGTTCGCGCCGCTGTGCAGCACATCCTGCGCAAAGATCGGCATCAGGCTCACCGCACCCCCCAGCAGCACCGCAAAGAGGTCGAGCGAGATGGACCCCAGCAGCAACCGCGTGCTCGCCACATATCGCAACCCGGCTAGCATCGTCTTCAGCGTAAACGCCTTCGGCTCACCCGCGCCGCGCGGCTTCACAACGCTGATAAAGCCAAGGAAGCATGCCAGGCAAAGCAGCGTAAAGCAGTACACCAGCGGAGCGCCGTTCAGCATCGCCAACCGGCCGCCGAACAGCTTGCCCAGCGCAATGGTGAACAGAATGCCACCGATCATCGGCCCGGTCGCATTCGCCACCTGGTAGACGGTCGCGCCCCAGGTCACTGCGTTGACAAAGTGCTCCTTCGGCACCAGCGTTGGCACCAGCGCACTTGCCGCCGGCCCGCTGAAACAGCGGCCCGTGCCGATCAGAAATAGGATCGCGTACACCACCCAGATGTTGGTTGCGCCACGCAGCGCAAGCCACAGCAGCAGCGCCGTCGCGACGAACTGCACGCTGTAGCAGGTGATGATGACCGCACGCCGGTCGTACCGGTCTGCCACATGTCCCGCCGGCAGCACGAAGAACAACCCCGGCAGGAACAGCGCCAGGCCCGTATAACCCAGCGCCAGCGCCGAGTGAGTGATCTGGTACACCTGCCACGCCACACCCACCGCCTGCGCCTCGGCTCCCATGATGCCCAGCACCCGGGCCGCCGAGTAAAAACGAAAATCGCGCGATTGCCATGCAACTGTTGGACTCAGCTTCAACTGGTCCTGCTGCTCTGTCTCATCCATAACTGCTTCTATGCTGACACACTCGCATAAACCCTTGCACGGTTCCCGCTCTCGTATCATGGAGCGTGATGGAAACCACAGAACAACTCGGCGCTCTGCTCACCGAGACACGCAATCCTGCCTCTGCAAAGCTCGACCAGCTCTCCACTCTCGAGATGCTGACGCTCATCAACGCTGAGGACGCGAAGGTCGCCTCCGCAGTCCACGCAGAGCTGCCCGCGATCGCCAAAGCCGTAGACGCAATCGCCGCACGCTTCGCCAACGGCGGCAGGCTCTTCTACATCGGCGCCGGTACCAGCGGTCGTCTCGGCGTGCTCGACGCCAGCGAGTGCCCGCCAACGTTCTCCGTCGACGCGAGCCTTGTACAAGGCCTCATTGCCGGCGGCGACAGCGCTCTTCGACTCTCCAGCGAGCACTCCGAGGACAGCCGCGAAGAGGGCGCAAGCGACCTCGATGTCGCAGGCTTCACTGCCAACGACACGCTTGTCGGCATCGCCGCCAGCGGTCGAACGCCATACGTACTCGGAGCCCTCGACCACGCCAAGTCGCTCGGTTCGCTGACCATCGGACTTAGTTGCGTCCCAGGCTCCGCGCTCGCACAGGCCGCAGAGATTGCCATCACGCCCGCAACCGGCCCAGAAGTCCTCACCGGCTCGACGCGCATGAAGGCCGGCACCGCAACCAAGCTGGTGCTGAATATGCTCTCCACCGGAGTCATGGTCCGCACCGGAGCAACGTACGGAAACCTGATGGTGAACGTGCGCGCGACCAACGCCAAGCTCGTGGACCGCGCATACCGCATCATCATGGCCGCAACAGGCTGCGATCTTGCCACTGCGACTGTACTGCTCACAGCGTCCGGGGAGAGCGTGAAGACAGCGATCGTGATGCAGAAGCTATCGCTCGACCGCGCAGAGGCCGAAGCTAGACTAGCCGCTGCTCACGGCTCTTTGGCTGCAGCGCTGGGCTAACCGAAGAGCGTCGGTCTACGTGGCATTTCTATGCCGAGGTGCTCATACGCAAGCCGCGTAGCAACCCGGCCACGCGGTGTGCGGTCAAGGAAGCCTATCTGGATCAGAAACGGCTCGTAGACCTCTTCGAGCGCATCCTGCTCCTCCGCCAGAGCTGCGGCAAGCGTGTTCAGACCGACCGGGCCGCCATCGTACTTCTCGATGATCGTCCTCAGAAGCCTGCGGTCCAACTCGTCGAAGCCATGTGCGTCGACCTCCAGCATGGTCAGCGCAGCATTCGCTGTCTCACGGTCGATTCTGCCCTTCGCACGCACCTCGGCGTAGTCGCGAACCCGGCGCAGCAACCGATTGGCGATGCGAGGTGTCCCGCGCGAGCGCATCGCGATCTCCGCCGCGCCATCGCGGTCAATCGGCACACCCAGAACCTCGGCCGAGCGCTCCACGACGAAGCGCAATTCATCATCGGTATAGAACTCCAGCCGCAGCAGGATGCCAAAACGGCTGCGCAAGGGTGAACTCAAAAGGCCCGGTCGCGTCGTCGCCGCCACAAAGGTGAACGGGTCGATGCGCATGACATGCGTCCGCGCGGAGGGACCGGTTCCGATCATGATGTCCAGATGGTAGTCCTCAAGCGCGGTGTAGAGCTTCTCTTCCATGACCGGCTGCAACCGGTGGATCTCGTCCAGAAACAGTACCTGTTTCGCCTTCAGGTTCGTCAGGATCGCCGCCATGTCACCCTGCACCTGCAGCGCCGGGCCGCTGGTCTGCTGAAAGCCAACACCAAGCTCGTTGGCAATGATCGATGCCAGAGTCGTCTTTCCCAACCCGGGCGGCCCGAACAGCAGCACGTGATCCAGCGCTTCGCCGCGCGATCTGGCCGCTTCGAGGGCAATTGCCAACTGTTCCTTCGCCTTCGCTTGACCAATAAACTCGGCAAGCCTCTGCGGGCGCAGCTTCAGTTCTACCGCGTCGTCATCGTCGACCCGCCCGCCCGAGACCAGTCGCTCGGCATCGTCGTTCTTTTGGCGCCCAGCGATGCCTGCCCTTCGTTTTTGCTCAAAGTCCATGCTTAGGCGATGGTAAGGCGAAGCCGTCTGCGAAGCAATGAGACCCCAAAGAACAGGCTTGCACACAGCCTGGACAAACTAATTTTCAGAAAATTACATCTCATTCAATCCGTAGTGAATCTTCCGCGGGAGTCTCTTCGTCTCTCGTAACTGACTACAACGTTTCTACCGCTTTACGCTTCCACCGGGTCTGTAAAAAGTAAGGCTTTCGTGACCGCAACTTCCCTGCATGAAACGGGTTTAGCGTGAGGTCACGGGCGGCGATTAGCGGCCCTCAATTTTTTGCAATCGGGTTATGGGCAGTTGCGTTGCTCGAACCAGAAAGAGCTTTCCAAATGAAGCGTGTCTTTTCTCTTTCGCTTGCCATACTTTGCTGCATCTGCCTCACGGTCGCGACCGAGCGCCGTGCTTATGCCTACGTTGATCCGGGTTCGGGCTTGCTCGCGCTACAATCGATAGCGGCTGCAGCGGCCGCAGGTGTGTATTACATGCGGAGGCGTATCGCTGCATTCTTTGGCCGCAGCAAGCCTGCCGCTGAGACGGTCATCCTCTCGCCCACTGCGCAAAAGGACGGCAAACGCAACGCGGCATAGTCGCTCCAACCCATCTTGCCCAGGACGACCACGCACTCACCATGCCGTCAGCTACATCGCCGACCTTCCGCGATCCGGCGGGTTCACTCAGTCTTACGCCGGAGCACGCTATCCGCACGATCCATAGCGGCGCGCGCGACGCGGTGCTGCGCTTTCTAGAGTCGCCACTTCGCCAGCAGCTGGAGCAACGCGGTGCTATGGTTGCAACCACCATCGCCGAGAGCGAACCGTTACTGCTGCACCATGCACGCGTCCCCATCGTGACGTATCCGTGGGAGTGGACTCCAGGCCAGTGGCTTGCCGCGGCAGAGTTGACTCTGACGCTCTGCGACGAAGCTCTGGACCACGGTTGGATACTGAAGGACGCTACGCCACTCAATATCCTGTTTCTCGGCACGCGCCCGGTTCTGGTCGATGTACTGTCCTTTGAGGAGTACACACCCGGTAATTCAATATGGCTTGCGTATGGTCAATACATACGTACCTTCCTGCTGCCGCTACTGATGAATCGCCAACTGCGCTGGCCGCTGGCGCTCACGCTGTTTCGGCGCGATGGCTACGAGCCTGCGGAGCTCTACGAAGCACTAAGCTGGAGTCAGCGGATTTCGCCGAGTGCGTTCTTTCCCATTACGCTGCCGACATGGCTTGAGCGGCGCAGCGGAGGCACTTCGTCCGGGTCAGCCATTGCAGCCAAAAAGGAACCGGGCCTGGCGACGCACCTGCTACGCAGAACGCTGGCCGGCCTGCGGAAGCGCACTCGCAAGGCACTGCCGCTGTCTTCGCGTTCGGAGTGGTCGGACTACACCGCGGCGCTCACGCATTACACCGAGCAAGAGAGCGCCAGCAAGGCTGCGTTTGTGCGCGAGATGCTTGAGTCTCTGCGTCCAGGCCGTGTGCTCGACATCGGCGCCAACACGGGCGAGTTCAGCGCGTTGGCCGCTTCGCTGGGCGCCAGCGTGGTGGCGCTGGAACGCGATCCGGCAGCGGCAGACAGGCTCTATCAACGGGCGATGAGCCAGCGACTGGACATCCTTGCAGTGCAGGCCGATCTGGCACGGCCTACGCCTGCGGCTGGCTGGGAAAACTCCGAGTCGACCTCGCTCCTGGCGCGGCTCGAGGACCAGTTCGATCTCGTGCTGATGCTGGCGGTCATCCATCACCTGCTGCTGATGGAGCAGATTCCGCTCGATGCGATTCTCGCGCTGCTGCACCGGCTGACGCGCCGCTACCTGCTGCTGGAGTGGGTGCCGGCGAGCGATCCCATGTTCCAGAGCCTGCTACGCGGGCGCGACGACCTCTACGGCTCACTGTGCGAGGAGAACCTCGACCGCGCCTGCGCCGGACGTTTTACCCTGCTGCGCCGCCTGCCGCTCGACAACGGGCGCGTACTGCTGCTGATGGAGAAGCAGGCCGAGGCGCAAGCGGCATGAGCGCGCCCGTAATCCAGCTTCGCAGCCCTGGGCGACAGCGCAACGAGCTGCTGAAGCGTTTCTGTCAGTGCCTGGGCCTCGCGTCCATCGTGCTGGTGATGAACTACGGTGACCTGCTGGGTGGCGGCGCCGATGTGCGGATGCATGTGCCGTTCCCGCTGGCAGGCATCTGTCTTGCGCAGATCACGTCCATCATTCTGCTGGCGCTTCTGATGTTCGCCATCCTCGCGCCGCTGTCGCGCACACGGTTCTTTCCGGTGCTACGGCTGCTGATCGTCCTACTCATTCCGCCGTACATCCTGTTCCGCCTACGCGACCTGATTCCATATGCCTCGGAGGACGGCCTGACCACTATCGTCTTCATGAGCTGGGGAGCGTTGGTGCTGCTGGTGTATCTGCGCTTCCACGGCTTGTATCGCCGTCTGCTTCAGATCGGCGATGCGGTCGGTGTATTCCTGTTTGTCTTCGCGGCCTTCAGCATTGCACAGATGCTGTATGTGATGACCTGGAAGCCAGGGCCGTATCGCCACCTGCCGACCTGGCAGACTGCGACGCAGCGCGAGCATCCACGGCTGGTCTGGATCGTCTTCGACGAGCTGAGCTACGACCAGACCTTCGAGCATCGCGCGCATGACCTTGGGCTGCCGAACTTTGACGCTCTGCGCCAGCAGTCGACGCTGTTTACAGACGTTCAGCCCATCGGCGCGCAGACGGTGAAGGTGCTTCCTTCACTGCTCACCGGACGGCGCGTGGACGACTATCGCTTCGGCTTCACCAACAAATTCAGGGTTCACTACACCGGGGTGCATGGGTGGCAACCGCTGGACGGCAGTGGCACCGTGTTTGCCGACGCGCAGCGGCAGGGCTGGCGCACCGCGGCGGTGGGCTGGTACAACCCGTACTGCACGCTGTACAGCGGCGTCATTGACGACTGCTACGCGATGAACCTGGACCGCATCGACGGCGACATGGCGCAGCGCGATGGGTTCTGGCGGAACACCTACTCGCCGCTGGCGAACATCGTGCGCGAGATCAAGTCGCCGGCGCGGGATGACCGTGACAGCTGCACGTACGACGTGCGGCAGCGGCTGAAGACCTTCATGGACCTGCAGGCGCACACCACGCAGGTGCTGAAGAACGATCAGGCCGACTTCGTGTTTCTGCATCTGCCAGTGCCGCATAGTCCGAACATCTGGAGCCGCAGCACGGACAGCTACGTGAACTTCTGCGACAGCTCCTACCTGGACAACTTGGCGCTGGCCGACCGGACGCTGGGAAAGATCATGGCGCAACTGCAGAGCTCGCCGCGCTGGAAGGACACCACCGTGATCGTGCAGGGCGACCACAGCTGGCGAACCTACCTGTGGAACTACCTGCCCGCGTGGACCGAGGAGGACGATGAGGTTTCGCGCAGCGGTTTCGATCCTCGGCCGGCGGTGCTGATCCATCGCGCCGGGCAGACCTCTCCGGCGACCGACAGCTCGCAGTGGTCGCTGCTCGGCGTCCACGACGTGATCGAGCAGGTTTTACATCCGTCGGCGAAGTAGGAGCTTGGCGGTTCTGCCGGACTCCTCCCTCTATTGCGGGTAAAGTCCGCAGCAATAAGGGGTTAGCGTTATAATTATCTACTTGACGTAGGTTGACCGAATCCGTATAAGGATTGGGAGAGGTACGACCGATGACTCAGGCAGAGATTGAATCCACGCTGGACAAGCTGATAGCGGTCACCGAGAAATTAGCGGCTGATCTTGCCCCACTTGTAAAAGCAACTCATGTGTCTTTTGTTCCTTCGGAGCGCCCTGTGATCGAGAATCGGGCAGATGCGCTTGTCTCAGAAGTTCGTGAACTGCGTCAATTCTTCGACAAAAGTCTAAGTACATCGAACTCGGTTCCGGTTCTAACTTCGGTTCTGAATCCGGGCAGCTTTCAGACGAGGATTGCAAAATGAATCTCTTCTCTCTTGCCAAGGCGTTCCCTACTGAGGAACATGCGTTAGCGTACTGGTGTAAAGTTCGCTGGCCTAAAGGTGTGGTCTGCGTCAAATGCTCGCATGACAAGTGCTATTTGATCGAGACGCGCGGCAAGACTGGTAAGCCAGCACGGATATTCGAGTGTGCTGCCTGCAAACTGCACTTCAGCGCAACGGCGGGAACACTATTCCATGACTCGCATCTGCCCCTGCAAAAGTGGTTTATGGCGATTGCGCTCATGGTTGAGGCTAAGAAAGGCGTATCGGCCAAACAGGTGCAGCGGCATATCGGGTGCGCGTACAAAACAGCGTGGTATCTGTGTCACCGTATCCGGCAAGCAATGCAAGAGCCGAGTGATGTTGTGTTGGGCGGACCCGGCGTAGTCGTAGAAATGGATGAGATGTTCGTCGGCGGTCGTGTTGCCGGTTCGGGCATCTTCAATAGTCAAAAGAAGAAAGTCAAAGTGGTTGGCATTGTGGAGCGCGGCGGCTCGGTACACATGCAAACGGTGAAGACGGTTCGGAAGTCATCTATCAAACCAATCTTCTACGAAAAGGTCGCACCCGATACAGAGAAGATCGTGACGGACGGCGCTCCGGTGTATCTAGCGGTCATTCCCGCTCACCAGCATCAGGCCGGAAACCATAAAGAGGAAAAGAGAACGAGACAAAAGCTATCGAATCAGACGATTGAAGGCGTGTTCTCACTCTTCAAACGTGGGGTTGTCGGTTCATACCACCAACTCGGAGCGGAACACCTAGACCGCTATCTTGGTGAATTTTGCTGGCGGTATAACAGGCGCAAACTACAGCCTTGGATGTTCCAAATGGCCTTGCTGTCCGTGGCCGAGAATAAGCCCATGCCGTACAAGGAACTGACGAAGTTTTAGGGAAGCGGTTAGAGTTAGACCAGTATCCGCGTGAGGGAAACTGGATTTACTGCACGACGACTTCAAACCTTGAGGTTTGCGTGACTCTACTCACGACGGCTCTGGTGCTGGTTCTCACGGTGCTCCAGATTATCGAAGTGTCCCTGAAGATCAGGGCTAACCGTTCCTAACCCGTGTCCTCAGTTCCGGCTGAGGGCGCGGTAAACTTTCCAGTAACCGGAAACTACAACCCCTTCAAAATCTCTGAGAGCGTGGTTTCCAGAGCTGCTGCGATCTTCGCGAGCGTCCGCAACCCCGGCTCTCTGGTTCCCCGCTCCAAATCCGACAAATGAACCTCGTGGACTCCCGATTGTTGGGCTAGGTCTATCTGCCGCCAGCTCTTGGCAAGCCTCAACATCCGTATGCGCTCCCCGACCGTAACGCAGATGTCTTTTGCCATTCTGCAATGGTCGGATTAGTCTAAACACTAGATTTAGCGCATACACTCTCTAGGGGTTATTCATGGGGAAATGGATTGCTTGGGCGGCTCTTGCTGGGGTGTGGCTATTCACGGCTGGCTTTCTAGTAGGCCGTGCGATGCCCGCATCACGTTTTGAAAAACTGGACAACAGTCGGTTTCTGTACGACTCGTCAACAGGTCGGGTGTGTCGAGTGGTTTTCTGGGGTTCCAGCAACCCGTTTGATTCTCTGACCGACGCCAAACCCAACCCGATAGACCAAGCTGTAGGCGGAGCAGGTCTAGCCGATAAGCTCGAACCTTGCCCGTCTAAAAACTGATTCCACTAATCGGAATTCTTTGGTTTCTTAGTTTTACGCTCTGTCTTGGCTTTAGCTTTCGTTTCCTCTTCGGTCTGAGGTTTAGCCTGTATCAACCGCTTCAGAACTGCGTCGAACTTGTCTTTATCTACTGAAGAATCATCAGTCATGCGTCTATTTTAGTGTCCAAAGGAGAGCGGTATGAGCGAAACACCGAAACCACCTACTGAGCTTGGCCAACTTGTTCTGGAACTGTTGCAACGCTACCAAACAGAGTGGAAGGCGTCACTAACCATGCAGGCACTACTCGCGGAGAAGCAAATAGAGGTGACAGGAATAGTTTTGCGAGGAATTGAGCGTGACAATGGTCTAGCGGTTGACCCGAGATTTCAGCAAGCCGAGGCTGAATTACTTCAAGGTACAGAGCCGCAGAATGTACTCCGCGTCTTTTTAGCTCCGCGATAGTCTCAGGCGGTACTCCCGGCTCAGCCAAACCTCACCCTCTTTCCGAACCGCAACCGACTATTAGCTTGGGGAGGGTATCTCCTACGTCAAGTAAATAATGATTCTTAGGCTCGTAACCGTGGAGGTGGTTACCGTTCTAGCGGCCGAGCTTCGATTGTCAAAAAGTGTGGTTTCGGCACTGGGCAGTTCCAGAAGGGCCCGGCGAGTCGCCGCGCTACCTCCTGATGCTTCCATTCTAAATGCGGTGTCAAGCGACTCCCCAGCCCGCAACGCAGGCCGGGGAGCCTGGAACACGACTAGCCCTGCAGAGCAGGGTAGTCGATATAGCCCTCGGGACCGTGAGTGTAGAAGGTTGCTGGTACGGCCTCATTGAGCGCCGCCTCTTTTGCAAAACGGGCGGGCAGGTCGGGGTTGGCGATGAAGGGTACGCCGAAGCCGACAGCGTCGCAGTCACCACGCTCGATGGCGGCGTTGGCAGACTCGCGAGTGAACTTCTCATTCGCGATGTAGACGCCGCCGAACTGCTGCTTTAGCTGCGGGGTGAGCCAATCAGGGGCTTCGTACTCACGAGACATGAGGAAGGCCAGCTTGCGCTTACCTAGTTCCGTGGCGACGTAGCCGAAGGTCTCTTGGGGGTTGGCATCGCTGATGTCGTGGAAGACACCGCGCGGAGCAAGATGCATGCCGACGCGGTCGGCTCCAAAGACCTCAGAGGCGGCGTCCGCGGCTTCGAGCATGAGCCGCGCGCGGTTCTGGACGGACCCACCGTAGGCATCGGTGCGGTGGTTGGTGCTGGACTGCAGGAACTGGTCGAGCAGGTAGCCGTTCGCGCCGTGGAGTTCGACGCCGTCGAAGCCAGCATCCTTCGCGTTCTGCGCGCCCTGCTTGTAGGCAGCGATGATGCCGGGAATCTCGTCGAGGCCGAGAGCGCGGGGCGTCTCGAAGTGCTTTTGAGGACGCAGATGCGAGACGTAGCCGTTGGCTGCAACAGCCGAGGGGCCGACGGGAAGCTCTCCGTTGAGGAAGATTGGATCGGAGATGCGGCCAACGTGCCAGATCTGCGCGAAGATGCGGCCACCGGCCTTATGCACGGCATCGGTGATGACCTTCCACTCGGTGACCTGACGGTCGTTCCAGATGCCAGGAACCTTCGCGTAGCCAACACCTTGCAGGGCGACAGGGGTGCCTTCGGAGATGATAAGACCGGCAGAGGCGCGCTGCGCGTAGTATTCCGCGATGATGGACGTGGGGACGTGGTCGGCAGTGCCGCGCAGGCGGGTGAGCGGCGCCATGATGATGCGGTTGGGAAGGGTGAGTGGGCCGAGTTGAAGCGGGTCGAAGAGGGTGGGCATTGTGAACAAGTATCTCCGTAGGCGCGAGAGACGCCTGCAGGTTTGATGCTGGGGGCGCTGCGAACGATTCGACGGAGGTCGAAGGGTTAGCCGGCGGTCACGATCTCGGAAAGGTCGGCGATGTTGCGGATGTTATGGACGATGGCAAAGAGTACTGCGAGTCTCGTCTTCCGCACTTCAGGATTCGGATCCAGAACCATCACTTCCTCAAAAAAATTGTCGACGTCAGGCCGCAGAGTAGCGATGCGCTCGAATGCGCCCACATAGTCACGTTTTCCCACCAACGCTTTCACTTCTGCCTCCACCTTCTCGGAGGCTTCCCACAGCAATGCTTGAGCCGGGTGCACTGCGCCACCTCCACCTGACAGAGCGTTCTTGAGATCTTCGGTTTCAGCAGACTGAGCAAGGATGTTCTTCATGCGCTTGAAAGCCGCGCTTACGGCAAGAAAGTCATCGCTTCCGCGAACGCTGGAAAGGGCCTCCGCACGCGCGACAGCATCATGAAGATCGTCATAGCCAGAAGCCATCACAGCTTTCACAACATCGTATGACTGGCCTCTGGATTCGCGAAGATAGAACTCGACACGTTCGGCGAAAAAGATCTCTAGCCTCGCATTTACCTCTGGAGTTTGACCAGCAGCTGGTAAAACGTCGCTAATCTTAAGCGGAAGCACGGACTCAGCAAGGATACGAACGATTGAGTTTGCAGCTCGGCGCAATCCAAATGGATCTTTCGATCCGGTTGGCTCCATGCCAAGGGCAAACAATCCGGCAAGGGTATCAATACGGTCAGAAAGACCTAGAATTGCACCTTCTGCGCTCCGAGGAATGGAGTCTTTCGCCGACGCTGGGAGATACTGGTCGTAGATAGCGTTTGCGGCAGCCTCACCTATTCCCTGGGTCTTTGCGTAGAGACCACCGATGATGCCCTGCAGCTCAGTAAACTCTTTGACCAATTCAGTGGTCAAATCAGTTTTTGCTAGAACCGCCGCGCTATCAATGGCGGCAGCATCCAGTATCGTGCCGCGTGTGTCAGCAAGAATGCGAAGTCTTTTCGAGATATCACGAACACGTTCAGACTTCTTCGCATAGCTTCCAAGGTCTTTCTGAAAGGTGACGTTTTCGAGGAGCTTGACGCGGTCGGTGAGGGGGGTGCGCTGGTCGAACTCCCAGAAGAAGCGGGCGTCGTTGAAGCGGGCGCGGAGGACTCGTTCGTTGCCCTGCTTGATGATGGCGGTGTTTTCGGCGTTGAGCGCGATGTTGGTGATGGTGAGGAAGTGCGGTGCGAGCTTGCCGTTTGCGTCTTCGACCGCGAAGTACTTCTGGTGGTCGCGCATGACTGTGACAAGGACCTCTTCGGGCAGCTCAAGGTAGGCGGGCTCGAAGTCGCCGAGGAGGACGTCGGGCCACTCGGTGAGGTGCGTGACGGCGTCGACGAGGGCTTCGTCTTCACGCCAACGTGCGCCCGGAACCGTACGCGTGACGTGATCGAGGGCCTTGCGGATCGTGTGGCGGCGGGCTTCGACATCGGCGAGGACGTACTCGCCCTCAAGCTGCGCAATGTAGCTGGCGGGGGATTGGATTTCGATGGGCTCGCCGCTGGAGAGGACGCGATGACCGTAACTGGCGCGGCCGGCTGTCTTGCCAGCGAACTCGATGGGGACGACGGTGTCGTCAAGCAGGCAGGCGATCCAGACGACGGGGCGTACGAAGCGGGTCGCATCCGTTGCCGCGACGCCGCTGCCGTGAATCCAGCGCATGTTCTTCGCCCAGTAAATTGCGGCGATCTCTTTGGGCAGCTCGCTGGCGATGACCTCCGACGCGCTGCGGCCCTTCTTGGTGGTGGTTGCGGCGAGGTATTCACCCTTCGGCGTCGAGATGGTTTTGAGGTCGGCGACAGCAACGCCGGACTTGCGTGCGAAGGCCTCGGCTGCGGGCGTGGGCACGCCGTCCTTGAAGGCGATCTTGACGGCGGGGCCGGTGGTCTCTTCGGTGATGTCCGACTGCTGCGCTTCGACGTTGCGGATGAGCACGGCGAGGCGGCGTGGTGAGGAGTAGCTGCGCGCGTCGGTGAGTGGATCGAAGGTGGGCGACAGCAGGGCTTCTTTGCCGAGCAGCGTGAGGGTGCGGCGCAGCAGTTCGGCTTCCGCAGAGGGGATCATGCGGGCGGGGATTTCTTCGAGTCCGAGTTCGAGGAGAAAGTCTGGCATGGGTGTTTCCGGTCTTCCCTTCCGCATCCATTTGACGCGCTGCGTCAAATGGATGCGGAGAATAAAAACTAGTTCGTGATGGCCCGGCTGAAGCCGTGCCCTTCCGGGTTGTGCCGCGCGAAGGGTCGCGGCGATTCAGAAAAACAGCAGATTCCCTTCGCGAATGACAACAAAAGAAGCGAAGACGTTAAGCCGCGGTGAGTCTTCCCTGCTCGGCGTAGATTTTGGCGACGCCGACGATGAGGTTGCGGATGCGCGCCATCACACCGACACGTTCCGTCACCGAGATGGCGCCGCGGGCGTCGAGCAGATTGAACGCGTGCGAGCACTTGAGCGCGAGTTCGTAGGCTCCGAGCGTTGGGAAGCGCAGGATAGTGAGCTTGTCCTCGTTCTTTTCGTCGAGCGTTACTTTTGCGCGGTCGAGGAGCGCCTTGCACTCTTCTTCGTAGAGGTTGAGGTGCTGCCAGAGTTTTTCTACGTCGGCGTAGTCGAAGCTGTAGGCGCTGAACTGCTGCTCTTCGTGCAGACGGACGTCGCCGTAGGTGAGCTCTTTGCCGGTGACGGGGTCGCGCGACCAGACGATGTCGAAGACGGAGTCGAGGTCTTGCACGAACTGAGCGAGGCGCTCGAGGCCGTAGGTGATCTCGCCGGAGATGGGATCGAGGTCCATGCCGCCGCACTGCTGGAAGTAGGTGAACTGGGTGATCTCCTGGCCGTCGAGCATGACCTGCCAGCCGACGCCCCAGGCGCCGCCGACGGGCCACTCCCAGTTGTCTTCCTCGAACTTGATGTCGTGTTGTGCGAGGTCGATGCCGATGGCAACGAGGGATTCGAGGTAGAGCTCCTGCACGCGCTCCGGTGGCGGCTTCAGGATGACTTGCAACTGCGTGTGGCGGAAGAGCCGGTTCGGGTTCTCGCCGTAGCGGCCGTCGGCGGGGCGGCGTGAGGGCTGCGCGTAGGCGATGCTGATCGGCTTGGGGCCGAGGACGCGCAGGAAGGTGTCGGGCGACATGGTGCCGGCGCCGACCTCGAGGTCGTAGGGCTGCTGGAGCACGCAGCCGTGCTCAGCCCAGAATTTCTGGAGCGTGAAGAGGAGTTCTTGGAAGGTTAAGGCTTTCTTTGCGACTGCCGAAGACATCCTTCGATTCTAAATGCTGAAAGTTGTTATCCGACGCTCAAGGCAGCAGCGCTACGCAGTCGGTGCTCGAGGTGGCGTTCGAGCGTGCCGATGGCAAAGGCGCGGAGGTCGGCGGCGCGGGTGGCGGGCCAGTCTTCGGTGGTTAGGTCGGCGAGCGGGGTGCGGGCGATGCGGTGGCTTTCGGCGACCGAGGCTGCGCTGAGGGATCGCGACTGCGGACGGCGGTCGTCGGCGCAGGTGACGCCGTCGGCGACGGGAGACCAGTAGACGGTTTGTCCCTTAAGGTCGAGGCCACAGGCGGCGCAGTGGCCTAGCTCGGGCATCCAGCCCATCAGGCGGTTCGTCCAGAGGCAGAAGTAGGTGACGGGGAGGTAGATTTGGGCAGGGCCAACTGCGGGTCTCTCCACTACGCTGCGCCCCAGTCGAGATGACACACCCATGGGAGTGGCAGAGTGGATTGTCGTGAGGACGGTGACGGCGAGGCGGTAGAGGTTGTCCTCGGGGGCGAGGTCGGGCATGGCCTCTTCGAGAACCTCGGTGACCAGCTGCAGCGCGGCAGTGCGGAGGTAGTCGATGGGCGCGGTGAGTGGCGACCAGAGGATCTCGAAGCTGTCGAGGCGGACGAGCTCTTGCTTCGGGCGCTCGGTGTAGTGCGCGAGGACTCGTGTGGCAGGCTCTAGTGCTCCACCGAAACGACGGCGGCTGCGCATCGCGTGGCGCGCGACGCCTTTGACCTTACCCTGGTCGCGCGTGAAGATCGAGACCAGCAGGTCGGCCTCATGGAATGGCCAGGTGCGAAGCACAATGGCTTCGCCATGGTGCGGGATTTGGCGGCCTTCGGGCATAAAAGGGCGGAGAGTAGAGCGTAGAGGATAGAGAAAGGATAGATGCGAAGACGCGCAGCCCTTGCGGACTGCGCGTCTGAAATGGGTGCAGCGGGATTAGCGACCGTAGTGCGAGACGGCCTTCTCTTGGAATGCGGCCCACTTTTCAGGCAGGTCGTCGGCGGCGTAGATGGCCGAGACCGGGCAGACGG
>CAJCIM010000107.1 GCA_903970395.1 Acidobacteriaceae bacterium
TTTTTGAAGGCGCATCGCGATAACGTGATGCGGGCGTGGAAGTTTGAGACGACGCATGATGCAGATGGCGACGGCATCTATGACAACAAGCAGGGAACGGGCTGGGTTGAGAGCTGGCCGCCCGGCATGCCGAAGCAGGAGTTGTATCTTGCGCTGCTGGATGAGCAGGCTTCGCGGGCGATGAGTGAGCTGAGCGATCTGCTGGGTGATGCGGCTACAGCGAAGTCTGCGGCGGATCGAGCGGTTGCGGTGGATAGGACGATTGAGCGTGAGTACGACCAGCGTGGCAATTACGCGTTCAGTCAGGACAACGGGAAGCTGGATACGACAGCGACGATCTTTCCTGCGGTGGCGTGGTGGAATGGTGGCCGCGGGCTTGACGCTCCGGCAGATAGTTTGCGTGCGTTTGCGTCACACAAGCTCGATACGGACTGGGGCGAGCGTGATGTAGCGGAGGATCAGGCGCTGTTTGATCCTACGAGCTATCACCAAGGCTCGGTTTGGCCTTTGTTTACCGGGTGGGCGGCGATGGCGGAGTATCGCGGAGGGCAGCCATTAGCCGGGTATCAGTTGCTGATGCAGAATACTGATCTGACGACTGCGCAAGATATTGGCGCAGTGACGGAGCTGCTATCGGGTGAATACTACGAGCCGTTTGGCAGGAGCACGAGCCATCAGTTGTGGTCGTCGGCGATGGTGGTGACGCCGCTGTTGCGTGGGATGTTTGGTGTTGAGGTGGATGCGTTGACGCACAGCGTGAAGGTGACGCCGCGGCTGCCTGCGGATTGGGACCATGCTGCGGTGAAGCGGTTGCGGGTTGGCGATTCTGTGGTCGATGTGAACTACAAGCGCGAAGGCCAGACGATGGTAATTTCGCTGGTGCAGGTTTCGGGGCCGCGCGTGGGGCTGGCCTCTGAGGCTCGCGTGCCGTTGCCTGCGGTTGAGGTGGCGATTCAGCATGGGCTGCCGTTGCGAGGGTCGCGGACTTCGCAGATGAAGGTGGTGCAGGCGACTGCTGAGGAACATTCGCTGCGATTGGAACTGGAAGGCATCGGTGGATCTGAAGCGGTGCTGAAGCTGCGTAGGAATGAGGTGGTTTCGGTGCGCGCTGAGGGGGCGAGAATTGAGGGGGACTCGCTGCGAGTGAGGTTTGCTGGTGACGGGTATCAGACGCAGGTTGTGACGTTGCGGTGGTGAGACCCTCCCTCGGATTTCGGGGTAAAGTCCGGAGCGAATTAGGGTTAAGGGCGTAACCTGTTTGACGGTTGCGTTGCGGGCTGTGAGTTGAGAAAGAGCTGCTAAACGACGAAACCCGGCCTGGGCCGGGTTTCCTGCTTCACGTCTATTGTATCGGGGTGTCAAGGGGTATGCTCGCGCCTTTGGCGCATCGCTGCGGCAAGAGCGTTCACGCCAAGGACGCAAAGGAAGTGCCCGCTAAGGTCGCTAAGGAAAACAGGCAACGGCAAAAGCAAACGTAGATTCCCTTCGGGAATGACAAACGAAAACGACGAAGCAGCTATTTCAATTCAGCGATGTAGGTGGCGTAGGGGGCTAGGGTGATCGACCGTGCGGAGGTCGCGTGGGTCAGTCCGGTTTCGGTCGGCTCAAGGGTGATTAGGCGTGGGTTGCTGACTTCTTTGAGACTGAGGGTTTGTGGCTGGCCGGTGAAGTTCATCGCCACCAACACGGACTTGCCGGAAGCGGTCCGCAGGTAGCTGAGGACGTTTTCGTTGGTGGTGTCGATCATCTTCATGTCGCCGTTGATGAGGGCGGGGTTGGTGCGGCGCAGTTGGATGAGGTGTTTGTACCAGTTGAGGAGCGAGTCGGGTTCGGCTGACTCGGCTTTGACGTTGGTGGTGGTGAAGCTGGGTGGGATGGGGAGCCAGGTTTTGGCGGCGGTGGAGAAGCCGGCGTCCTTGCCGCCGTCCCATTGCATGGGGGTGCGTTCGCCGTCGCGGCCTTTTTCTTTGGGCCATCCGGTGATGCCTACGGGGTCTTTGACGTCTTCGACGCGCGTGGGAGTCGTGGTGACCATGCCGATCTCGTCGCCGTAGTAGAGCTGCGGCGTGGCGCGTGAGGTGAGGAGAAGTGTTGCCATGATGCGGGCGATGCGGGCCTTTATCGCTGGGTCGGTGACGCCTGCGCTGTAGCGGTCCCAGATGCGGTCCTGGTCGTGGTTGCCGAAGAAGAAGTAGGGCTGGCCGTTGGCGGGGTTATGCTCGACCTCGTCGATGTATCTGCGGAACTTGGGGACGGAGAGCTCGTTGATGTCGGCGACCTGGAAGTCCATGGGGAGCTGGATCTCGTCGTTGTGTGCGCCATACATTTTGGAGAGCTCGTTGATGTTGGGCTCGTCGGCTTCGGAGATGAGGACGGGGTCGCCGGGGTACTTGTCGACGGTGGCGCGCATGGCGCGGAGCATGTCGTGGACCTCGGGCAGGTTGTCTGTGTACTTGTGCACGATGTTGGGGTCGCCGAATGCGTTGAGGCCGGGAAGGTTCGGGTCGTCGTGCAGGTTGGGGTCTTCGAATAGACGTGAGACGGCGTCGATTCGGAAGCCGGAGACGCCCTTGTCCATCCAGAAGCGGAGGACGTCGAGCATGGCTTTCACGACTTCGGGGTTGCGCCAGTTGAGGTCGGGCTGCTGGACGTAGAAGTGGTGGTAGTAAAACTGCTGCGTCTTGTCGTCCCACTCCCATGCGGAGTGGCCGAACCAGCTTTGCCAGTTGTTGGGTGGGACGACTTTGCCGTTGGGGCCGTCGTGCGCGTTGTCCTTCTGCAGCTTGGTGAGGCTCGGTGAGTTTGCCGGGATGCCGTCGTTCCAGATGTACCAGTTGCGTTTGGGATTGGTGCGCGAGGAGCGCGACTCCTTGAACCATGCGTGCTGGTCGGAGGTGTGGTTGGGGACGTAGTCCATGATGACACGGATGTGGCGGCGTTTGGCTTCGGTGGTGAGGTGCTCGAAGTCGGCCATGGTGCCGTACTGCGGGTCGATGGCGGTGTAGTCGGCGATGTCGTAACCGAAGTCGATCTGCGGTGACGGATACATGGGAGTGATCCAGATGGCGTCGATGCCGAGGGACTGGATGTAGTCGAGGCGCGAGGTGATGCCGTTGATGTCGCCGATGCCGTCGCCGTTGGTGTCCTGGAAGCTGCGCGGGTAGATCTCGTAGATGACGCCGTGCTTCCACCAGGGGTCTGCGGATTGGGCGAGGCAGAGAGTGGTGGTCAAGGCGAGGGTTAGGGAGAGGAGTGTGCGGCGGATCATGTGGGCTCCATTATGAGGAGATACGAGAGGGTACGCTCGCGCCTGCGGCTCTCGCTGCGGGAAGAGCGTTCACGCAGAGGGCGCAAAGGAGAAGCCCGCAAAGGACGCAAAGGAGAACAGGCAACAGCAAAGACAGACGCAGATTCCCTGCGGGAATGACAAACAAGAAAGGCAACGACAAGAACAACTGCAAAAACGATGGCAACGAAGGACGGCAAGGTAGTGGCTTCTGCCGTCCTTTGATGCAGGACACACTTACTGTACGCTTGCGACCCAACTTGCGTAGGGCGGGAGCGTGATGTTCTTGGTGGATGAGGTTGAGGTGAGTGAGGCGTCCGTAGTGGCGAGGGTGTGGGCCTTGCTGCCGTTTACATCGAGTGAGATGGTCTGTGGTTGCGCGGTGAAGTTGATGGCGATGACGACGGAGTCGGCACCGCTGGAGCGGACGTAGGAGAGGACGCTGTTGTTGGCGGTGTCGAGCATGGTGATGTTGCCGTCGTGCAGTGCGGGGTTGTTGCGGCGGAGTTCGATGAGCTTGTGGAACCACTCCAGCTGCGAGTTGGGGTCCTTCGTTTCGACTTCTACGTTGACGGTTTTGTAGTCGGGCTGGATGGGGAGCCAGGTGTGTGGGTTGGTGCTGAAGCCGGCTTGTGGGCCGGGCGTCCACTGCATGGGTGTGCGTTCGCCGTCGCGGCCTTTTTCGTTGGGCCAACCGGTGATGCCTATGGGGTCCTTCACGTCTTCCTTGCGTGTGGGCGTGGTGGTGATCATGCCAAGGTCTTCGCCGTAGTAGGTGAGCGCGGTGGCAGGAAGGGTGAAGAGGACGGCGTCGAGTGCCTTGTTGATCTGGCTGCGGAACTGCGGATCGGCGTCGCCGTAGCGGTTGATGGCGCGGACGTTGTCGTGGTTGTCGAAGACGAAGAGCGGTTGGCCGCCGTGGGTCTGTGTGAGTGCCTCGTTGATGTGCGCGCGGAAGCTAGTGACGTCGAGTTTGTCATGGTCGCCGTGGAAGCCGAGCAGCATGTCCATGGGGAGCTGGAGTTCGTCGTGCGCGGCGCCGCCGTACCACTTGTCGAGCTCAGCGGTGTTGGGCAGATAGGTTTCGCCAATGAGGACGCGATCGCCGGGATACTTCGACACCATCGCTCTCATGCGGCGGATGACGTCGTGCACCTCCGGCAGGTTGCTGGTGTAGATGTCGCTGACGTTGGGGTCGCCTTGTTTGTTGAGGCCGCCGAGTTCAGGCTCGTTGCGGAGTTGGGGGTCTTCGAAGAGCGTGGGGATGGCGTCGAGGCGGAAGCCGGCGACGCCGCGGTCGAGCCAGAAACGCATGGCATCGAAGCACGCCTTTTCGACCTCGGGGTTGCGCCAGTTGAGGTCGGGCTGCTGCTTGTAGAACTCGTGGTAGTAGAACTGATGGACGGCGGGAACCCAC
>CAJCIM010000108.1 GCA_903970395.1 Acidobacteriaceae bacterium
GCTCGCCAGCCACTGGCTCTCACTCGCGTCGAGTGTGCCATCCACCGCCGTACCCGGGGTCAGCACGCGTGTCACCTCGCGCCGCACCACGGTCTTTGCGAGCTTGGGGTCTTCCATCTGCTCGCAGATCGCCACCCGAAACCCCTTTCGCAGCAGCCTCTGCAGATATGTCCCCGCCGCATGATACGGTACCCCGCACATCGGTACGCTTCGAGCCTTGTCGCGAGCGGTCAGCGTCAGCTGCAGCTCACGCGCCGCAATCACCGCATCGTCGTAGAACAGCTCATAGAAGTCGCCCATGCGGAAGAAGAGCAGGGCATCGGGATACGCTTCCTTGGCGCCAAAGTACTGACGCATCGCCGGCGTCAGTCCACTGTCCTTCGCTGTCTCCTTGGTCTCCGTTGTCATCTCCCTCGCGTCTCAACCAGCGCTCAGAATACCCCACACCCCCGATGAAATCCGGTCAGAAACCCCTGAATCGGGCTCCTGCAATCTTCCATCCTTCGCCGTAGCCGGAGGATCTGCTTTTTCGACCGGACCATCTATAGACTATCTATATCGACCGGAGCGCAGCGTTGTGGAGAGACCTGCAGGTAGAGCCACCACAACCCTTTTCTACTCGTGGCCGAAACCCGTACACTGTCTCTCGATGATCCAGATTCCGATGTCCGACTCCCAGTTCACCTCCGCCACCGAGCGCCTCCGCACCAACGGCATCTACCTCGCCGGCCCCACCGGCACGCTCACCAAGGACGGAATCACCGCCAGCTATACCCACGCCGACGGCAAGCTCACCATCGAGATCATCGACCGCCCCAGCCTCCTGCCGCTCTCGCTGATCGAAGCCAAGCTCCAGTCCTACCTCGAACAATCCGTAGCCTACGACGCCAGCAAATCCTCTCTCTAGCAAGAGAGAGTCAGAGTCGGGATTGCGGCGCTCTGCTGCTACAACCCTAACTAACAGCGATATACTGTTATATCGCGTCCTTTTCTCACGCGCACGTATACGCATGGCACTTCTCTGGCTCCGACTCGCAGTCCTTCTCTACGGCTTCGCCGCGCTCGCGGTACTGCCCGCTGCGCTCTATGACCGCCCGCGCTGGAAGTCCATCGCCATCCCCGCGGCGCTCGCTGGCGCGTTCTTCCACTTCGTCTCGCTCACGGAAAGCCTCTACGCAGCCCATCGCGCTCTCCCGGTCGACACGCACGAGACTCTCTCGCTCCTCGGTCTCATCCTCGTCGCAGCGTTCCTTCTGCTCGCCGCGCGCTATAAGACTGTCGCCTTTGGCATCTTTCTTCTTCCCATCGCCGCGCTGCTCGCCATCGTCCCGGCCTTCCACCCCGGCCATGAAACCATCGCCTACCCGCCATTTGGAGATCATGCCCGCACCGGCTGGCTGATGCTCCACATCGCCCTTCTGCTCGCTGCCTACGCCGCGCTCTTTCTCTCGCTCCTCGCCAGCCTCTTCTATCTCGTTCAGGAGCGCCGCCTCAAGCAGAAACGCTCCGCGCGCCCGCTCTCACGCTTCGCCGCATGGCTGCCGCCGCTCGAAACCCTCGATCAGATCGCGCTCAACGCTCTGCGTTTCGGCCTGCCCTGCATGACCGCCGGCCTGCTCATCGGCTCTGTCCTCGCGCTCGAAACCACCGGTCCCACCTTCTTCGCCGATCCCAAGGTGCTGCTCTCCATCGCCATGTGGGTCGCCTATGTCTTGATGATCTTCATCCGCCGCCACAGCGGACTGCGTGGTAGGCGGGCAGTGTATCTCTCCAGCTTCGTCTTCCTCGTCGTGCTCGCCGTCTGGGCCGCGAACTCGCTCTCCACCGTCCACAGCTTCAAAACCCCCTAAACAATGGCCGACTCAACCCCCAATGCGAAGCTGCTGCTCCTCGGTGTCAACCACACCACCGCGCCTATCGACGTGCGCGAACGCCTCGCTATCCCCGTCGCGCGCCTCGCCGACGCCACCCGCGCCCTAGCCCATCAGCCCGGCATCCGCGAAGCTCTCATCGTCTCCACCTGCAACCGCGTCGAGCTCCTCACCGTCGCCGACTCCGATTCCGCTCCCAGTCCCGTCGAGTTCCTCCACAACTACCTCAACGTACCCGCCACCGACATTCAGCCGCACCTCTATGAGTTCCGCGAACGAGAGGCCATTCGCCACCTCTTCCGCGTCGCCAGCTCGCTCGATTCCATGGTCGTCGGCGAAGCCCAGATCCTCGGGCAGGTCAAACAATCCTGGTCCATCGCCCGCGAGGTCGGAGCCATCCGCTCCACCGAAGCGACAAGCTCCGCAGGAGCCTTCAGTTCGGTTTTAGACCCTCTGCTACAGCGCGCCTTCTCCGTCGCCAAACGCGTCCGCACCGAGACCCGTATCGGCAGCTCCACCGTCTCTATCGCCTCGGTCGCTGCAGAGCTTGCCCGCGAGATCTTCGGCTCGCTCGCTGGCAAGACCGTCCTCCTCGTCGGCGCCGGCAAGATGTCCGATCTCTCCGCGCGCCATCTCATCCAGCAGGGCTGCACCACGCTTCTCGTCTCCAACCGCACCGAGACCCGCGCCGAAAAAATCGCCGACACCCTCCGCACGCCGACTATCACCACCGGCGTCATCCCCTTCGGTCTGCTCCACGACCAGGCTCACCGCGCCGACATCATCATCACCTCCACCGGTGCGATGGCCCTCGGCGCGGCCGCGCACATCTTCGATCGCGATCACGCCCGTGCTCTTCTGCAGCGCCGCAAAAACCGCCCCGTCTTCTTCATCGACATCGCCGTTCCGCGCGACGTCGCTCCCGCAGTCAACAAGCTCGAAGGCTGCTTCGTCTACGACATCGACGACCTCCAGCAGGTCGCCATGCAGAACCAGGCTAGTCGCGGCAAAGAGGCCGAAGCCGCCGAGTCCATCGTCTCCAACGAGGTCGCCCGCTACTCCGAACGCCTCTCCCAGGCCCCCGCAACCGAGGCCATCAAGCAGCTCCTCGCCGACGCCGAAGTCCTCCGCCAGCAAGAGCTCGCCCGCATCCGTCACCAGCTCGCTGATCAGCCGCTCTCCGAGGCTCAGCTCGCCGCCATCGACCGCCTCACCAAATCCATCACCGCCAAGCTGCTTCACCCCCAGATCGCCGCCCTCCGCGATCTCGCCAAGTCCGAAACTTCGCAGGACTGAACCGCGTATCTCCTTGTTGACGGGACATTAAGCCACTTCTCTGGTGTAGCCTGTTCCCAGCATTGTGTACGCCAACGCCCCGCCGCAGGAGAGAGATGCCATCATGGGCAAGAATGTATCGTTGCGCTCACTCGCAGCTTCGAGGCGTAATCTCTCCTACGTTCTCGCGGCGGTTCTGCCCTTCATCAGCACCATCGTCACGCAGCGCATTCACTGGCTGCATGCCTTCCCATTTTCCCTCTATTTCATATCCATGGGTCTCGTCGCTGCCATGGGCGGTTGGGGGCCCATGTTCGTCGGCATGGCTTGCATCATGCTCTCGCGCTGGTACTCGCTCGGTGAAAGCCTCGATCCCGCCGCACACTCGCAGCTCGATCGCTTCCGTTACGGCGTTCTCCTTTGCTGCTCGGCCATCATCAGCTTCATCAGTCAGCGGCGTCTCAACTCGGAAAAGAAACTTGCCATAGCCCTCGAAGCTCTTCAGGAGGGGACCGACGCGCTCGTTGACTCCCTCGGCACCAACAAATGCGCCTCCTGGACCTTCGACCTTGACTCCGGCGTCAGTGCCCGTTGGCACGCCGGTAGTTACCCCGTCTTCGGTCGCCCTTTCTCGGAGATCGAGGCCATGCCGTCGCTTCGCCCGCTTGTGTATGATGACGACCAGCCCCGCTTTCCGGCGCTCGTCGAACATATGCGTACCTCCCGCGAACCCGTGATCTTTGAATATCGTTGCCTCTGGCCGAACGGTGAACTCCACTGGCTGGAGATGCGAGGCACTCGTATTCCGGGCTCCAGACCGCGCTGGCGCGGCCTCACCCTCGACATCACCGAACGCCGCGCCGCAGAAGCTGCCATCATCCGCGCCGAAAAACTCGCCGCCATGGGACGCCTCGCCTCCACCGTAGCGCACGAGATCAACAACCCGCTTGAGGCCGTTACCAACCTCCTCTACCTCGCGCTTCAGGACAACAGCCTCAGCGCGGAAGCTCGCTCCTACATCGCCACAGCGGACACTGAACTCGCCCGTCTCGGCAACGTTACCCGCCTCACCCTCGGCTACACGCCGGAGTTCGCGGACGCGACACACGTTGACATCTCTCAGGCCATCGATGACGTCCTCGCTCTCTTCAGCCACCGCGCCGAGATCAAATCAGCCTGCATCGAGCGCCGTTATTCCAAAGGCATAGCCGTCCCTGTCGCGCACCACGAACTCCGCCAAATTCTAACCAACCTCATCGCCAATGCGGCCGATGCTCTCACTGCGGCTTCCTCGCCAAAGCTGCTCATCGAGGTTGTTACAGAAGGCCCAACCATCGCGCTCACCATCGCAGATAACGGCGAAGGCATCCAGGAATCCGACATCCATCGCATCTTCGAACCCTTCTTCAGCACCAAGGATGAGGTAGGCACCGGTCTTGGCCTCTGGGTCACCCGCGAACTCGTTGAAAAGAACGGCGGCCGCATTCAAGCCGCCAGCGGCGATCTTCCCAACGGCATGTCCACCAGCTTCCGCATCGAGCTCCCCCTCAGCCGCTAACGTCTCAGCGGCAAATCGGAAGCCTCCGGCGGCCTTCAATCCAGCGTTTAAACAGCGAACAGGCGGCGAGCTGTCTTGTGGGGCTGTGCGTTCGGAATGCCGAATAGCTGTCAACTGCGTCGAAATGTGGATTGGGATACGGCCCCCCTTTAAGGGCCAACGGTCCGGCCACATCCCAGCCCAGGCCGAAGGCCTGGGTAAGAACCCGCCTCGAACACAAAGGGTTGAAGGCCCGATCTAAAATCTTCCCGCATCAACGCAAATTCGGCGCATCTACGCCGCGTGAACCTTCGGTTTCCGCGTTAGAAGGTAGATCATCCCAATCACGACCACCACCGCCACCATCCCAGCTAGCCCCAGTATCCGCATCACAGAAACCGAATAACTCCCCGCCGTCGGGCTGTAGCTGCAGCAGTACAAGATCAGCAGGTCCACCGGATTGCTGATTTTCTTGTCGCTCGCATCCAGCAGTGCCAGCCGCAGATCGCGCGGCTCATAGCTCACCCCTGCCAGGTACTTTGACATCCTTCCATCCGGCGTCGTGAACATAATTACGCTGGAGTGCGCGAACTGATCCATCCTCCCATCAGGCCCAGGCACCATCACAAACTGAAACCCCGTTGCCGCACTCAGCGCATCAATCGAAGACTTCGCGGCCGTCAAAAAGTGCACTACATCCGCCTTCCCAGTCATTCCAGCTTCACTCAAAAACTGCTGCTTCTGTGCCACAGCATCCGCTGGCGTGTCCGTCGGGTCGATGCTGAACACCAGCACTTCGTAGTCTTTCCCCGGCGTCAGCGTCGTGCTCTTCAAACCCATCGCCAGTCCATGCAGCACCTGCGGACAAAGCATCGCGCACTTGTAGTACACCATCGCCAGAGCAATAGGTTTGCCGTCGAACCACGCTTGCAGCGGCCCGCTCTTTCCATTTTCATCGGTAAACGTCGCGTTCATTGGAAGCGGCTTGCCCAGTTGCTGCACAATCCCTGCCTGTTTCAGGTATGCCGGCCGCTGCTGCGCCATCGCCCCTATCGGCTTCTCCGCGGAGTACCCCTGCGCCACCATCGTCCCCGCGCCCAGCATCAACGCCACGCAGCAGCCCGCAACTCGCATCGCACACCTCACCCTCTTATCGTATGGCGACAAGTAGCGTTCCGCGCAGTAATCATGCACCGCCGCGCGATCATCGTCACATCCTTTGCGGCTCTATCAACAGCCTTCATGACTTCAGGCGGTATCCTAATGAGTGTGAGCACATCAACGATTCGCATCGGTTCGCGCGGCTCTCAGCTAGCGCTCTGGCAGGCCAACCACATCGCGGAGCAGCTTCGCGCCCTCGGCCACTCCGTCGAAATTGAAGTCATCCGCACCGTCGGCGACCGCATGCAGGACCCCACCTTCGTCGCCACTGCAACCTTCCCTGACGGCACGCCGCTCGACGCCAAAGGTATCTTCATTAAAGAGATCGAAGACGCCCTCCTCGATGGCCGCATCGACCTCGCCGTCCATTCTCTCAAGGACCTCCCCACCACGCTTGACCCTCGCTTTACGCTGGCCGCCATCCCTACCCGGGCCGACGCCCGCGACGCCTTCGTCTGCGAAGACCACTGGGGCCTGCACATGCTCCCCACCGGCTCGCGCGTCGCCACCACCAGCCCGCGCCGCAAAGCCATGATCCTCGCTCTTCGCCCTGACCTTGAGTTCATCGAGATGCGCGGCAACATAGACACCCGCCTGCGCAAGTGGGAGGAAGGGCAGTGCGACGCCCTCATCCTCGCCTCTGCCGGCCTCGACCGCCTCGGACGCACCGAACACGTCCATCAGCGCTTCTCCATCGACGAGCTCACCCCCGCACCCGGCCAGGGCGCACTCGGCCTCGAAACCCGATGTCCGCACACCGTCAACGATACAGCCATTCACGACGCCATCCGTGCCCTCAATAACTACGCCACCGAGTACGCCGTAACCGCCGAACGCTCCGTCCTCAATGCTCTCGGCGGTGGCTGCCAGCTCCCACTCGGCGCGTTTTGTCACCAATCCGACGATCACTGGCACCTGCACGCTATGGTCGTCTCCCCCGACGGCGATCAGGTGGCCCACGTCATCCAGCGAGCCCCCATCGGCATCGCCGCCACCGACTTCGGCGAATCTGTAGCCGAAGCCTTGAAATCCCGTGGTGCCCTTGACCTCCTCGCTGAGAGCCAATCCCTAATCCCTAATCTCTAATCTCTGCCTTTATGGAACTCCACCAACTCCGTTACTTCTGCGCTGTTGCAAGCACCGGCAGCTTCACCAAAGCCGCCGAGCAGGAGGGCGTCGCCCAACCGACTCTCTCGCAACAGGTCCGGCGTCTCGAACAATCTCTCGGCGCTGAACTCTTCGCCCGCCAGGGCAGGGCAGTACGGCTCACACACGCGGGTACGACATTTCTCCCATCCGCCGAGCGCATCCTCGCCGAATCCAAACGCGCCGCCGCCGAAGTCCGTCACCTCGAAACCGATACCCGTGGCCGTCTTCGCGTCGGCGTCATCCCAACCGTGCTGCCATACCTTATCGCGCCGCGTCTGCCCGACTTCACGCGCCAGTTTCCCGACATCGAAATCCTCCTCACCGAAGACCTAACCGTCAACCTTGTCGCGCAGCTGCAAACCTGTGACCTCGACCTCATCGTCGTCAGCCTGCCGCTTGCTCATCGCGATATCGTCTGCAGTGCGTTGCTCAAAGATCCGCTCGTCCTTGTCACACCCAGAGGCCATCGCCTCGCCTCACCGCTGCCTGGCAAGCACGTCGATCTCTCCCATGAGCGCCTCATGCTCCTCAAGCAGGGCCACTGCTTCCGCGACGACATGCTCACCGCTTGCAAGCACTCCCGCACTGAAACCACGCCTATCTTCGAGTCCAACCACTTCGGCACGATCTTCCCGCTTGTCGCCTCAGGAGCCGGCGTCACCATCGCCCCCGCCATGGCCGCCGCCTTCGCAGAAGGTTGCACGGTCCTTCCATTGCCTAAGCCGCAGTACCGACAGGTCGGCTATGCGCGTATAAAATCAAGCGGAACCTTCAAGCCTCTCGCCGCATTCACCAAGTGGCTTCGCTCCATCGCCAGGAGCGCGTAAAACGGAGTTCGATGAGTCTCTTGTAAATTTTCAATTGTGTCGAAGGATGATGGGCGCTCCGCCAAAGGTGATCTGGGTACGGTTGGGTAACTGTTCTACAAGTGAGCTGGAACAGGGGTTGCGTTCCAAAGCGTTAGCGATCCGGCGGTTTCTTGAGGATGAGCGGGAGACTTGCTTGTTGCTGGGTCGGGGATAGCGCTTAGGTTCGGCTGGCTGGCAGCATGGGTATCCCATCCGTGACCAGGTGCATGTCACGGATGGGGCATCCGGCGGTAGGCCTCGGGGATTCCGGAACCTGTGGCCCGTTCTCGGATCTGCCACGTCCAATGAGATTCGATCTCGACCGGAGTGATGTCACCGGTGAGCCAATAGCGGTAGCTGCTCCAAGGATGGTCTTCGGGGTTTTGTACGAGGCCGCGTTTGATTGGGTTGCGGTGGATGTAGCGGAGCTTTTCGGAAAACTTGTGCTGCGTGAAGACGTTGAAGTCGTGATAGCGAAGATGCCAGAATCGAGGCCGGTCGCCTCTGAGTTGTTTGGAGGTTTGGGTTTTTAGAGCTAGGAAGAAGTCTTCGAGTTTGATCTGTTTTGGTTCGGCGATGAGGAGATGGACGTGCTCGGGCACGAGAACGTAGCCGAAGATGAGTACCTGGTGGCGTTGGCGCAGGCGTTCTAGAGTTTCTAAGAAGACGGTGCGGGAGTGATCGTTGTCGAGGTAGGGAAGACGGCGGTAACAGCTAAACGTGATGAAGTGCTGGTGACCGAAGGTGTGGTAACGCTTCAGTTGGCTCGGCATGGTCGTACCGAGTATAGATGGGTGCCCGTTCATGAACGTCGTTTGTCCATGAGCGGGTTTGTGGAGTGGTGAGGGTGTGGGTGGGTGTGGAGACCGTCACCCCGCTCATGACGATGAGACTGTCATGAACGGGGCACCCATGTTGGTGGTCCTGATCGGGCCACCCGCTCACTACTCACCTCGGTACTCTCTATTATCATCTCCCCGGTCTTTCCAGTAGTGCTTGCTATTTTCCTTATAAAGCCCAATTTCCCGCAATCTTAACCACCGATTGCTCCAAGTGTCTGGGTGCATAGCGCGCTTCACGATCCGCGATCTTGCATCTAGCGGATTATCGAGAAGATGTTCCTCCTCATCCAAAGGCTTCAGCAGGGTAAGTCGGGATTCGATTCGATTTAAGACGCGAACGATCTCAGTCAGCTTACCCGTGATCCGCATGACAGCGAGGATAAACAGAACGACTATTAGGGCCGCAAGCCATGGATGATTCCACATGTCGAATATTCATCTTTCGTCAGAGAGGTGTAGTGCGCGAATAGTTCGCCGTTAGGATGAAATTGCCGCTCGCGTTCAACACATGAAGCCAATATCTCTTCGATCTGAAATTCGTGCTGAGTGAGCTACTTCCAATATGAAAGCGCGCAATGGAACTTCTTGACTCTTTGCCAATTCTTCACCTGACGATCTTGGGAGACAGTTTGTCGGGTGTTACATCGACCATTACTTCAACTTCGAATAGCTGTTCCCCAAGGTGGCCGTTGGCACATATGATCGAAAACTGGCTCTTATTCATGATGAGAGTATGCCCCGAAGCAAACGACTGTAGCTCGCTTACTGAAGGTTTATTTTCATGAGAAGAGGAACTCCTTGTCTCTGAGGTCTTTGATTTGGTCGCGGAGTTTGGCGGCTTTTTCGAACTCGAATTTTTTGGCGGATTCGCGCATGTCGCTCTCTAAGTTGGCGATGTAGGTATCGAGGTCGGCTTGGGTGGCGAAGTCGAGGGCTTCGGTGGCGATGTCGTCGTTGGTTAGGTCGGCGTAGTCGGCGTTGGTGACTGTGGCGAGGGAGTCGTCGATGCTGCGGATGACGGTTTGGGGGGTGATGCCGTGTTCTTCGTTGTAGGCCTCCTGCGCGGTGCGGCGGCGATTTGTTTCGTCGATGGCGCGTTGCATGCTGTCGGTCATCTTGTCGGCGTAGAGGATGGCGCGGCCTTCGAGGTGGCGGGCGGCGCGGCCGATGGTTTGGATGAGTGAGCCCTGCGAGCGGAGGAAGCCTTCCTTGTCCGCGTCGAGAATGGCGACGAGTGAGACCTCGGGGAGGTCGAGGCCTTCGCGGAGGAGGTTGATACCGATGAGAACATCGTACTCGCCTTTGCGGAGGGAGCGGAGGAGGCGGATGCGTTCGAGGGTGTCGATCTCGGAGTGCATGTAGCGGCAGCGGACGCCGACCTCGGTGTAGTAGTTGGCGAGGTCTTCGGCCATGCGCTTGGTGAGTGTGGTGACGAGGACGCGCTGATTATTATTAGCCCGGTCGCGGATCTCGGCTAAGAGGTCGTCGATCTGGCCCTTGACGGGGCGGATCTCAACCTGCGGGTCGACGAGGCCGGTGGGGCGGATGATCTGTTCGACGACGACTCCGGCGGACTTGGTGAGTTCATACGGGCCGGGGGTGGCGGATACGTAGATGGTCTGGCCGACGCGCGATTCCCACTCTTCGAAGCGGAGGGGGCGGTTGTCCATGGCTGAGGGGAGGCGGAAGCCGTACTCGACGAGGTTTTGTTTGCGGCTGCGGTCGCCATGCCACATAGCGTGGAGCTGTGGGACGGTGACGTGGGACTCGTCGATGAAGGTGAGGAAGTCGCGCGGGAAGTAGTCGAGGAGCGTGGGTGGGGGTTCGCCGGGCAGGCGGCCGGAGAAGTGGCGCGAATAGTTTTCGATACCGTGGCAGAAGCCGACGGACTTGATCATCTCGAGGTCGAAACGGGTGCGCTGGTGGATGCGCTGTGAGGCGACGAGGCGGCCTTCGGTTTCGAGCTGGGTTTCCCACTCGGCGAGCTCGGCGAGGATGGAGTTTACGGCGGTGGTTTTGCGTTCGGGCTGCACGACGTAGTGGCTCTTTGGGTAGATGGGCAGGCGCGAGTATTTTTCGCGGACGGTGCCGAAGAGCGGGTCGATCTGGCTGAGACCGTCGATCTCGTCGCCGAAGAGTTCGATGCGGAAGGCGTTCTCGTCGTAGGTGGGGTAGACCTCGATGATGTCGCCGCGGACGCGGAAGGTACCGCGGCGGAAGTCGACGTCGTTGCGCTCGTAGAGGATTTCGACCAGGCGGCGGGTGATGTCTTCGCGCTTGATGCGCTGGCCTTTTTCGAGCAGCAGCAACATGCCGTAGTAGGCTTCGGGTGATCCGAGGCCGTAGATGCAGGAGACGGAGCTGACGATGATGCAGTCGCGGCGTTCAAAGAGAGAGCGCGTGGCGGAGAGACGGAGCTTGTCGAGCTCGTCGTTGATGGTGGACTCTTTTTCGATGTAGAGGTCGCCGGCGGGGATGTAGGCTTCGGGCTGGTAGTAGTCGTAGTAGGAGACGAAGTACTCAACGGCGTTGTGGGGGAAGAACTGTTTGAACTCGTGGTAGAGCTGAGCGGCGAGAGTTTTGTTGTGCGCGAGGATCAGAGCGGGGCGCTGCGACTGCTCGATGATCTTGGCCATGGTGAAGGTCTTGCCGGAGCCGGTGACGCCGAGAAGGACCTGATCCTTTTCGCTGGCGGCGAGGCCTTCGGTGAGCTCATGGATGGCGCGGGGCTGGTCGCCCTGGGGTTTGTATTCGGAGACTAGCTGGAAGTCCATAAAGACAGGGTATAGGGAATAGGGCTCAGGGAATAGAGGAAGCGGAGTGGACTACTGACAACGGGGTGTCAGTAGTGTGTCAGGGAGTTGTCAGGAGTATGGATGTGTCGGGGTTTCAGGCCGATGCCGATGAAGCGGCCGAAGAGTGTGTGGATGCCGGGGATGTGGGTGAAGAATCGCAGCAGAAGCGAGATCTCGTGAAGTGAGTTCGTGCTCTTTGACCTCAGCTAGCAGTTCACTCAGGATGCACTTGACTGCCTCGTCTTTCAGGTCGATTTGCTTTTGACGCTTCTTCGCCATGGACTTCATCTTATAGGCATCCGATTTCTTTCAGTACTCGGGCTTATTGTTAGTTGTGCAGGATCTTGCTTGGGGTGTAGGTTTTGCAAAAGGTTAGAGTAGAAGCGACGACGGAGGTTTGATAACGATGGGTGTGGAGCTTTGGTTGATTCGGCATGGTGAGACGGAGTGGAGCCTCAGCGGGCAGCATACGAGCACGAGCGATATTCCGCTGACGGATCATGGGCGGCAGCGTGCGGTGGAGTTGAAGGAGTATCTGAACGGGCGGAAGTTTGCGGCGGTGTTCACCAGTCCGATGTCGCGTGCGAAAGAGACGTGCGCGATTGCTGGGTATGGCGAGGTGGCGCAGGTGGAGCACAATCTGATGGAGTGGAACTATGGGGAGTCCGAGGGGAAGACGACAAAGGAGATGCGCGCGAAGTATGGGCCGGCGTGGAGTGTTTGGACCGACCCGATCATGGGCGGCGAGAGCGTGGAGGCGGTGGGGGATCGCGCGGATGCTGTGATTGCGAGGGCTCTGGCAGCGGCGTCGTTCCATGAAGGGGCTACGGCGGAGACTCAGGGCGTTGCGTTGTTTGCTCATGCGCATATTCTGCGGATCTTAGCTGCGCGATGGATTGGACTGCCTGCGGTGGATGGGAAGCTATTCTCGCTGGGAACAGGCAGCGTGAGCGTGCTGGGCTTTGAGCGTGAGACGCGTGTGGTGGCGAAGTGGAATCGGGGCTTTGAAGAGAACAGAGAGTAAAGAGTAGAGGGTAGAGGGAGCAGAAGGGCAGCCCGTTGGGAGAGGCTGCGGGTATAAGGGGGGCGTTGCGCGTGGACACTTACACTGGAGAGGAGATATGGATGGTCGCGCGTGTGCGGCGGAGATGAGAGAGATCGATGGAAGCGTTGGTTGAGTTAGAGCATGTGAATGTGGCCCGGGGCAGCAGTGTAGTGCTGCATGACCTGAGTCTGCGGATTGAAGCGGGTGAGCACCTGGTGATTCTGGGGCCGAATGGGTGTGGGAAGTCGACGCTGCTGAAGACGATGACTTGCGAGTGTTATCCGATTGCAAGGCCTGAGATGCGCGTGAAGATCATGGGACGCGAGCGGTGGGACCTGACAGAGTTGAAGCGCCGCATGGGTGTGGTGAGTGCTGAGCTGCCGGGCATGCAGACGCTGACGACGAGTGGATATGATGCGGTGCTGACGGGGTTCTTTTCGAGCTCGACTTTGTGGCCGAACCTGACGGTGACCGCCGAAATGCGCGAGAAGGCGGACGAGGTGCTAGCGATGGTGGGTGCGGAGGCTCTGCGCGAGAAGCCGGTGGGACAGATGAGCGCGGGTCAGCAGCGGCGCGTGATGATTGGGCGTGCGCTGGCGGGTGCCTCACTGGACACGAAGGATGGTGCGGTGCAGATGCTGCTGTTGGATGAGCCATCGAATGCACTGGACCTGGGAGCGCAGCATGATCTGCGCGAGTTGCTGCGTGGGCTCGCCGCGCGGGGGATTGCGATTCTGCTGATTACGCATCACATCGCGGATATTCTGCCGGAGATGAAGCGTGTGGTGATGATGCGTGATGGGCGAATTATTGCAGATGGGAAGAAGAGCGAAATGCTGGCAGAGGCTCAGCTGAGCGAGCTGTTTGGAAGAGAGATTTCGCTGACAGAGCGTGACGGATACTGGAATGCTTGGTGACGGATAGGTGCCTCGCATCTACCCGGATGAGGCCTGCAGAGGATAAAGGTTTCTCTTATGAGCGGAGGGCGCTGTTTTTACGCCGTTCCGGTCTAAAGAGGTGCGCGACAGGCTCTTATGAAATCGCATATTACTGGTAAGAAGGGACTTATGAAAAATCATTTTTCTTCCTTCCGCGTGCCTGCTATTTTGCATCTAACGCGGGAGTGTCACCGAAGCGAAGCCTCAATGATGAGGCTTCGCCGACGAATATGAACGGTCGCGAAACTACAGCGGTTGTTGAGCTGCTGGCCGGACAATGACAAGACGAGAAAGGGACTTTAATAGATGAAAAATCAACGTCGAATCAATACGATTTGTGGACTGGGTATGTCTTTCGCCATGCTCACGTTTTCCGGTGTTTCAGCCTTTGCTCAGCAGGCAGCGACATTGCAGGGCATGATCATTGGGCGCGATGGCCCGACGATGTATGTGAAAGTTGGTGATACGAGGCAGATCGTCACGCTCCAGTACAATACTCAGGCGACAGAGAAGGGTGGCTTTCTAGGTATGAGCCACAAGAACCTGGGCGTAGCTGCGCTGGTGCCCGGGCTGGAAGTGAAGGTCGATGGCTCGTACGACCCCGACCACAAGCTCGTCGCGAAGAAGGTAGAGTTCACGCGCGGGTCGATGCGGACGGCCAACCAGATCGATGCCGGTTTGAACCCGGTGAATGCGAAGGTAGCTGCGCAGCAGGATGCAATCATGAGTGCTCGCCGCGATATCGAGAGCACGCAGCGGGACATCGACGCCAGCAAGCAGCAGATTGCTGCGAATGCGCAGACGGAACAGGCAGATGCCTCGGCGGCAAAGCAAGCTGTTGCTCAGACGAACGGCCGCATCGGTCAGCTTGATCAGTACGAGGAGAAGGGTTCGCTGACTGTGAACTTCCGCAACGGTAGCGCGGTCGTGAGCAAGGAAGACAAGGACCAGCTTGAGGACTTTATCAAGACGGCTGCTAACACGCAGGGCTTCATGGTCCAGGTGCAGGGCTTTGCTTCGGCTGTGGGTAATCCGGCGCTGAACCAGCGGTTGAGCAGTGAGCGTGCGGAGGCAGTGCTCACGATCATTCAACAGAGCGGTGCTGTCCCGCTGACGCGAATCCTTGCGCCGGCGGCAATGGGAACCACCAACCAGGTTGCCGATAACAAAACTCGTGATGGCCAGAAGCAGAATCGTCGCGTGGTTGTGACGATCCTGGTCAACAAGGGCATCACAGGCGGTTCGGATCAAACAACTGCTTCCGCTGCGCCGGGTCAGCCGGGCGAGGCATAACCAGCAACCGCGTCACCTGCTCGCGGACATAATGGTCTGTGAGTTGGAGTTAAATATAGAAATGCAATTGGCGATCGTGTGAGAGGTTTACTCTTGCGCGGTCGCCAAATTGTGTATGTGAGATTTCGTTAGAGAGAGGTTAGGCATTGGCGCGCCTGTTACGAAAGGCTCCCGCGAAGTTAGCAAAGTTTCGCCACGGTAGCGTCGTTAGCGGGAGGGGTGGGTGCCTGTGAGTTGGACGAGCTGGTGCTCTCCGGTGGCGTCTTCGACCATCTGCGGGCGCTGGATGACACGGGGGCCGAGGACGGCTACGTTGGGGAGCGGGCCTTTGACCATCGCGACTTCGTCGCAGGCGTAGAGTCGCGGGCAGGTCTGGCAGTCTTTGTAGATCTTGTCAGGCATGGCGTCGCGTTCTGCGACGCGGAAGCCGAGGTGCTCGAAGTAGTCGGGGATGCGGGTGAAGAGGCAGACGGACATAACCTGGTGCTCTTCGCCTTCGGCGAGCAGGGCTTCGAGGATGGCGTCGCCGGCGCCGAGGCCGCGGGCTTCTGGCTTGACGACGATGGAGCGGACCTCGGCGAGGTGCGGGCCGTAGAGATGCAGCGCTCCGCAGCCTATGAATTCATGGTCGCCGTTATCGTGGGCGATGCAGGCGACGGTGAAGTCGCGGATGTTCTCGCAGACTTCGGCGTAGCTGCGGCGAAGGAGGGTGCCGTCGCCGGAGAGCGAGTTGACGAGGTCGAAGATGTTGCGTGCGTCCTGCAGGTGAGCCTTGTGAACCGTGATGAGCCGGAAGTCCTGTGCGGATGGCGAGGGGCTTCGCGTGGCTGGGCCAAGGTCTGCGGCTTCGCGATCTTTGGTGTTAGTGTTCGATGTTTGAGTGATGGGTTCAGGCAACGACTTGGTCCTCCGAAGAGACCGAAGAGATTAGATGCGCGACACGCGTTTTCGCTGCGGTCAGCGCGTCGGCGACACGGTGGGTTGCGGTACCACCAATGACATCGTGACAGTTTAACGTAGAGCGCAGATCGATGGCAGCAAAGAAGTCTTCGGTGAACTCAGGTGAGAGAGTTTGAAGCTCGGCGAGAGGGAGTTGGTTCAACTCGAGGCCCTTGTCGAGGCCGAGCCGGACAGCGTTGCCGACGATCTCATGCGCCTTGCGGAACGCGACGCCCTTGTTGCTGAGATAAGTGGCGGCGGCCATCGCGTTGAGGTAGCCGGTCTCGGCGGAGGTGGTCATCTTTTCGCTGCGGAAGGTGAGGGCGCGGGTGAAGTTGGGGAGGACGCTGAGCAGGCCGGCGACGGTGTCAGCGATGTCAAAGATCTGCTCCTGGCCTTCCTGTAGGTCCTTGTTGTAGGCGAGGGGCAGACCCTTGATGAGTGTGGCGAGCGCGGTGGCCGCGCCGAGGAGGCGGGCGGATTTGCCGCGGGCCAGCTCGGTGAGGTCGGGGTTTTTCTTCTGCGGCATCGCGGAGCTGCCGGTGCTGAAGGCTTCCGGAAGGTCGACGAAGCCGAACTCGGCGGTTGCGTAGAGGGTGAGCTCTTCGGCGAAGCGCGAGATGTGGAGGCCGAGCGTGGCGGCGGCCTGCGCGAAGTCGAGCATGAAGTCGCGGTCGGAGGTCGCGTCCATGCTGTTGGGCGTGGGTGCGGTGAATGCGAGGGCTTTGGCGGCGATGGTGCGATCAAGCGCGAGCGTGGCGCCGGCGATGGCTCCGCTGCCGAGCGGGCAGAAGTTCATGCGGGTGCGGGCGTCGGTGAAGCGCGAGTAGTCGCGTTCGAGCATCGAGACATAGGCGAGGAGCCAGTGCGCGATGAGGACCGGTTCGGCGCGCTGGAGGTGCGTGTAGCCGGGCATGACGGCTTCTTCGGATGCTTCGGCGAGGCCGATAAGCGCGAGGAGCCAGTCGCGGAGGCCTGCGAGGGTGGCGTCGATCGCGTCGCGCACGAAGAGGCGCATGTCGGTGGCGATCTGCTCGTTGCGGCTGCGGCCGGTGTGGAGCTTGAGCGCGAGGGTGCCGACTTCCTTGGTGAGTTCGAGTTCGACGTAGTGGTGGATGTCCTCGGCCTGCGGGGCGCTGGCGACGATGGCGGCGGCGATCTGCGGGTTGGAGGTCTCGTAGTCGGGGATGCTGCTGGTGGCGCTGATGCGGTGCGCCCAGTTGAGCGGGCGCTGGGCGACGGCGTCGAGACCGGCGAGCATCTTGGTGAGCTCGTCCGGCGTGAGGATGCCGGCGGCGGCGATGGCGTGCGCGTGCGCCTTGCTGGCGGCGACTTCCTGCGGGATCAGGCGCCAGTCAAAGGGGAAGCTGCGCTGCCACTGCTCGAAGGTCCGGTCGAGAGGCTCGCGGAAGCGACCGGACCACATTTTGGTGGGGGTGTTAGACATCGTTACTTTGATTCCTTCTTAATATCGTCAGGACGCTCGGTAGAGTGATCATTCTTGGGCGTTTCAGGCCAGATCAGCTTTGTGCACGTGATGGAAATGTTCCCGAGTTGCTGCGCACAATATTCGGGATCGCTTACCCTTGCGTGGTACGTGACTTGAAGATGATTCACGCCGATCCATTCCAGTTGAGGATCATCGAATTCACTCGGGCCTGAATGTGAGAAGACGCGAATATGGCGACAGCAGCTATTTGACTTGAGCGTGACCTCGGTGAAGTCTCTCCCGAGGAATCCGCCTTGATAGATCAATGTCGCTTCATCGCCATTCGTTGCTTTGACCATGCGCTTTTCCGGTGGCGGATTCCCGTTAGCTAACATCATGCCGAAGAGTATGGCAGGGAGAACAATCACTAAAGCGCCGACTCCGATTCCGCCTATTACGCGAGATGTGACTCTCATCCATCGTTGGCTAAGCTTCGGTGCCCAAAGTAACAGAGCAACTATAGCAACAAGTGCCACTCCGCTAACGGCAAGGCCGACACCGGGTAGGACTTGCTTCGCGTGTTCCCAAATGTCGGGCCAGCAGGGCATTGTTATCCCTTGTCCTTTCCGCTGCTGAGTTGGGGCATCTCGGTGCCTTGGCTGAGGTTGATGAGGCCTGACTTTGCGTAGGTTTGGAGTTTGGCGCGGGTGTCGGTGATGTCCAGGTTGCGCATGGTGAGTTGGCCGATGCGGTCCTTGGGGCTGAAGGTGGATTCGGTCTTTTCCATCGACAGGCGTTCGGGCGCGAAGGTTAGGTTCGGCGAGTCGGTGTTGAGGATGGTGTAGTCGTTGCCGCGGCGGAGTTCGAGGGTGACCGTGCCGGTGATGGGCTTCGCGACCCAGCGCTGGGCGGCTTCACGGAGCATGAGGGCTTGGGAGTCGAACCAGCGGCCCTGGTAGAGCAGGCGGCCGAGCTTGCGGCCGTTCTCACGGTACTGCTCGATGGTGTCCTCGTTGTGGATGCCGGTGATGAGGCGCTCGTAGGCGATGAAGAGAAGGGCGAGGCCGGGGGCTTCGTAGATGCCGCGCGACTTGGCTTCGATGATGCGGTTCTCGATCTGGTCGGACATGCCGAGGCCGTGGCGGCCGCCGATGGCGTTGGCCTCGTACATGAGGGCGACGAGATCCTCGAAGTGCTTGCTGTTGAGCGCGACCGGCGTGCCTTCTTCGAAGCTGACGGTGACCTCTTCGGGTTTTACGTCAACGTCGGACTTCCAGAAGGAGACGCCCCCCATGATGGGGGCGACGATCTTCATACTGCTTGACAGACTCTCCAAGTCCTTAGCCTCATGCGTGGCGCCGAGGAGGTTGGAGTCGGTGGAGTAGGCCTTCTCGGTCGACATCTTGTAGTCGAAGCCGGACTTGATAAGGAACTCGGACATCTCCTTGCGGCCGCCAAGCTCGTCGATGAACTGCGCGTCGAGCCAGGGCTTGTAGACCTTGAGGTCGGGGTTGACGAGGAGGCCGTAACGATAGAAGCGCTCGATGTCGTTGCCCTTGAAGGTGGAGCCGTCGCCCCAGATGTTGACGCCGTCTTCCTTCATGGCGGTGACGAGCATGGTGCCGGTGACCGCGCGGCCGATGGGGGTGGTGTTGAAGTAGGTGATGCCGGCGGTGGAGATGTGGAAGGCCCCGGCCTGGAGCGCGGCGATGCCTTCTCGGACGAGCTGGTGGCGGCAGTCGATGAGGCGGGCCGCTG
>CAJCIM010000109.1 GCA_903970395.1 Acidobacteriaceae bacterium
TGTCATTCCCGAAGGGAATCTGCGTCTCCGCAGCCGCACAATCTCGGGTGCCCCATCTTCGCGACGGCATCATCGTCGCTAAGGTGGGCATCGGCGAAGCCGACCATTCCACCAAAGCTCCCGCGCCACAAACGCCAGCCCCCGACTTCACCCCCATCTCCACCCTCATCAACGACGCCATCGCCGCCCACAAGCTCCCCGGAGCCGTCGTCATCGTCGGCCACAACAACAAAGTCGTCTTCGAGCAGGCCTACGGCAACCGCAAACTGGCAGGCGAACCCGGCCTCGACGGAAAGCCCAGCCCAGCCGAGCCCATGACCGAGGACACCATCTTCGACATGGCCTCGCTCACCAAGGACCTCGCCACCGCCACCGCCGTCATGCAGCTCTACGAGACCGGCAAGATCACCAGCTTCGACGATCCCATCGAAAAATACCTGCCCGCATTCAACACCACCCACGACGCCGCGCGCAGCAAAGTCACCCTCCGCATGATGCTCACGCACACCTCCGGCGAAGCCCCCGACATCAGCCTCAAAGATCCCTGGGGCCTCGCAAAACCCGACCGAGCAGAAGGCATACACCGAGCCCTCACCACTCCACTCGTCGCCGCCCCCGGCTCCGTCTTTACCTACTCCGACATCAACTTCATCCTCCTCGGCTACCTCGTCGAACAGCTCAGCGGCCAGCCCGAAGACGTCTACACCCGCCAGCACATCTTCGAGCCCCTCGGAATGACCGAAACCCGCTACCTCCCGCTCGACAAAGCCTGCGGCCCACATCAGACCATCGGCGCAGCCATCGCCTGGTCACCCCTCATCACCAACACACACATCCTCGTCAAATGCCCCGCTGACACGTGGTCGATCTCACTCCTCCCACGCATCGCGCCCACCACCCACGACGACGAATCAAAATCCGACCCTGCCGCCAACCCGCACTTCGACATGCTCACCCGCGGCACCGTCCACGACCCCACCACCCGCCGCATGGGCGGCGTCGCCGGCCACGCCGGCGTCTTCTCCACCGCCCACGATATCTCGCTCTACGCCTCGGCCCTCCTCGAAAAGCTCCTCCACAACACTGGCCCGTTCCCCCTCAAACAATCCACGCTCCAACTCATGACCCAACCCGAACAGCCCAGCGCAGCGGGTGCCCCATCTTCGGCGGCAGTTTCATCGCCGCCGAAGGTGGGCCAGGCCGCCGCCCAGCTCGCCGCCGCCAACGCAGCCACACAGAAGGCCATCGCCACCGGAGAAAAAGGCGCCGAACCAGGCCTCGCCCCGCACTACCCCGCCATCCCCGGCCAGAACCTCCGCGGCTACGGCTGGGACATCGACACCGCCTTCTCCAAACCGCGCGGCATGATCTTCCCCATCGGCAGCTTCGGCCACACCGGCTTCACCGGCACCACTCTCTGGATGGACCCCTACTCCGACACCTACGTCATCCTCCTATCCAACGCCATACACCCGCGCGGCAACACCCCCATCAGCAACCTCCGCGGCGAAGTAGCCACCGCCGCCGCCCGGGCCCTCGGCCTATCCACCAATCCATCTGGCGTTCCCCCGACAGTGGAGACGCCCGCATTTGGCCCCACCACAAATCTGGGTGCCCCATCTTCGCCGACGGCTTCATCGTCGGCTAAGGTGGGCATCGGCGAAGCCGACCTTTCCAGACGCTCCAACCCGCCACACCTGATTCGCGTCGTCGCTTCTGGGTACCCCAGGGCTTCAGCCTCGGGTCTCATAGCCAGCCGGAATGAAAAGGGGCTCCAGTCCCTGGGGTATGGTCTCCCCGGCACAGGCAAGACGCTAACCGGCATCGACGTACTCGAAGAGAGCCACTTCGACGCAATTCATCAAATGGCCGAGCGACACGGCGGCAAAGCTCACTTCGGACTTCTCACGAATCAGACGGGATTCGACAGTCACGGCTTCAGAACGATCGACGTTCTCCACAACAGCATCCTGGTCGAAGACGGTATTGAACTTACCACCCTCTTCACCCCCGAACACGGCCTCTCCGGCGCGCAAGACACCACCAAACAGCTCGCCGAAAAAGACCAAGCCACCAATCTCCCCGTCATCTCCCTCTACGGCGCCCACGATGCCGACCGTCGCCCCACCCACGCCCAGCTTGCCAACCTCGACGCCGTCGTCATCGATCTCCAGGACGCCGGCGTCCACTTCTGGACCTACGAAGCCGCCATGGGCTACTTCCTCGAAGCCGCGTCCACCGAGCAGACCGAATACCACCACACCCTCACCATCATCATCCTCGATCGCCCCAACCCGGTAGGCGGCCTGGCCGTCCAGGGCCCTGTCTCCGACCCCGGCCGCGAGTCCTACGTCAACTACATGCCACTCCCCGTCCGCCACGGCCTCACCTTCGGCGAGCTCGCCCGCTACATCGTAGCGACCAAACACCTAGCCACCACCCTCACCGTCATCCCCATGCAGCACTGGAAGCGCAGCCAGTTCTACGCCGACACCGGCCTCCCCCAGAAGGATGGAAAGCTCAACCTCAGCCCCAACCTCCGCTCCGTCGAAGCCACCCTGCGCTATCCCGCCCTCGGCCTTATCGAATACTGCAACATCTCTGTTGGCCGCGGCACGGACCACCCCTTCAGCTTCTTCGGCGCAGGTGTCCCCCCCACCAAACCTTACACCTCTACCGCCACCGGCGGCCTCGTCGATTCCACGGCCAAGATCGGGTACCCCGACCCTTCAGGGCCGGGTCTCATCAGCTCAGAAAAGAGCAAGGGGGTTTTAACCCCCTGGTTCAAGGCCACCGAAGTAGCCAACTACCTCACCGCCCGCAACATCCCCGGCGTCACCTTTACCCCCACCACCGAAACCATCGCTGAAGACGCCAACCACTATCCCTTCCACGGCCAGACCATCGAAGCCGTCCGCGTCACCCTGACAGACCCCAGCCAAGCAGACACTCCAGAGCTAGGCGTCGAGATACTCTCCGCCCTCCATAAGCTCTACCCCACCCAGTTCCACCTCGACCGCGCCATGCCCCTCGTCGCCAGCAAGGCCACACTCGACGCCATCGCCCGCGGCGACGACCCACGCGACATCGCCGCCACCTGGCAGCCCGCGCTCGACGCCTTCCGCCACGCCACGCAGCCATATCTCCTCTACTAACTGTGCTCCCGTAACTCCGCAGTTAGCAGTTCCATCATCACTTCGTCTATGATCCGTACATGACTTTGGTTTGCCCAGAATTCCCGCGTTCTGTTGATAAATCTGGCTCTCCTTAACACTTTCTCAAGAACCGCAAATCCAGCCGTTGGTTCGTCACACACATACGCTATGATGGTTGCCATTGACCACCTTTTCTACTGAGTTTTTCAGGAGGTCACGGCACCACGAGTACTCGCTAAACAGTCCTCTGCGCCGAGAAAAGTCTTATCGCTGCGACGTTGGTTCTCTTCTCTCTGTGGAACTGTAATAACACTTGTTTTCTTGGAGGTTTATCCCGATGCGTGCATTGCACACCTGCGCCCTTATCCTCACCCTTGCCGCGACATCGCTTCCCGTCCTCGCTCAGCAGACCGCTACCGCGGACCCCGCTGCCGCGTCGGTGGACTACGTAGCTCTTCGCGAAGGCCTTTCGAACCAGAACAAGGCTCTCGCTGGCGACGTCGTCTCCGAGCGTGCCATCGTCAAGCGCAACCAGGAGCTCCTCAAGGAAGCTCAAAAGCTGGATGCCGCCAACAAGAAGCTCATTGCTGAAAAGCAGCACCTGACCGAGGAGAACGCCAACCTCGAGAAGCAGCGTGCCGCTCTCGCCGCCTCGCAGAGCGACACCGCAGCAGCAACCTCGAAGTAACTCGCCCCCCGAAACCGGCTGCGGCCAATCGGGTACTCAGGCCTCCGCCCGCACACGTCCTACATGGGGTGTGCGGGCTATTCTTGTGATCCTTGTATGAGGACTCCCTTGACACCCCTCATACAATAAAGACAGGAGAGACACGTCTCTCTCTAAATTCTCCTCATCCGCAGCCGAAAAGGTTCCACCGCTAACCCCTTTCGGCTGCGGATCTTGCCCCCAAAACCACCCCGGGGCTCGCGCCAATAGGAAAAGCCCCGCAAACGCGGGGCTTTTCCAGTCTCTACGAACCGAATCGTCTAGTGCTTGCCCTGCGCCGAAGCCAGCTTCTCCTCGGCCACGCGAGCGACCTTGTTGGCCACGTCGTACTTGGCCTGCTCGTCGCCCGCCTCGTTCCACAACTCCTGCGAGTGCTTCAGCTCGGCCTGCGCCCCAGCCACATCAATCTCTTCTGGATGCAGCGCCGTCTCCGCCAGAATGGTCACCCGCTCCGGCAGTACCTCAACAAAGCCCCACGCCACAAAGAACGTCTGCTCGCCCGCCGAGCCGCCGTGCAGCCGCACCTCGCCCGCACCCAGCTCGCTCAGCAGCGGAGCCGCGCCATACAGCGCCTCCAGGTAGCCCGACATTGACGGCAGTTCCACAGCCTCCGCCGTCGCATCCAGCAGCACCCGGTCTGGCGTCACCAGCCGCACCTTCAGCAGCCCCGAATTGTTCGTTCCTTCAGCCATAATCTCAATCCGAACAGGGAGCAGACATCACATCTACTCCCCATTCCCTGTTCCCTAAATCCTGCTCTTACGCTGTTGCCTTCATCTTCTCGGCAGCCGCGATCACATCCTCAATGCCGCCCTTCAGATAGAAGGCCTGCTCCGGAATATCATCATGCTTGCCTTCGATGATCTCCTTGAAGCTGCGCACCGTGTCCTCGACCTTGACGTACGCTCCAGGAATGCCGGTAAAGATCTCGGCCACGTGGAACGGCTGCGACAGGAAGCGCTGGACCTTACGTGCGCGCGAGACGGTGAGCTTGTCCTCTTCCGACAGCTCATCGATACCCAGGATCGCGATGATGTCCTGCAGATCCTTATAGCGCTGCAGGATCTTCTTCACACCCTGCGCAACGTCATAATGCTCCTGCCCAACGATGCGAGCGGATAGGATGCGCGACGTGGACGTCAGCGGATCAACCGCCGGATAGATTCCCAGCTCCGATAGCGGACGCGACAGAAGCATCGTTGCATCGAGGTGAGCGAAGGTGGTCGCCGGCGCCGGATCGGTGATGTCGTCAGCC
>CAJCIM010000110.1 GCA_903970395.1 Acidobacteriaceae bacterium
CGCGCTGCGGAATACGACGAGGCCGCGACGCATGAGGCCATGAGCCCCCGTGAGTACACCATCGCCATCGATCTAGGCCAGGGCACAGGCAAGGCGCACTTCATCACATGCGACCTGACCCACGAGTACGTATCGATTAATGCGGACTATTCAACCTAAGTTCGTCTTGCGTTGAGTCCTCGATTTAAGGTTTCGCCTGAAACCAGAGAATCAGCCGATATTGGGACGCCGCTGGCGTTCAGGTATAAGCCGCGTTTATCGTAGTAGGTGGAAATTTGCATAACCGACAGCACAAGGGGAATCTCGCGATGGCACTGCTCGACGAAGCTGTAAAGAAGGACCTGACCGCAGAGGTCGCTGAGTGGATCGAAGCGTTCGACGAGGTCGTCGCGCATGACTGGAAGCAGGCGGAGAGCGTTCTCGCCGCGCTGCGCACCCGTGCCCGCGAGGCCGGCGTCGCCGCCACCGGCGACGTGACCACTCCTTACCAGAACACCATCCCCAAGTACGACGAGGTCCCCTACCCTGGCGACCGCCAGCTGGAGCGCCGTGTCGAGGCCCTGCTGCGCTGGAACGCCATGGCGATGGTGCACAAGCAGAACAAGTACGACGCCGGCATCGGCGGCCACATCTCCACGTACTCGTCGCTCGCGACGCTGCTTGAAGTCGGGTTCAACCACTTCTTCCGCGGCAGCTATGCCACCTCCGACGGCGGCTCGCAGCCCGGCGACATGATCTACTTCCAGGGCCACGCCTCCCCCGGTGTCTACTCCCGCGCGTTCCTTGAAGGCCGCCTGAGCGAGACGCACCTCAAGAACTTCCGCCATGAGTTGCGCGATGAGCCGGGCCTGTCCAGCTATCCGCACCCGTGGCTGATGAAGGACTTCTGGCAGTTCCCCACCGTATCGATGGGCATCGGCCCGCTGAACGCGATCTACCAGGCCCGTTTCATGCGGTACCTCGAGAACCGCGGGCTCATCGAGAAGACCGACCGCAAGGTGTGGGCCTTCGTCGGCGACGGCGAGACGGACGAGGTCGATACGCTCGGCGCCATCTCACTGGGCAGCCGCGAGCATCTCGACAACCTTATCTTCGTCGTCAACTGCAACCTGCAGCGGCTCGACGGGCCGGTGCGCGGCAACAAGCGCATCATCGACGAGCTGGAAGGCATGTTCCGCGGCGCTGGCTGGAATGTCATCAAGGTCATCTGGGGTTCGGATTGGGATGAGCTCTTCGAGCGCGACCACCAGGGCCTGCTACTCAAGCGCATGGAAGAGTGCGTCGACGGCGACTTCCAGGCCTACAAGGCCAAGGGCGGCGCATACCTGCGCGAGCACTTCTTCGGTAAGTATCCTGAGCTGCTGGAGTTGGTGAAGGACAAGAGCGACGAGGAACTGACCCGCCTGCACCGTGGCGGTCACGATCCCGGCAAGATCTACAACGCGTACAAGCGCGCGCTGGAGCACAAGGGCGGCCCGACCGTCATCCTGGCCAAGACCGTGAAGGGCTACGGCATGGGTACGGCACAGGCACGCAACGCCACGCACTCGGAGAAGAAGCTAACCGACGAGGGTCTCGCGGCGTTCGTGAAACAGTTCGACATCCCCGTTCCGCCCGAGGCCGCCAAGGACGCGCAGTTCTACAAGCCCGGCGAGGATGATCCGGCAATCCAGTACCTGCAGACGCGGCGTCAGGCCCTGGGCGGTTATCTGCCCGAGCGCAAGGTGCCGGAGCTTGAGTTCGTTGCACCACAGATGGAGTTCTTCAACGAGTGGCTGGCCGGCTCCAAGGGCCGTGCTGTCTCCACCACGATGGGTTTTGTAAACATGCTGAAGGGCCTGCTGAAGGACCCCAAGATCGGCAAGCTGGTTGTTCCCATCGTTCCAGATGAAGGCCGTACGTTTGGCCTCGAATCCGTCATCAAGCAGGTCGGCATCTACGCCAGCGAGGGACAGAAGTACACGCCACATGACGCGGACATGCTGCTGAGCTATCGCGAAGAGAAGAGCGGGCAGATCCTCGAAGAGGGCATCACCGAAGCCGGTTCGATGGCCAGCTTTACAGCGGCAGGCACAGCGTACAGCAATTACAAGCTGCCCATGGTGCCGTTTTATATGTACTACTCGATGTTCGGTTTCCAGCGCATCGGCGACATGGCGTGGGCATTTGCGGACTCGCGCGGCAAGGGCTTCCTGATGGGCGGTACCGCGGGCCGCACGACGATGCTCGGCGAAGGCCTGCAACACCAGGACGGCCACAGCCCTGTGCTCTCTGGCACCATCCCCACCTGCCTCACCTACGACCCCGCTTACGTCTACGAGATGGCCGTGGTGATCCAGGACGGTCTGCGCCGCATGTACGAGGCCGGCGAGGATTGCTTCTACTACATCACCATGTACAACGAGGACTACGCGATGCCCGCCATAGAGAACCTCGACGCGATTCGCGAAGGCATTCTGCGCGGCATCTACAAGTTCAAAGCCGCTGAAAAGCCTGCACAGGTGCAGCTCTTCGGCTCCGGCCCCATCCTGAACGAGGCGCTCAAAGCGCAGCAGATCCTTGCTGAGAAGTACAACATCGCCGCCGATGTTTGGAGTGTGACCAGCTACAACGAGCTGCGCCGCGACTGCCTCGACGTGGAGCGCTGGAACCGTCTGCACCCGGCGTCGAAGGAAAAGAAGCCATACATCGCGGAGGCCCTCGGCGATGCTATCGGTCCGATCATCGCGGCGAGCGACTATATGAAGTCGCTGCCCGACGCGCTCTCGCCGTGGCTGGGCAACCGACTCGTCACACTGGGTACCGACGGCTTCGGACGCAGCGACAACCGCGAGCATCTGCGCCGCCACTTTGAGGTGGATGCGGAGTCGATCGTCGCCGCCACGCTGTCGAAGTTAGCACGTGAGGGGGTCATCAAACCCAAGATTGCGGAGAAGGCCTTCGCCGAGCTGGGGATTTCCACCGAGGGCAAAGGAGCGGCGCGAGCGTAACTCTGCTGCATACTAGAGTTACCGGCGCTGCCACCAACTCCACTACGCACGAGGAAACCCCTGCTTGTCTGAGAATCCGCTGCTCCCCCACCGCAAGCTGAGTGAGTTGTACCTGCGCACGTTGCGCTGCCGCGAGCTGGAACGAGAGCTCGCGCGGCAACGTGGCGCGGCAAAGAAGTTTGGTGCCCGCGAGGCACTCCTTGCTGCCACCAGCATTCAGCTCTCACCCGGCGATCTGCTCTGCGGCGAGGCCGACGACATCTCCGTGGAGGAGCTTGCGCCACTCGGCAAGGACGGCAAGACACCCAGGTTGGTGAAGGCGACACCGAACATACGCCTAGCCACATGCGCAGGCGCTGCACTGGGCGTAATGGCCTCCGCTGGAGGCGGCCTGGTTCTGGCGTACACCCGCGCAGGCAGTATTCAACCGGGCTGGACTGAGGCGCTGGCCTGGGCCAACGAGCAGCAAGTGCCGCTGATCGTCGTCTGCGAGGACTCTGCAAACGGCGGCGCGCAAGGCAAAGCCAAACCGGACACGCTGAGCTGGCCCGCCATGCAGACGCTCTCCAAAAAGCTGCGGCTGCCTATCCTTGCTGTCGATGGCGCCGATGCGGTCGCAGTCTACCGCGTGATGCAGGAGTCCGTGATCCGCGTGCGCCACAACGACGGCCCGGCGGTCATCTGGGCGGTCACCAGTCCGAAGTCCACCAAGCTGACGCCATCGCAGCAGCCGCTTGGGCGTCTCAAGACGTACCTCAAGACCCGCCACATTCCGCTTCCCACACAACGCTAGGCCGTACACTGTGGGCATGGCGATCTTTCGCGGCCGCGCGTCTAAACCAGCTGTTCTGTTCATCTTGACCGTCTCTCTCGCGGCCTGTCGCGAGGCAGTTGCGCAGACGCCGACGCAACAACCCGCAGCTCCCGCCCCCACGCCTGCACTCCCAAGCAGCCTGCCGTCCATACCGATGCCGACGCCTGCGGGCCAGCGGCCAACGAAGGTCCCGCAGCCCGGCCAGCCAGCCGCGCAGCCGGTTCTTCAGACTGCACCGCAGTCGCCTCAACAGCAGGTGCCTACGCCGGCATCCGCCGCGACGGTCGCCTCCCTGCCGCCCTACGACCCTGTCGTCGCAGGCGAGGGCCGCGACGAACTCGGCTCAACGTACATTCCTGTCGACAGCCCTGTGTACACCATGGCGCTGCGCCTGTACTCGCTGGGCTATCTCGACAGCTCCTTCACCGACATGCGTCCGTGGACGCGGCGCAGCCTGCTGCACATGCTGAATGCGTCAGCCAGCCGCATCCTGGCCGACAACGACGACGAGGCGGTAGCCCTGCTCGCCGGGCTGCAGTCGTACATCCCTGAAGAGTCGCCCGGCCCGAACCTCACACGCGGCCGGGTCTACGGCGTCGACACCGTCTACACGCGGCTGATGGGCATCAGCGGGCAGACGCTGCACGACAGCTACCATCTCGGCGAGACGCTGGCCAACGACTACGGTCGCCCCTACGAACCCGGCTTCAACAACATCACCGGCTTCTCCTCCGTCAACGAGTACGGCCCCTTCTCGCTCTACGTGCGCGGCGAGTACCAGCACGCGCCGGCAGGCACCGGCTACTCCCAGGCCCTCTCGGCCGAGCTGTCTAACATCGACGGCGTTCCCTACTCCGGCTTCAACCTGCACCAGGCCACCATCCCCACCGGCCCCATCGCGTCGGTAAACACCTTTGCGCTGCAGGAGGCCACGCTCTCCTATCACCTGCTGGGGCATGAGATCTCCGGGGGCAAGTCGGACGCGTGGCTCAGCCCTGCCGTAGGCGGCGCGATGGGCTGGAGCAACAACGCGCAGGATATCTACTCGTTCCGCATCAACCGCGTGGATCCTCTGCACATCCCTCTGCTGTCGCGATTCATCGGCCCGCTGGACTACGACTTCTTCGTCGGCTCGCTGAAGGGCCACACCTATCCGAACTCGCCGTGGGTACACTCGGAGACCATCGCCGCGGCACCTACCAGCAACATCCGGGTCTCCTTCCAGCGTGTCATCATCTGGGGCGGCGAAGGCCACGAGCCGGTAACGCTGCACACCTTCCTGCAGAGCTTCTTCAGCTTCAACGACACGAACGGCGCGACCAAGATCTCCGCCAAAGACCCGGGAGCACGCTTCAGCTCCTTCAACTTCAGCTGGCGGCTGCCATTCCTCGAACGCTACATCACGCTGTACTCCGACTCCACGGTGCACGACGACGTTACACCTATCAGCGCGCCGCGCCGTGCCGCCTACCGACCCGGCGTCTATATCTCACAGTTCCCCAAACTGCATAAGTTGGACTTCCGCATCGAAGGCACGAATACCGATATCTCGACCACAGCCAGCATCGGCGGCTCCTTCATGTACACCGAGGTCATCCAGCGCCAGGGCTACACCAACAAGGGCCAGCTCTTCGGCGACTGGGTTGGCCGCGAAGGCAAGGGCGGGCAGGCATGGCTTACGTATCACCTCAGCTCCAACGAGTGGGTACAGCTGGAGTACATGCACAAGAAGACAGCCAAGGACTTCATACCCGGCGGCACAACGCAGAACCAGTTCATGGTGGACGTCGTCAAGCGGCTGCGCAAGGACGTCGAACTGAACGCATGGCTGCAATACGAAGGCTGGAAGGCGCCTGTTTATATCCCAGGCAACGCGTTGAACAAGGACACCACAGTGGCCGTGCAGTTGACGTGGTTCCCCAAGCTGCACAGCGATCCACAGCCGGGCAGCGCGCCCGTTCTGAGGATGCGCTAACAAAGCCCCTTCACCGTAGTATTGGGGTTATGAATGAGTAAACGTTCGCTGTCTAACCCTGCAGGGGGCTAGCACTTCGGGTGCCACCGGCGTCTTTGCAGATGAACGTCCAGCACCGCTTCGCGTAGACTGACTACGATGATGTCCGCCCCATATGAAACCCCACCGGCCGATCTGGAGAACGTCGCGCTCCCGGTACAGACCGTTGACAACGCGAGTGAAAACACGCTGTCGGATGCGTGGATCACCATCCGCAAACGTATCTGGCTGATTGTGCTGCTGGGACTGGTGGGTGCGGGCTGGGGCTACTACAAGGCGGTGACGCAGCCGCGCCTCTATGACGCCTCTGGAACCATCGAGATCCGCAGCGGATCGACCAATGAGTATCGCCTGAGCGCCACCGCGACCAGCTCCGAAGGTACGGGCCAGATTCTCACCCAGGTTGCCCTCTTGAAGAGCGACACACTGCTGTTGGCCGTGGCGCGTGACCTGAACCTGGCCAACGACCCCAGCTTCATGGGCGGCCCCAGTGCAACGCCGCGCAGCCTCGACGATCCGGTGGTGCGGCAGAATGTGCTCGGCTCCATGCAGGGCGTCGTCAGCATCAGTCCACTGCCCAAAACCGACATCGTCCGCATTAGCTGTAGCACACTGGACCCCAGACTTTCGGCGAACATCGTCAACCGGCTCGTCAAGGACTACATCAACCTCAGCTTTCAGTCTCGGCAGGAAGCCGAACAGCGCATAACCGAGTTCTTCTCGCACCAGCTGGACGACCTGAAAAAGCAGGTGGAGACCTCGCAGGGCAACATGATCGACCTGCAGAAGCAGCTGGGTGTGCTGGGCTTCGACCCCAGCCTGAACCAGGTAACGGCGAACCTCACGGACCTAAACAAGGCTGCGAACGCCGCGGAGATCGCTCGCATCGATGCCGAGACACGCTATCGTGTCATCGCCGGGGCTGCCCCCAACAGCACCGCACAGCAGGTGGATGCCAGCCGCACTGGCCCAGCGGTCGTGTCGTTGCGCACCCAGTTGAACACCGCCCGTGCGCAGTACGCGCAGCTGAACGCCAACCTTGGCCCGAACCATCCACAGGTGCTCGCTGTAAAAGACCAGATCACCGAGCTCACGCGGGAGTTGAACGAAGAACAGGACCGTGTGCTGCTGGATGCGAAGGCGGCGTTCATCGCAGCCAAGGCGGAAGAAGACCGCACTCGCGAGGCGCTGGAGACGCAACAGGCCAACGCGTTCAAGATGCGAGACGCGTTGGTGGACTACACCCTGCGGCAGCGCGAGTTCGACGCCAACCGCACCCTGTACGAGGGCCTGCGTGAGCGGCTGCGTACGGCCGGTGTGCAGGCCGGGCTGGAGTCGCAGGAGATCGATATCGTGGACGCGGCAGTGCCGCCCATCTCGCCTTCGTTGCGGCCCAAGTCGACCATCGTTCTGATCGATACACTGGCCATGCTCATCGTCGGCGTCGTGCTGGCCTTCGTGCTCGACAGCCTGGACATGGGCCTGCGGACGGTAAGCGAGGTGGAATCCGTCTCCGGCCTGCCGTCGCTGGCGCTCATCCCGCGAGCACGGCGCGGAGTTCAGGACGCAACTCGTTTGAGCCTCGTGTGGCGCAACCTCATCGTGCTCGCCAGCCCAAAGTCCCAGTCAGCCGAGGCCTTCCGCGCCCTGCGCACCTCCCTGCTGCTCTCGATCGCTGGCGGGGAGCCGCAGACGATCCTGCTGACCAGTGCAACCCCGGCAGAAGGCAAGACGACGGTCTCCATGAACCTCGCCGCCGTACTATCGCAGCGCGGGGTGCGGGTGTTGCTGATCGATGCCGATCTGCGCCGCCCTACCGTCCACCACCGGCTCGGCCTGCCGGGCAATGTAGGCCTTACATCGGTGCTCACCGGCAGCGCCACGCTCTCGGAGGCTACACAGACTCTTCCAGACGTTGCCGGCCTCGACATTCTCGTCAGCGGACCGGTGCCGCCCTTCCCTACCGAGATACTCAGCTCTGAGCCTATGCATAAGCTGCTGGAGGAGTGTCGCGGCATCTACACGCACATCGTCATGGACTCACCTCCACTGCTCTCCGTGACGGACAGCATCGTGCTGGCTCGGGAGGCTGACGCGGTCGTACTCATCGTTCGCCAGGGCAAGTCCAGCAAGCATGCGCTACGTCGCGCACGCGATCTCCTTCTCCGCTCCGGCGCAAGAGTTACGGGTGTTGTGCTGAACGGCGTCGATCTGAACGGGCCGGAGTACGCCGCCTCCTACGGCTACTACGGTTACTCCGGGTATGGCTCCGAAGGCGTCGACAGTGGCAGCTGGGATGCACGCTCCGGCAAGAACAAGCGCAATGGAGGGGAGAAGTAATGCGACAACCAGTTCCCTCCCCTTTGCGTTCGTTCTACGGCAGGGTGGTGCTGTGCGTGGCGGCCCTCGCGCTGCTCACCACATCCGCAACAGCGCAGTTCAACGGGCCAGCCTCGACGAACTCGAACCCGGAGATCAATCGTCCGGTGACGCTGACCACCGACAACGCAGTGTTGTATCCGCCTGTGCACGACGCCCTGCTGGCTGCCGGCGATCTGGTCGCCGTCCACATCTTCGCGCAGGGCGATTACTCTCCCACGGTGCGCATCGGCACAGACGGCAACGTGCTGCTCCCGTTGATCGGCGTGCTGCATCTGGAAGGCCTGACCGTCACCGCGGCCGAACAGCTGATCGCGACCAAACTCATCGAAGCAGGCATCTACCGCAACCCGCAGGTGACGCTGCAGATCACCGAAGGTCCGGGCGCAGTCGCTACCATCATGGGTGAAGCCCACGGCATCGTGCCCATCATCGGAACGCGCCGCCTGCTGGATGTGCTTACCTCCATCGGCGGTCTGCCCGCGACCGCGAGCCACGTCGTCACCATCCATCGCTCCGGTCAGCCTGACCCGATCGTCGTCGATCTCGGTAACGATCCGCTGCACAGCCAGCTCGCGGACATTCCTATCTTCGCCGGCGATACCATCATCATCTCGCGCATCGGCGTGGTGTACATGATCGGCGCATTCAAGACGCCCGGCATCATCTCACTTACGCCGTACACGCCGCTGACCCTGATGCAGGCAACCGCGCTAAGCGGAGGCGTCACCTTTGAGGGCAAGTACGACGATCTGCGCGTCATCCGCACCATCGGCGGAGAGCGCACCGTCGTCAAGCTGGACATCAAGCGCGTGCTCTACGGCAAGGCGGCGGACCCCATCCTGCAGCCCAACGACATCGTCTTCCTGCCCAACAGCTCTCTCAAGTCCTCCATCAGTAACGGCAGCATCGGCACCTTCCTTGGCGTCGCCAGCCTGTTGATCACCGTCATCGCAATCCACTAGCCGCGGAGCTCGGAGGCCGTATGGTATCGCCAACCGAATCTCTGCGTGAACGCGACCCTGCACGCCTCGCCTACGTGGTCAGCCATCCTATCCAGTACCAGGCTCCCCTGCTGCGGCGCATCGCGCAGGAGCGCGACATCGCGCTCACCGTCCTCTACGGCTCGGACTTCTCCGTGCGCGGCTACAAGGACCACGGCTTCGGCGTCGATGTCAGTTGGGACGTACCGCTGCTCGACGGCTACACCTCGGAGTTTCTGCCCGCACTGCGCGACACAGGCACCGTCTCCGCGACAAGCCCCATCAGCCGCGGCCTGCACCGGCGGCTGATGAACACCGACGGAAGCCCCGCCTTCGACGCCTTGTGGGTCCACGGCTACGCCAGCGTCAACGCACTGCAGGCGATGCTCGCGGCAAAGCGGCTTGGCATCCCTGTACTGCTGCGCGCAGAGGGCTGGCTCGGCGACCGCGAGCGCAGCGCATGGAAGCTCGCTATCAAGCAGCTCTTCTTCGCCGCTCTTCGCAACAGCGTGGACGCCGTGCTTCCCATCGGCGCCCGTAACGCGGAGTACTGGCAGCACTATCTCGGCGACGCCGTGCCGCAGTTCCCCATGCCCTACGCGGTAGACAACGACTGGTTCGCCCGCCGCGCAGCCGCAGCCGCGCCCCATGCAGCCGCACTGCGAGCCGAGTTGCAACTGGAAGCCGGCCGCCCCATCATCCTATTCGCGTCAAAGCTGCAGACACGCAAGCACGCCGACCATCTCATCGCGGCCTACGCTCGCTTCCTCGCAGAGCACGAAGCCAACGCAAAGCCCTACCTCGTCATCGTCGGCGACGGCGAGGAACGTATCCGCCTCGAAGCCCAATGCACCGAGCTGCATCTCGACACCGTCCGCTTCGCAGGCTTCCGCAACCAGACTGAGCTGCCCGCGTTCTTCCACCTCGCCGACGTCTTCGTTCTGCCCTCGCAGCACGAGCCCTGGGGTCTCATCGTCAACGAGGCGATGGCCTGCGGCTGCGCAGTCATCGTCTCCAGCGACGTCGGCAGCCACGTCGATCTCGTCACTGACGGTGTCGAAGGCTGCGTCTACCCCGTCGGGGACATCGTTGCGCTCACGCAGGCTCTATCCCGCGTACTAGCAAACGCCCGCACTATGGGCAACTCAGCCCGCACGCGCATGGCAACGTGGAGCTTTGAGCAGGATGTGCAGGGCCTCCGCGCCGCGCTCGCACACACCACCGGCAAGCTCAATCCTTGAGTCCAGTTGGTATCATCACCAGCAAGGTAACAGCGAGGTTTCAGCAGCAGCCATGCGGACTCTGCACATCATCAGCAACATGAAGCCCGACAAGGGCGGCCCCCAGGAGGCCGTCCGCATGATGCTGCGCGATGCGCCCCCAGGCTGCGAGAGTGAGGTGCTCACACTCGACGAACCCAGCGCGGCATATCTTCAAGACGCCCCCTTCACCGTCCACGCACTCGGCGGCGACCGCAAGGGCGGCTACTCGCCAAAGCTCGTCCCATGGCTGCGCGCCAATCGCAACCGCTTCGACGGAGTCATCCTGCACGGCATGTGGGAGTACCACTCGCTCGCCGTGCTCCGCGCCATCGCCGGTCGCATACCGTACCTCGTCTACGCACACGGTATGCTCGACCCTTACTTCAAGCGCGCCTCGCCGCTGAAGCACGCCAAGAAGTGGCTCTACTGGCTGTCGGTGCAGTATTGGTTGCTTCGCCGCGCACTGCGAGTCGTCTTCACCACCACCGCCGAGCGCGATCTAGCCGCGCAGAGCTTCTGGCTGCATCGCTGGAACGCCGCGGTCATCGGCCTCGGCGCAGACACACCACCGCAGAACCTCACACAGTGCCGCGAGGCGTTCTTTAACCTCTGCCCCGCCGTCCGCAATAAGCCATACCTGCTCTTCCTCGGTCGCATCGATCCGAAGAAAGGATGCGACCTGCTGCTCGAAGCCTTCGCCGCAGTCGCAGCACAGCAGCCCGATCTCCACCTCGTGATGGCCGGTCCCGACAGCGTCCACTGGCGAAGCAGCTTGCAATCTGGAGCGGCACTTGCTGGCATCGGCGACCGCATCCACTGGCCCGGCATGCTCATTGGAGACGCCAAGTGGGGAGCATTCGCGGCCAGCGAGGCCTTCGTCCTCACCTCGCACCAGGAGAACTTCGGCATCGCCGTCGTCGAAGCTCTGGCCTGCGGAAAGCCCGTCCTCATCACCAAGCCCATCAACATCGCCGACGATCTCGCCGTCGATGGCTGCGCGCTGGTCGAACCCGACACCCCGGCAGGCGCGAAGCAGCTTCTCGTTCGCTGGCTGGCCCTCTCGCCCTCAGAGCGTACCGCCATGAGCACCCGCGCGCTCACCACCGTCGCAACACGCTACGATATGCGGAAGAACACCAGCGCGCTGATCGCTCTCTTCGCAGCCTCGGCCGCGCAAAGAACGGGCACGCTCGCAGAGGTCCACGAAGCATGACCGACTCCGCCACTCCACGCGAAACAGGCCGCCGCCAGCCTGACTATCGCGCCAGCGACCACATCCACGCAGCACCCGGCGCCGACGCCTACTCGCAGCCCGCATTTTCGCTCGGCAATCGCGCGCTGCGTCTCGTCTGGGGAATTTGCTGGTTGCTGCTCTATCGCCCCACACCGCGTCCGTTTCACGCATGGCGAAGCCTTCTGCTCCGGCTCTTCGGCGCCAAACTCGGCCCGCACTGCCACTTCTATCCCGGCTCGCGCATATGGGCGCCGTGGAACCTCCACTGCGCCGACCACGTCACCGCCGCCAACGGAGTCGAGATCTACAACCCCGTCCCCATCACCTGCGACTCGCACGTCATCTTCTCGCAGGGCAGCTACATCTGCGGTGCCACGCACGACTACAACGACCCCGCATTCCCTCTGCTCGCCTACCGCATGCACTTCGGAGCGTACGCATGGATCTGCGCGCGTGCCTCCGTCACTCCTGGCGTGCAGGTCGGTGAAGGCGCGGTGCTGGGCCTCGGCTCCGTCGCGACGCGTGACCTCGAACCGTGGACCGTCTACGCAGGCGTGCCGGCCAAGGCCGTCAACACACGCACACAGTTCCTCACGCACCCGGCATCGGACGGGAGAACCCCGGCGTGATCTCCGTCCTCATCCTGACGCAAAACGAAGAGCTAGACCTGCCCGGCTGTCTAGACGCCATCGCATGGTGCGACGACATCCACATCCTCGACTCGACGAGCACGGACCGCACCGTGGAGATCGCCCGCGAACGCGGAGCCACCGTTACCGTGCGCGCCTTCGACAACTACGCAGCCCAACGCAACGCCGGCCTCGATCTGCCCTTCCGTTATCCATGGGTGCTGGTGCTCGACGCCGACGAACGCCCCACCCCGGAGCTCGCGCAGGAGATGCAGCAAGCCGTCGCACAAGCACCGCTCGCCGTCGACGCCTTCAGCATCCGCCGTCGCGACTATCTATGGGGAACATGGCTTAAGCACGCGCAGATGACGCCGTTTTACATCCGCCTGCTGCGCGTGGGGAAGGCCTGCTACACACGCGAGATCAACGAGGTCGTCGAAGTCGACGGGGCCGTTGTGCGGCTCAACGCGCCGCTCGACCACTTTCCTTTTTCCAAGGGACTCGCACACTGGGTGTCGCGCCACAACAGCTACTCCACACGTGAAGCCGGGCTGCTGGCGCAGGGCACCGCCATCCAGAGGGCATCGCTGCGGCAGGCTCTCTTCGGCAAGGACTTCCACCAGCGGCGAGTGGCCCAGAAAGCCATCTTCTATCGCATGCCGTTCCGCCCGCTGATCAAGTGGGTCTATCTCATCCTCATTCGCGGAGCAATCCTAGACGGACGCGCCGGAATCATGTTCGCCACGCTGATGAGCTACTACGAGTACCTGATCGAGCTGAAACGCCGCGAGCAACTGCGCCGTAAGACCGGCAAGCCGCTCTAGCTAGAAGCCTTTAGCCGCGCAGCTTGGCCAGCAGGTCGGTCGGATGCACAGGCTTGGCGAGGATCTCGAACTCATGCCCCTGAGCGCGGGCGCGCTCCAGCAGATCAGCCGTAGCCGCCTGACCTGAGAACAGCAGAATTTTGCACTTTGGCAGCCGATTGCGCACCTCAATCGCCGCTTCAATGCCCGTCATTCCAGTCATAATCACGTCGGAGATCAGCATATCCGGCTGGAACGAATCCAGCATGTCGATGGCCTTCTCGCCGCTGTACACAGCACGAGCCTCAAAGCCGGCCTGGTTGAGGATGATGACCAGGGTGTTTGCAATCACCTGTTCATCGTCGGCCACTAGAACGCGGGGCTTGCTTGTGGAACTCGATGTCTGTTCTGCCATGAGGACGTTCCCGGAATCTACTTTCATGAAGAAGCTCTGTGCACACTGCGGCGTTTACTGCCGGTATCCATCTTTATCATAGGATGCAAAGTTATCTGTTTAGGCTGTCCATCGATCAGTGTTAAACTGAGCGTCGTTATGGTTGATATTCATCACCACCTGTTACCGGGCCTGGACGACGGTTCTACCAACCTTGAGACATCCATTGCGATGGCCCGCATGGCCGCCGAGGATGGCATCACCCACATCGTCGCCACGCCACACGCGAACCACCGCTACCCATTTGATCGGGCTCATAACGACGAGATGCTGCAGACACTGCGCGAAGCCCTTGTCCGCGAAGGCATATCAATCACCCTTGGCAGCGGCTGCGACTTCCACCTGAGCTACGACAACATCCAGGATGCTCGCGTCCACCCTCAGAGATACTCCATCAACCGCAAACAGTATCTGCTCATCGAGCTGCCTGATCACGGGATCGCGCCGCAGATCGAAGACTCGTTCTATGAGTTGCGTCTGGCCGGCATCACCCTCATCCTCACTCACCCGGAGCGCAATCCGACACTGCAGAACAATCCTGAACGGCTGAAGCTGTGGGTCCAGCAGGGCATGTTGCTGCAGGTCACGACTAGTTCCGTATTGGGACAGATGGGCACCGCTGCGGAGAAGATGGCCCACAAGCTACTCAGCGACCGTTGGGTCCACTTTCTGGCCACCGACGCGCATAACCTGACTCGCCGTCCGCCCAAGATGCGCGCCGCATTCGACATGGTCTCCAGCAGGTATGGCGCAGCCTATGCACAGTCCATCTGCGTAGACAACCCACTCGCCGCCTTCGAGGGACGTGAGATGCCTCCCCTGGAAGAGCCTCGACACCTCTTCGAACCGGAAGCTAGGCCCTCATTTCTGAAGAGGCTCTTCGGCGCAACCAGCCACTAGGCCAGTCCGAGTCCGCCATCCACGGCGAGGAGCTGCCCAGTGATAAAGCTCGGCGCAGTCGCAAAGAACAGCACCGCCGCCGCGACGTCCTCGGCGCTGCCGTTGCGGCGCATCGGGGTCTTCTCCACAAAGTGCTCGTATGCCGGGTTCACCGTCCCCCACACAATCATCCCCGGCGCCACGCAGTTCACTGCAATCTCAGGAGCCCACGCCTTCGCCATCGTCTGCGAGAGCATATGCAGCGCCGCCTTCGACGTGCAGTAGTGCGCATGCGTCGCCCATGGGTGCAGCCCGCCCAGCGACCCGATGTTGATGATCCTGCCCTGCGCCTGTTTCAGGTGCGAATGTGCCGCCTTGGCTACCAGGAACGGCCCCCGCGTGTTCGTGGAGAACATCGCATCCCACTGCTCGACGCTGAGCTCCTCCAGCGCCGCTGTCTCAAATGCACCGGCGTTGTTCACCAGGATATCGAGTCCGCCAAACTCTCCGGCAACCGCTGCCATCATCTCGCGAACGCTCTCCTCGCGCGACACATCGCAGTAGCTGGCGATGCCGCGCACGCCGCGCTGCCGCAGGTCTTCAACCGTTGCTGTCGCCTCAGCCTCGGAGCCGCGATAGGTAATCGCAACATCCGCGCCCGCGTCCGCAAACGCCAGCGCGATAGAGCGCCCGATGCGACGGGCCGCGCCTGTCACCAGCACTCGCTTACCGCTCAAAGATTTTGTCGATGGACTGCCAGCGGCAACTCCAATCACTGCGGAGTTCCTGCCGGCTTCGGATTTCCAGTAGCAGGGGCAACTGCCTGCGGATGCGGTGGCTCCTGCACGCCCGGCTTGGTCTGCGCGTCCTTCCCATCGTTGTCCTGGTAGCCGGAGATCTGCGCACGTGGCCGCAGCATCTTCACCACCAACTCTTTCGTCGGCCCGTCCACGTCAATGTCCTGCGCCGACGTCGCAAAGCCGTTCGCAATCACCTGAACAGTAACCTTGCTGCCGATCTCGATCACGTCGATCACGGCCTTGCCGTCCTCGTCCGTCTTTACCTCAAGATTGCCGTCGTTGTGGCCGTCGCGCGTCGCATGGAAGATGACAGCCGCATTAATCAGCGGCTTATTGTTGAAGCCCTTCTCCACCGTCACCGTGATGTGCGCCGTCGGCGGCAGTGGCTTGTACTTGCGCCCGTGCTCGGGCTCCTGGCCATGGACAGCAGAGACAAAGACGAGGGACACCACCACCGGCGCCACACTCGCGGCAAAGCGACTTCTGGCACCAGCGAAACGACAGAAAGAGCTGAAAATCATAGCCAGATTCTACAGTGTCGAGCGCCAATTTGGCTTCCGACAACCTGACCATCCAGCCGCATAGCAGATATGAGTGACATTAACTCAAATTACACACTCAAACCCTTGACCCGGCGTAGCGGAGAGCCTATATTAGCAATCGGCATCAGAGAGTGCCAGCGCGAGCCTCCGGCTCTACCTGAACACTCCCTCCCGGTTCCCGGGTCTGCTACAAACCCAGTTCCATCAAGGAGAAGCACCACTATGGCAACCACCACATTCACGCCGCTGCACGACCGCATCCTCGTTCGCCGCGTCGAAGAGGGCGAGAGCATTCGCGGCGGCATCATCATCCCCGACTCCGCCAAGGAAAAGCCTCAGCAGGGCGAGGTCATCTCGGTCGGCAAGGGCAAGTCCAACGACGAAGGCAAGGTCTTCCCACTCGATGTCAAGGCTGGTGACACCATCCTCTTCGGCAAGTACTCCGGCACCGAGATCAAGCTCGACGGCGAAGAGTTCCTCATCATGCGCGAGGAAGAAGTCCTCGGCATCCTCAAGAAGTAGTCCTGCGCGGACGGCGGGACGCGGCTTCGCCGCAAAGACCTCCGCCCGCACTCAGATGGCGAGCCTACCTCAAGCCGTCTGTTGCAAAGACTGGAAGGGCACGGCTTCAGCCGGGCCAATAGCAACCACCCTTTTATCCGGGGGCTTTAGTCCCCGAGGAGAACAATTATGGCAAAGCAGATTCTGCACGGAGAAGATTCGCGTCAGGCGATTCTGCGCGGCGTGAACACGCTCGCGAACGCTGTCAAGGTGACGCTCGGACCCAAGGGCCGCAACGTCGTCATCGAGAAGAAGTTTGGTTCCCCCACCATCACCAAGGACGGCGTCACTGTCGCCAAGGAGATCGAACTGGCGGACTCCATCGAGAACGTCGGCGCACAGCTCGTCAAGGAAGTCGCCTCCAAGACCTCGGACATCGCCGGTGACGGTACCACCACCGCGACCGTTCTGGCCCAGGCCATCTTCCGCGAGGGCGTAAAGACCGTGGCTGCCGGTGCAAACCCCGCTGCCCTGAAGCGCGGCATCGACAAGGCCGTCGAGGCCATCATCGGCAAGCGCGATGAGAACGGTGTCGTGGTCGGCGGAGCTCTCTCCGAGTTCTCCAAGCCCGTTACCGGCGACATGATCGCCCAGGTCGGCACCATCTCCGCCAACTCCGACGAGCAGATCGGCTCCATCATCGCCGCTGCGATGAAGAAGGTCGGCAAGGACGGCGTCATCACCGTTGAAGAGTCGCGCACGATGGAGACGCAGCTCGACGTCGTCGAGGGCATGCAGTTCGACCGTGGCTACCTCTCGCCCTACTTCGTCACCGACGCGGAGCGCATGGAAGCTGCCCTCGAGAACCCCTACGTCCTCATCTACGAGAAGAAGATCTCCACGATGAAGGATCTGCTCCCGCTGCTCGAGCAGATCGCCCGCACCGCCAAGCCCCTGCTGATCATCGCCGAGGACGTGGACGGTGAGGCGCTCGCGACGCTCGTCGTCAACAAGCTGCGTGGCACGCTGAACGTCGCTGCCGTCAAGGCCCCTGGCTTCGGCGATCGCCGCAAGGCCATGCTGGAGGACATCGCTGTCCTCACCGGCGGCAAGGCCATCACCGAGGATCTCGGCATCAAGCTCGAGAGCGTCACCCTCGAAGACCTGGGTACCGCCAAGCGCATCACCATCGACAAGGACAACACCACCATCGTCGACGGCGGCGGAGCGGACGACAAGATCGCCGGCCGTGTGAAGGAGATTCGCGCGCAGGTCGAGAAGACCACCTCGGACTATGACCGCGAGAAGCTGCAGGAGCGCCTCGCCAAGCTGGTCGGCGGCGTGGCCGTCATCAAGGTCGGTGCAGCTACCGAAACCGAGATGAAGGAGAAGAAGGCCCGTGTCGAAGACGCGATGCACGCAACCCGTGCAGCCGTCGAGGAAGGCATCGTCCCGGGCGGCGGTGTTGCGCTGATCCGCACCATCCCCAAGGTCGACGCTCTCATCAAGACGCTCGAAGGTGACGAGAAGATCGGTGCAACGATCATCCGCCGCGCCATCGAAGAGCCGCTCCGCACCATCGTTGGCAACGCCGGCGAAGAAGGCTCGGTCGTCATCGGCAAGATCCACGAATCGAAGGACTCCAACTTCGGCTACAACGCCGGAACCGGCGTCTACGAGGATCTGGTGAAGGCCGGCGTCATCGACCCGACCAAGGTCACGCGCACTGCTCTGCAGAACGCCGCGTCGATCTCGGGCCTGCTGCTCACCACCGAGGCCATCATCGCCGACATCCCGGAGAAGAAGGAAGCTCCGGCCGGCGGACACAACCACGGCGGCGGCATGGACGGCATGTACTAAGCCTTACTAGCAACCAACAGTAGCAAGGCCTCGGAGAAATCCGGGGCCTTTCGCTATTTTCGGGCCAAACGATTCAAAGTATAAACATGATATACATCAAAGACATATCTTTACACTCTTCTGATGATGAACTATGTTCTAAGTCAGGAGCAGGCGATGCCTACATACGGAACTACCGATAAAGTTCGGCACAGAGCAACAATCGAATACATCGAACCAGCGCGCAAGTCGGGTAAAACGCAGGTTCGTATCCACTCAGGTAGCTTCAACAAGAAACTTGTTGAAAGCCTCGTGGTCGAACCCAATCGTCTGACATTGGTCTGCAACGCACTCACTTCACGCAAATTTTTAAACGATAATCATCTGCGTCTAGAAAGCGTCGAAGGACCGCCTTCAGGCCGCAGCTCCACCGTCGTCTACACCTATTCGCTGAGTCCTGTGCCCAGCGTCTCCAGCAACCCCGACGCGACTCAAGCACCCAGTAACTTTATTAGTTTGCGCGGCATACTGAAGTCCACTTACAGAAAGCTGGGCGGCGGCGAACACTTCCACAAGTCTCAACGTGAGACGTGGGAACGATGAGAAGAATTTACTGGGACACCATGCTCTATATCTACTGGTTTGAAAACCACGCCAGATATGCAGCGCGGATCGAAGAGATATATAAAACGATGCGTAGCAGGGGAGATATTCTCTGCTGCAGTCCTCTGATCCTTGGAGAGGTATTGGCAGGGCCAGCAGCCACAGGGGATGTGGATGCTGGAGAAACCCTCAAGAGCTTTTTCCGCTCCGCCGAAGTGTCCATGTTGCTGTTCTCTGAAGACGCCGCTCCTACCTTCGCAGATCTCCGAGCATCCGGCATCAAAGCACCGGATGCCATGAATCTGGCAACAGCGGCTCACTCAAAAGTTGATCTTTTTCTTACAAACGACAAGCGCCTGCATAAGATCACACAGTCTGGCATGCCATTTATCGCAACCCTCGAAACAGATCTCTTTTGAAAAACGGGAAACTCCGCCAAAGCTAATTTGTCTCTACCACTCATACGCGATCTTCGTCGTTATCGGCACAAGAGGCGTATCAATGTCTCCTGGAAGTACTTGCAATATCGAACTCTTGAGCGCCGGTAGATCCTTCAAAGTCCATAGTGCCAATGAACTCGTGGATCAAGCGAATGCTCTCCAGAATGTCACGAAGGTGGGTCGCATCGTCGCTAAAGGGCAAGCACAGCCTCGCGCAACGCCTGCTCGCGGACATGCTCCCGCATCCATGCGGAAGCGGATAGATCGACACCAACTCCCAACAGACTTTGCAATCGGTGCTGAAGACTTCCCACCGTCAGCAGAGTGACCGGTTTTGACGAATCGAACTCGGCAAGCGGATCGATGTCAGACTGAGCATTCGCTTCTCCACGGGCAACCGACCCAAACAGGCGCAGGTGTACAACGCCCGCTGCCTCAGCTCAGGAGCATTGCTGCGCAAAATCGAGATGACGCGATCTCTATCCATGGAACGCCTCGCTAACGACTTGATCTTCGCGCTTCGCTTCGCACTTTACAAGCAAAACCTGCCCATGCTGTCTTAGGTGTGCAATCATCGCTGCAAGCGTTAAGCAATCCCTAAAGAACCACGGGCCTCTATCGCCAGCAGCGGGGAGCCGTCATGTTCGACTTCATTAAGTACCTCTTCGACTTTTTGCTGAACCTTGTTAACTCCCATAACAAGGCGGCTCTTGTCGTCTTCACCATCCTTCTTGTCCTCTTCTTCGCAGCGCTTCTCTACATCTTTTGGATCTTCCTCAAGAGCGACACGTTCGACCGCGACTTCCCCTTGTTCTTCCTGCGCGTGCGCATCTATGGCGGCCAGGGACTGCGTCTCGGCAAGCGCCGCTACCGCAAGGTTCTCTATATCAAGGTGCTTTGTCTCTCCGACCGCCGCTCGGTCGCCGCACCGTTTTACCAGCGTACGGTGCCTCGCATGGACGGCCCGGCACAGCAGGTGCCTGTCTTCGACGAAGCCGTGTACTACACACTCAAGCTCTTCCCGGATGACCGCACAGTCAGCCGCGAGCAGGACCACTCCACCGGCATCGTCGACCCACGCGTCGTCATCCCCTGGGACATCGACAGCGACCAGAACCGGGACACCCTCGGCGCCACACCAGAACTCGCGCAGATGGAGACCAACACCCAGACCGACACGATGCTCTCCGTCTCACACTTCCTGAACGGCATGCAGTCGCGTGATCAGAAGTTCTGCACCTACGCTGACGAAGACACCGAATCGCTGCGCCTCGTCGTGGACTTCTCATCCGTGCCGCATGCAGCCGACTTCATCAAGATGAAGCCCGCGCATCTGTGGTTCAAAAATCAGATCGTTCAGACCGACAACGTGAGCTACCAGGACTGCGGCCGCTCCATCTACATGGCACACTGCCGCGACGCCAAACAAGGCGCCACGCTGCGCATGGACTTCACCTTCACCACCTGGCCCGAAGACACATCAGCCAAGGCCGTATCCGACTCACCCTGCAACTAGCCACGAGCCTTCTCCGTTATCGCTAATTGCCGGGTTCACCTGCGTCCGAGTTGCTGTGTGGACCCACAGGTTTTCCAGCATCCAGATGGTCCCAGTTGACGATCGCGTTGAAGCCCAGAGCAAACGTGCCCTGTGTCTGCCAGCGCCAGAAAGGACGTATCGCAAACATCACGACGTGTCCTTCGCCAAGCGGTTGGTCCACAACCATCGCGCGCCCGGCAAGCGCCGCTCCTCCTGAAAGCTCGCCCGAGAGGAGCATGTCCTCCGGCTTGGTTGGGAACGCGAGCACAACGCGGGGACTCGGCTCGGCGGCCGCAGCCTCACGGCCACCCTGCCCGCCACCGGCTGCGCCATTGCCTCCGCGACGAACGGCTGCTCGCGCGGAGGCACCATCCTCTGCAAGCGTGGGCAGCCCCTTTGGCTCGCTTGTAGCATCCACATCGGGGTTATACGGAGACAGCGCAATCGGCGTTGCGTTTGGAGTGATATCGACGCCCACCCCAGGCACCGTCCGCCCACCACCGCCAAGGCCACGCGCAGCGCCAGCTGAGAGCACAGGCTCCTGGCTGAAGTACACAGGCAGCTGCGTGCCGGTGTAACCATACAGGATCGGGCTCTTCGCATCGCTGATCATGCCACGCATCAGCGCCCCCTTCGCGTACAAAGTGGTGGGATGTTCTACCGTAACGCTCGTAGTAATGCCGTAATCGGGCAGAATCGTCGACGTCGAACCCTCGGTGATGAGCGTGCCGCCTGCCTGGACAAACCTCACCAGCTCTGCCAGCCCTTCGATGCCCATGCCGCCGCGAATATCGTCGGAGGAGTCTTCAACACCCAGATTCGGCGTAAGATCCGACTTTTTGTACGGGACCGCGTCCTGCCCTGCGATCTTGGGAATTCCGTTGACCTGCGCCACCGATGTACCGCCAATCGACGGCAGCAGGATCACATCGTACTTCTCACGCAGATGGCCCTCGCGCAGCTTCTGGTCGGCGAAGTAGGTGTAAGGAATTCCGTAGTGGTCCAACGCCGCGCGGACCCAGCCCTCGTCCTGCGTTCGCTGCCAGGAGTGCACATAGCCGATGCGAGGCAGCGTAAGCGGATGTGTCTTCACGGTGAGAGCCGACGTCGCATACGCCCTTAGGCCCAGGTCCTCAATCGACTTGCGAACGTTCGCATCGGAAGCATCGTGAAGAACGAACGCACCGGCACGCAGCTTATGGCCCTCAACCTCGAAGTCCTCTTCCGCGGCCTCCATCTTCACCGTCGGGTTCTTGAAGCGGAAGGTGGCGAGCACGCTGTCGGTCGTATTCTCAACCACCAGCGTATCGCCCGAACCGCTGATAGTGCCAGGCGCAACGACATCCGCTGTAATCGGCGTCGACGGCCCATCAAGTACCGCCTTGTCGCTGATAGGCTTCACCGTCACATTCCGCATCAACGGCATCGTCCAACCGGTATCGTCATACGGAATGGGGTTCGTCACCGGGTAATTCTGCAGGCTGAAGTACAGATCGACGAGTGTTCGGTATGGCTGGTCTGCGCGTATGACGTAATCGCCAGCGGCCACCTTCACAGCACCGAAGGTTTCGTCCCTAGCTGCAATCTGGATCTCTACCCCCTGGTGGCGAAGATCGTTCACCATCTCCACCGTGTTGGCGCGGTGAAGCTGACTGGCCGGGATGACCCATCCATACGTCGGGCCATCTTTCCCCTTCTCAACGGTGCGCTTGGTCTTGAGCCAGTAGTTTTCCAGGTACAGGCTCTTATCCGTGGCCACCTTGTTGAGGGCCAGCAGGATCGCCGACTCCTGAATATCGACGTTCGCACGCGGCCCCCACTTGATCGTCGACAAAGGCGGGTTCGGCCGGAACCATTCACGGCTCGTTGACGTCGCCGGCAACTGAAGGTGCTCGTTATTGTCCGGCCCATACGACTGCACCTCGTAGAAGCGTCCGAACGAGTTGTGCGACTCCGCAATCCAGAACAGGTAGTTGGGAACCCAGCCATCGTAGTAGCCGTAGGTCCACACCCCGGGCACTCCACGCTTGGTCATCTCCATGATCTCTGTCTCAGCCAGCATCCACCACTCATCTACGGCAATGGGATCAATGGCAGGATTGTAAGGACCCGTCCCGGTTGAGACATACAGATACGACTGTGCTTCATGCAGGTCGTGCAGGATGGTCGGATGCCACTCCAGCATCGCAGCGGTAATGTTCTGCGTCAGGTGAAGCAGCTGTCCCATGCCATCACGGTTGTTGTCGTGGGCCACGTACTTGCCCCAGTACATCAACGGCGGCCGCGTCTTCTTCGTCTTCTTGCCGTAGTAGTAGGTATCGACCTGCTTGTCGCGTCCGTCCGGCTCCACCACAGGCGTGATAAACACAATCGAGTTGTTGCGAATGTTCTGGATGAACGGTGTCTCTTCGACGATCAAACGATAGGCCAGTTCCACGAGCATCTGCGGTCCACCTGTCTCCGGCGAATGAATGCCCGACGTGATCCAGTAGATGGGCTTCGACGTGTGGATGATCTTCTGCGCCTGCTCTTCCGTGGTCTTGCGCGGATCACCGAGCGCTGCGAGGTCCGCCTTGTACTTGTCGAGGTTCTTGATCGACTCCTCGTTGCCTATCGCGAGCACAACCATCTCGCGGCCCTCCTCGGTCTTCAAAGGCAGCTTCCACAGCTTGGCGCGCGGCGAATCCTTGGCCAGCTCCGCATAGTAGCGATAGATGTCCGAGCTGTAGTAAAGCTCTCCTGGCTGCCCCGGCATCGAACCCAAGAACTTCAGCGGGGTCGGCACCTTTGCCGAAGCGGGAAGATGGTCCACCAGTTCCGTTGAGAACCGCGGATCGGTCAAATACTCTTTGATCTTTGCGGTGTACTCAGGGTCGTCGGGCTGCTTGGCCGCCGGCCTCTGCGAGAGCGCAGCGGGCGTCAGTAGCAGGCACAGAACGATCATCGGGCACACAGTAAGCGCAGCGATGCCCAGACGGAAAGTACGCGCAGAGATTGTTTTCATGCAACCAACGTATCGCAATCACGGAAAAGTGCAAACTGAATAAATCAGCTGCGCCTTCCCTCCTGCGTAGCAATACCAATGGTTACCGCTCCGGCGATACCCTCGTCGTCCCTGGCACTCGCGGTTCATTGTCTCCCGGCAGCGACTTCTTTTTCCGCTTCACCGGAGGCGCAGAGCTGGGCGGCTTCTGCTTGCCGCGGCCGTTCTTCTTGGCATTCGCAGTCTCGATCACCGCGCGCATCCAGTACTCGCCATGCTCGTCGATCTCAATGCCGTGCGTCTCGCGCTCGAAGCCCGGGAACCGCTTGCCGAACTGCTCCATCGCCAAAATCAGCCGGATCACCGGGCTGTCCGGGCCGCCCAGTCGCTCGCCTGGCATCGACATCGGAATCCCCGGCGGATACGGCACCAGCATCACCGCCGCGATGCGCCCGGCCATCTCCGCAAACTTCACCTTCTCGGTCTCGCCGGTCAGCATCTTCTGGTACGTCTGCGACGGCGTCAGCACCGGATCGAAGTCCTCATCGCAGGCCGCGTTCACAAGTCCGGCGAGATTCATCTCGCACATGGCCTGGTGCATCTCGTCGCTCAGCTCCTTCAGCGTCTGGTTCCGATACCGCGCCGGGTACTTTGAAACCAGCTCCGGCATCGCCTCTTCCAGCGCCGCTTCGGAGTCATACAGTCGCTTGAACTCGAACAGGTTCTCCAGCAGCGCGCCCCACTTGCCCTTCGACGTACCCACGCTGAACAGCACCAGCACGGTGTAGTCGCCCGTACGCGCGATCTCCACGCGTCGACCGTCCAGAAACTCCGTCAAAATCGCCGCTGGAATGCCCGAGTCCGCCGCTACACCCTGCGCGTTCACGCCGGGAGTCAGAATCGTCACCTTCGCGGGATCCAACATGCAGTACTCGTCGGCGATGTCCTCATCCTGGTAGCCGTGCCAGTCCTCGCCGGGCTTCAGCGTCCAGCAGCTCGACCGGTTCGTCAGCGCGCCATCGGGGGCATCCTCAAGCAAGTAACGCTTGCCATCCAGCGGGTCCACCACATACTCCGGCTGATAGAGCCGGAAGAACCAGCCCTCCTCCGCCTGCCGCAGCCGGTGCGCAATCGAGCTCATCGCCTTGCGGAAGCTGATCGCATCCTGCAGGGTCTCGCTCATCAGCGTCGGCCCCGCGGGCTCATCCATCATCGCAGCCGCCACGTCAATCGACGCAATCAGCGGATAGAACGGGCTCGTGCTGCCGTGCATCATAAACGCTTCGTTGAACTGGTCGTAGTCCAGCGGAGCGCGCGGGCTCAGCTTCACATGCACCATCGACGCCATCGAAAACGCCGCCAGCATCTTGTGCGTGGACTGCGTCGAAAAGATCGCCGGCCGGTCCGGCATCTCGTCCGGCACACCCATCGCGAACCGCCCCTGGTAGATCGGGTGGAACTTCGCGTACGCGTACCAGGCCTCGTCAAAATGCACGCGACCAACACTCTTCGCCAGCTCCTCCACCACGCGGTTCACGTCGTAACAAAGCCCGTCATACGTGGAGTTCGTCACCACGGCATACGTCGGAACCTTCGACCGTGCACCGGCAGCAAAGGGGCTGCGATCGATCAGCGCCTGCACGTTCTCTGGACTGAACCGCTTCAGAGGCACCAGGCCGATCATGCCGTAGCCGTTGCGTGTCGGCTTGAAGTACACCGGCCGCGCGCCCGTCACCGTCAGCGAGTGGCACACCGACTTGTGGCAGTTCGCATCCGCCAGAACTATGTCGTCCTGCGCAATCACGCCATGTCCAACAATCTGATTCGACGCCGACGACCCGCCCAGCACATAGAACGTCCAGTCCGACCCGAAGATGCGCGCCGCATTGCGTTCGCTCTCTCCCGGTGGCCCCAGATGGTCCAGCCAGCTGCCCAGCGGCGACGTCGAAATTCCCAAGTCCGAGCGCATGATGTTCTCGCCGAAAAACTTGTGGAACTCCATCCCCACCGGATGCTTCAGATACGCCACTCCGCCCATGTGTCCCGGCGCGTCCCAGCTGTACGCGCCCTGGTCGGTGTACTTCTTCAGCTCGCGGAAGTACGGCGGCAGCAACTGCTCGTGATAGCGCTCAACTGCGAAGTCCACGCGGTTTGCGATGAACGCAGGCGTGTCGCCGAACAGGTGAATGTACTCATGCACCTGCTTCACCACTTCCAGTGGCAGATCGCTCACCAGCGTGCGGTCGGCGATGAGGAAGATTGGAATCTTCTTATTGCGGCGGCGCACGGCGCGCAGAATCTTCAGCGCTGCGCTCTCAGTAAACTCGCCTTCACCTTCAAGGTCCCAGTCCAGCAAAATCGCGCTGTACGACGGGTCCGACGTCACGAGTGAAAGTCCATCATCAGGCGTCGAGGTGCGCACCACCTCGTACCCTTCTTCACCGATGGCCTCCACCAGACGCTCCATCGCGCGATCGGACACAGAGTCCGTTCCGCCTACCTCACTCGCAATCAACAGTACCCAACGGCCTTCGCTCATACACCTCTCACGTCCACGTCTATCCTACAGAAATCGTGGCCGCGAGAGGTGTACGTGCGGTTAGCGGTATGGACTAATTAGCGGAATGGGTTAGTTCGTCACACCCGGATGCACTCCCTCAGGAGCGATAATCTTCACTCCCGGCTGCGTCGTCGAGATTTTGATCTGCGTCAACGAGTTTTGCTTCTCTGCACTCGCATTCACCTGGAAGCTCACCGAGTAGCTCTCCAGCATCTGCTTCCGAAACTCATCCAGATACGGCTTGATCGTAACTGGCGGAATCGTGCCTTGGTTGAACGAGATTCCGCCCGTCGCCTCGGCTACCTGCGCCAGATAGTTCTGTCCGCTGAAGGAGCCGCGCCGCATCCGCGCGTCCGGATAGTAGATCGAATACACTGCCACGCCGGCGCGCTGCGCGTCTTCCTGCGCCGTCTGCACATACGGGCTGTCCTGGTTCAGGATCGACGTGCTTCCGTTGTACGGATCAACACCGTTGGTCAGCATCAGCACCAGCCGCGGCCCGGGCTCATTCGACGGCCACTGCTTCACCAGCGTCGACAACGAAAAGTACGGACTCGCGCTCACGCCCGCAATCGACAATGGAATGCGCAGCTGCTGGATCAGTGCCTCGTGGTTCTTCGTGAAGCCCTCGCTGCGCACCGTGCCGTTCTGCATGTAGCCAACCATCGCGCTTGTGCCCGGAGGCAGCGCGTTGATGAACTCTTCAAGCTCCTTCACCTGCAGTCCGAACGAGCTGCGCAGGCCGTCGTCCAGCAGAATCGCAACCTGCGCATGCGCTGGCACCAGCGGCGTCACAGCGGTGATCGGCGAATCGTGCCGGTTAACCTTCAGCTTCAGCATGGTCGGGTCCAGCTGCTCATCATGCCGGCTGGTAATGGTGATCAGTGCGGTAGTGGGCACAGGGCCTTCGGTAACTGCCTGCGCAACAGCGGCAATGGTTCCAGCAACAGCAGTGGTTCCCAGCAGGCCCAACATCATAGCGGTGTTCAACGTTTTACGGACATTCATGATCTTCTTCTTCCTTCCGCCCTTTGGGGACGTACATTCTCAGCCTGCAAGCATACAGGCATTCATCACATCAGACGTGATGCCCCGCCCTTACGTTGCAGGGTGATCAATAGGTTCGTTGGTCTTATGCAGATTGGTGTCACTGATGTCACGCAGTTGTCACGCAGACAACGTCAGACAGCTAGTCACCGCCCAACCGCAGCTTCAAACCCGTCCGAAACGTCAGCGGCAGCCCCGGAAACCCGATCGGCCCAATGTGCTGATCGTTCAGCAGGTTATCCACCTGGCCAAAGTACGTAAAGCCATGCTTCAGCGTAACCATCACGCTCAGGTCCAGCTTCACATATCCGAAATCCAGGTCCCGGTTCGGCAGCAGCAGCGTGTTGCCACCGTTCAGGTCCTCGCCGCCCAGGTACGTCGAATCGTCGCTGCGGCTCGCCATCGACCCGCGCAGCGCCAGGTTCAGCTTCTTGTGGATGTACTGTGCATCGAAGTAGCCCGTGTTCGGCGCGCGCCGAAACAGCCTCGCACCTACCAGCGGCCCCAGGTTGCCGATCGCGATATTCGGGAAGTTCGGATTCACAGGCCCATTCGCGGCAGCCTCCACATCGGTCGAAAACGACTGCACCACGCGTGAGTCCAGATACGTATAGCCGCCGCGCACCAGGAACGCCGGCTTCGGATGCCACACCAGCTCCAGCTCCGCACCCTGCGCCCGGTACGCCAGCGAGTTCACATAGGCCTCAAACACCTGCGGCACATTCAGCCCGAAGTACTGCTGCAACCCTGTGCCGTCCACGCCCTCCAGCTGGTGGTCGAAGACATTGTGGAAGTACCCGGCCTTCAGCATCAGCTTCTCGCCGAAGATGTTCTGATCGACACCGAGATCGTACGTGCGCGAACGCTCCGCTCTCTGCGGGCCAATGTGATACAGCGCGATGTCTGTCGTGTCGCCCGCTGCGAGCAACTGTGTGTACAGGCTTGCAAACTCCAGCGCCAGCGTCGGCTCCTGCACACCCGTCGCCGCATTCGCGCGCAGCCGCGTGCCATGGAACGCCCGCGTCGTCGGTCGCACCGCAAGATAGCTCAACCCCAGCCGAGGCGTACCCGCAATGCCGTACAGGTGGTTCTTCTCCAGCGCGCCGCCAGCCGAGTAGAACAACCGGTCAAAGAACTCACCCTGAAACTGCAGGTTGTACTCATAGTTGTTGCGCTGAATCTTCTCGTTCTCTGTAAACACAAAACTCGGATCGTAGTCATTGAACGATCCCCGCTCGCGGTCGAACCTGAACCCAAACAGCGCGTTGAAGTGCTTCGACCGGCTGTAGTCGCTCTGGTAGTACAACTGGTCGCGATTCGAATCCTGGTCGTCGTTGTTCCCCGTAAACAGCTGCACCTGCCCAGTCGCCGAGTAGCCGTTCTCACCGCGAATCGTAACTACGTTTCCAACATTCCCCGGACCATAGCCAATAATCTGACCATTGTCGTTAAAAATTGGATCAGCCGGATCGTTAGCAAGATAATTTCCACCTGCAGCAAATTCCTGCTCCTGCTCGCGCTTCCTCGCGATCCCATAACGCACCAGGTTGTGCCACACGCCTTTGTAGGTGTTCTCCACCGTCAGTCCGGAATACAGGTCCTGATCGCCCTGCTTGTTGTTCTGCGCGACACCCTGAAAATCAAACGGCCCCGGCACACCCGTCGCAGAAACACCGTTATGAATCGTGAACCGCACCTGCGTATCGCCGTTGATCGCATAGCCCACATTCGCCGCCGACGTCGCAGAGTGATACCGGTCGTTCGGAAGGGCATTCGACGTGTCGAACCGCGAGAACGCGCCGTAGTAGTCCAGCTTCTGCAGGGTCCCACCCGCCGTCACCTCATTGCGCCACGTATGCAGGTTGCCCGCATCGCCGGAGTACGTAAACACCGGTGACGCCGTCGTCCCGCGCGGCGTCGAGATCGCCACCACACCCGCACCCGCGTCCGTGCCGTAGATCGCCGAATCCGGCCCGCGATACACCTCAATGTGATCGATCGCCGTCGAGCTCACCGTGCCGTAGTCGAACGTACCCCCCACATCTCCTGCGGGAACTCCGTCAATCGTCACCAGGTTCGCGGTCGAGTTGCCGCCGCGCAGAAACAGGCTCGTTACGCCACCGGTCTGACCGCTCTGCACCACAAACGCACCCGGCTCCTGCCGCAACTCCGTGTCCACGCCAATGTCGTTGGACATCAGCTCACCCGGCAGCACCATCACCGGCGCGGTCAGCTGCGGCAGAGGCGTCGGAATCCCCGTTGCACTCACCGAGATGTCCTGACGCACCGTATCGGTCGCCAGCACCACGTTCTGCTCAATAATGTCCTTCGGCCCGGCGTAAAAATCGAGACCCACCGACGGCAGATACTGCGGCGATAGCCCGATCAGCGTAAACCGCCCCGCAACGTCGTAGTCGATCTCGAACATGCCATCGACATCGGCAACGCCAAAGGCAACCGCCTTACCCTCGGCCACCAGCTGCACGCGCCCACCGGGGATCGGCGTACCCAGCGCATCCGTCAACCGCCCACGCACAATCACCGCCTGCGCCGTAGTCGCCGCAAGCGTCAGAGCTATGACTGTAAAACTAGCGCGCATCAGAAATCTCGTGCGCGATGAACCGGCTGCGGACCCCATCAGGGTCCGGCTCAGCGTTCGTAACAACATGTTGCGTCTCCTCTGCTACCTATCTATCTTGTCATCTCGACGAAACGCTCTGGGTGCCCCATTCATACCGCAGCCTCATCGCGGGATGAATGGGTGAGGGTATCAACTCACCCAAGCCCTGTCCGCCAGAGTCCCCTGTCAATCCCCAACAGCCAACCCACTCCCGCAACCCACACAATCAAAACCACTAAACCCCCGGAAAAGAAAAACACTTTCCCTCTCACCAGCTTCTACAATTGAATTTAGAGGGAAAACAATCAGCCCCGCCACAGCTCACGTGGAGAAACTTGGCGCTTCCCTTCGCGACCTTTGCGGGAGGCTTTTACAGGCGCCTGAAGGAAGCTCCATAACCCTAACGCTTGCAATATCATACCCGCAACCCAAAAAGAATCAGCCACTTAGGCCGGGGATACCCCGCTAAGTGACTGATTCCACAGCAAAGCCTCTTCGGCGCAGGTGGGGGGGGAGGGGTACCTACCGCGCAGGCGTAGATGCACTCTGAGCCACAGTCGGCTCGGCAGCCAGCTCCTCGGTCGCCAGACCCACAACTCGTCCCTGCCCACGCAGCTGAACGATCAACACCAGATGCTTGCCCGTAAGCGACTGGTTCCGCAGCGCCGCCGTCAGCGGAATCGTCACCAGCGTCTGCTCGCCCTCATGTAGCACTGTACCCTTGCCGACGCTCCGCGCCACCGCCACATGAGCCAGCGTCCGTCCGGCGTTCTCGCCGTGCAGCACCTGCTCACTGTCACGGTCGTCAGCCAGCACCGCATACACATCGGCTCCATCACGAGGCACTTTGCCGCTCGCCGTAAACATCACCGAGAGGTTTGCGCCGTTCGGACGATGCGAGAGGATCTTCAGCTGCAACGGCATCGGAAGGCCCTCCGTTGTGATGGCCCTCACCACAGCATCGTGATCGCTGCCCACAGCCTGCGAGTCGCCGTTCACCACCACCTGCGGGGTGTACACCTCATCCCGCCCCATCCGTTCGGCATAGGCATTCTGACGATCGGTGAAAAACTGCAGCGAAAACGGGTCCTTCCAGCCAAGCTGGTCCCAGTACGTAACGTGCTCGCTCAACGCAATGATCTGCTGTCCTGATGGAGAGATCTTTCCATCTAACTTCGCCAGGAGCGCATCCGCAGGAGGGCAACTCGAACATCCCTCAGACGTAAACAGCTCAACCAACACAGGATTCGACTTAGCGCTCTGCGCCATCACACCCTGCAAACCAGACATCACCAACAACACCACAACAGCAACCTTCGTCATCGCGTCCACTCCACCAATCAGACACTCCCACCAGCACAAAGGTTACTCAACAAAGAGGTATCAACGAATCACTGCCCCTATTTCCTAGTTGCTACTTGCTGGAATCAGCAATACTTTACCCGTCGTCTTGCGCCCGGACAGATCGCGATGCGCCTGCTCAGCATCCTCCAGCGCGTACCGCGCGCCGATGCGCACCGACAGCGCGCCGCTCGCGACCCACCCGAAGACGTCCTCCGCACGCCGCTCAAGCTCCGCGCGCGTCTGCACATAGTCCTTCAGCGTCGGCCGCGTCAGGAACAGCGATCCCGCCATCAACCGGATCGGGTCCATCGCAGGAACCGCGCCGCTCGACGCGCCATACAACGCCATCAGACCGCGCGGCCGCAGACACTTCAGCGATTCCTCAAACGTCGTCTTGCCTACAGAGTCATACACAACCGGCAATCCAGCGCCGCCGGTAAACGCCTTCACCGCATCGGCAAAGCTCTCCTGCGTGTACAGAACCACCTTGTCCGCACCAGCACCCCGCGACAGCTCAGCCTTCTCTTCGGTCGAGACGGTCGCAATCACCGTCGCGCCCAACATCTTGGCCATCTGCGTCAGCAGCAGCCCAACGCCGCCCGCTCCTGCATGGACCAGCACCGTATCGCCGTGCTGGATCGCATACGTGCTGTACGCAAGGTAATGTGCCGTAAGCCCCTGCAGCAGCACAGCAGCTGCGTGCTCCGTGCTCATGCCTTCGGGCACATGCAGCAGATCGCTAGCCGGCGCGCAGGCATACTCGGCATAAGTCCCACGCGTCCCGTTCCATGCCACGCGATCGCCAGCCTTGAACCCGCTGACGCCTTCGCCCACCTCGACGACAACCCCCGCGGCCTCCTGCCCCGGAATGAACGGCAGCGTCGCAGGGTAGCGCCCCTCACGCAGATACGTATCGATGAAGTTGACGCCACAGGCTTCGATCTTCACCAGCACCTGCCCGCTCGCCGGCTTTGGCAACGGCAGTTCTTTCAGCTCCAGAACCTCAGGTCCACCAGTCTTCTCAATCTGTATCGCTCGCATCGTGCTCTTCACTATCCTCTGTCCTCTATCCCCTGCTCCACCGGCTTCATCCGCACAATGCGGTCCACCGCATACGGCGAACGCTGCGCATGTGTAAAGAAGTGCCTCACCTGCAACTCACCCAGCAATCCCACACCAATCAGCTGGATTCCAGCCAGAATCAACACCCCAGCAATGATGAACCACGGTCCATGTTCGCCGGCAACATCATGCCCGCTCAGCAGCTTGTGCGCCAGCAGCCAGATCGCAATTCCGCCGCCGCTCAGCTCCGCCAGCGCGCCAATGCCGCCGAAGAAGTGCAACGGCCGCGTCATATACTTCAGCAGGAACCGAATCGTCAGCAGGTCGAAGAACACCCGGAACGTGCGCGAGATCCCATAGTGGCTGCGCCCGGACTCACGCGCCGGATTAGAGATCGGCACCTCGCAGATGCTCGCGCCATACCAGCTAGCCAGCGCCGGAATAAACCGGTGCATCTCGCCGTACAGCGGTATGTTCTGGATCACTTCGCGCCGATAGCCCTTGAACGTCGTGCCGAAGTCGTGGATGTCCACGCCCGAAAGCCGCGCCATCATCCAGTTCGCGACCCCGGAAGGAATACGCCGCATCACCATATTGTCGGCCCGCTGTGCTCGCCAGCCGCTCACGACGTCGTAGCCCTCTTCCAGCTTCGCCAGGAACAGTGGAATCTCCGCTGGATCATGCTGCAGGTCGCCATCCATCGCCAGGATGAACTCACCCGACGCGTGGTCAAATCCTGCAGCTAGAGCAGACGTCTGCCCGAAGTTCCGGCGCAGCTTCACCAACAGAACCCGCGAGTCCACCGCCGCAATCTCCTCTAGCAGCCGGTAGGTACGGTCTCGCGAGCCATCATCGACGAAGACCAGCTCAAAGCTGGAGCCAACCTGCTCCATCACATCTTTGGCGCGGTCATAGAGCTTGGTGACGTTCTCTTCCTCGTTATGGAACGGGACGACGATGGAGTATCTAGGCACAGACTGATTTTACCTCCTCAACGTGATTGAACCACCCATGAAGCAGCAGCGTCCGCGATACACTAACAGAGCTGGCCCGGTAGCTCAGTTGCATAGAGCAGCGCACTCCTAACGCGAAGGTCGCAGGTTGGACTCCTGCCCGGGCCACCACGCATCTCTCCCACCATGCGGATACTCATCATCGAAGATGAAGTGCGTCTCGCCGAAAACGTGGCCACCGCGTTCCGAGACCGCTACGGCTCAGCCGTGGATTGCGCGCACGATGGCCTCGAAGGCTTTTCCCTCGCCGAGTCTGGTCATTACGACCTCCTCATCCTAGACCTGATGCTTCCCGGCGCCGATGGACTCAGCATCGTCACCAAACTGCGCACACGCGGCGATGCGACACCGATCCTTATCCTCACCGCCCGCGACGAGCGCGCCCATGTTATCGACCTGCTCAACGCCGGCGCAGACGACTACCTCACCAAGCCCTTCGACCTCGGCGAGCTGCTCGCCCGCGGCAAGGCCCTCATCCGCCGCGGCAAAGGCGTAGCCAACACTGTCCTCACACTCGGCCAGCTCAGCCTGAACTCCGTCGAGCAAACCGTTCACGGAGACAGCCAACTCGTCGATCTCTCACCTACCGAGTACCGCATCCTCGAGTACCTCATGTTTCGCCCACGAGCCATCGTCTCCAAACGCGAACTGCTTGAGCACCTCTACGACTATCGCTGGGAACACCACTCCAACGTTATCGAGGCTCACGTCTCCAACCTGCGCAAGAAGCTGCGCGCCACCGGCGAACTCGCCCTCGTCGAGACCATCCGCGGTCGCGGCTACCGCCTCTCCGTTCCGGAAGCGTCCCAGTGAAGACCCGCTCGCTCACGCGCACGCTCACAGTCGGCGTCCTCGCCGCAGAACTGCTCTGCGCCGCTCTCTTCTCCGTCGTCGCCATCGCGCATGAGATGCATGATCGAGCCCGCGCCTTCGACGTCATGCTCAACGGTCGCGCCGACTCACTCCTCGGTGCCGTGCAGGACGCCGAAGATCCCGACGATAACGTAGTCGTCGACCAGACCGAACTCGTAGTGCCACCGCAGGACGCCTACGAAGTCATCATGGCCAACGGTCGCATGGTTGGCCACTCACCCGGAAGCTCGGCCACCCTGCTTGCTGCCCTGTCCTCGCACACCTCATTCGGTTACTTCAACTTCATGGCCGACGGAAGACATTACCGCGGCCTTCGCAAGCCGGGCATCCGCGTCATCGACCGAGACGAAAATGGCGGTATCCGCCGTCCCGTTACCTTGCTCTACGCTGCACCTACATCACATCTTTGGCATCAGGCAGTCGAGGCTGTCCGCTTCTACATCATCGCGGGCGTTCTTCTTCTGCTGCTTACCGGCGTCATCATGGCATGGTTTCTTCGCCGCAGCCTTTCACCTCTGCGCGAACTCGCCGAACGTGCCGCGCGTGTCTCCACCTCAGCATGGGAGTTTACGCCACCAGACGAAGCGCTCCACACCCACGAGCTCGAACCCATAGCCAGTTCCATTCAGGCACTGCTCCTCGGCCTGCAACAATCCTTCGAACGACAGCGACAGTTCACCGGCGACGCCGCCCACGAACTCAAGACCTCCATTGCCGTCCTCAAATCCAGCCTTCAACTCCTCGCTCTGCGCGAACGCACCAGCACTGAGTACGCTCTCGCCATCGAAGGTCTTCTGCTCGACACCCAGCGCATGGAGGACCTCACCAACAGGATGCTCACCCTGGCCCGCATCGAGCAGGCACCGCCCGCTGCCTCCGCCAGTCTAGAAACAACGGACCTCTCCAGCATCGTGCAGATCGTCGCAGAGAGGCTGTACCCCGCCATGCAGCTCCACCGCGTCGCGCTCACCCTCGCCGCATCGTCTCAGATGCCTGTGACCGTGGCCGCCGAAGATGTCGACGTCCTCTGCTCCAACCTGTTGATGAACGCGATCCAACACAGTACACCGGGCGGTAGTATCTCGGTTTCGCTTTCCAAAGATCCTGCGAACGTCCGCATGTCCATCTCAGATACCGGAGATGGAATCGCTCCAGACGCACTGCCACACATCTTCGAGCGCTTCTATCGCGCCGATGCCTCACGTAGCCGCATCAGCGGCGGCGCGGGCCTCGGTCTCGCCATCTGCAAAGGCATCGTCGATCGCTGTGGCGGTTCTATCGCTGTCACCAGCGTAATCGGCAAAGGCACGCACGTTGAAGTCATCATGCCGCTCGCACGCCAATCAAAAGTAGCTCAACTTCACGTAGCTACAGCAGAAGCTTCTTCCTGATCATGACGGTTGCGCGTCAGCAGGTAGTAAATAATCGGCGTCACCACCAGGCTCAGGAACATCGAAATCGTCAACCCGCCAATCACCGCAATCGCCAGCGGCTGCAGCATCTGCGATCCAGCACCCAGCGCAAACGCCAGCGGCAGCATACCGCATACCGCAGCTACCGCCGTCATCAAAATCGGCCGCAGCCGCCGCTGCGCAGCCAGCAGCATCGCATCGCGCGCACTCGCGCCTTCGGTACGGAAACGCTCGTCCGCATCCAGCAGCAGGATGCCGTTCTTCGCCACGATGCCGATCACCATGATCAGCCCCATGAACGACGCCACACTGAACGTAACGCCCGTGATCAGCAGTGCAAACACCACGCCCCCAATCGACAGCACCGACGAGGTCAGAATCGCTACTGGCGCCGAAAGGTTTCGGAACTCCGTCAGTAGCACGCCGAACACTAACACCAGCGCCAGCAACAGCACACTCAACAGATCCGCAAATGACTTCTGCTGCTCCTGATAAGTGCCACCGTACTCCACACGCACATTCGGCGGCAGGTGCATCCCATCAATCACCTTCTGGACCTCGGCTACCCCAGTACCCAGATCAGCGCCCTCCAACCGGCCCGTCACCACCACCTCCTGCTGCAGGTTCTCACGATGAATCTCGTTCTGCGGCGGCAGCTGCGTAATCTCCGTCATCGATCCCAGCGTCGCCGTATGTCCCGTAGCGCTGTTGAATACAGTGTTTTGGATCGTATCCAACGATTGCCGTGTGTCATCGCCTAGGCGCACCCGAATCGTATAAGGTCGTCCGTTCGCAATCAACGGATCGTTCGGCGTCACGCCATCCAAAATCGACGTCGCATCCTCCGCAACCTCCGTCGGCGTAAAGCCCATGCGCGCAGCCAGCACTGGGTCTACCTGGAAGCTCGTCGCCGGCCCGCTGATAGTGTTCTCCACGCCGTTCTGCACATCCACCACACCGTGCACCTTGCTGATCGCATCGCCCACGCGCGGCCCAAGCTGGTACAGCAACTTGGGATCGCTGCAGAACAGCTTGATCTGGATCGGTTCCGGCGCGTTCGACAAGTCACCAATCATGTCCTGCAGCACCTGCGTGAACTCAACATCAAGCTCTGGCTCACTCGTCTTGATCTGGTCTCGGATATCGTTCATCACATCGTCGATCGATCGATCGCGGTTCGACTTCAACTTAACCGTAATGTCGCCAGTGTTAGCCTCCGTCACGGCCGCAAGCCCCATCTGCAAGCCTGTGCGGCGCGAGGTGCTCTCGACCTCCGGCGTGCTGCGCAGAATCTGCTCCACATGGTTGAGCACACGGTTGGTCTCTGCCAGCGAGCTGCCCGCTGGCATGATGTAGTCCAGGATGAACCCGCCCTCATCCATCTCCGGCAACAGATCGGAACCCAGCGAACCATACGCAATATATGTGCCGCCTACTAGCACTAAACAGATCAGCCCCAGCATCGCAGGCTTCCGCAGCGACCACTCCAGCACGCTCTTGTGCCAACCCATCACGCGCCCAAGCAGCGGCCCCGGCTCCGGATGCCCATCCTCCGTCAGCGGTGCTCTCCCTTCATCGCGGTCCTTCAACAGCACCAGGCCAAGACTCGGCGTCCACGTCAGCGCCAGCACCAGCGATGTCAGCAGCGACACCGTCATCGTGATCGCGAGCGCGCGAAAGAAGCTGCCCGTCACCCCCGACACTGCAATCAATGGCAGAAACACCACCACCGGCGTAATCGTCGACCCAACCAGCGGATGCGAGATCTCGCGCAGAGCCTTACGCACCGCCTCAACACGCCCCTCACCCGCGTCGCGGTGCATCACGATGTTCTCAACCACCACGATCGCGTCGTCGATCACCAACCCGATCGCCGCCGCCAGTCCACCCAGCGTCATAAGGTTGAAACTCTCACCGATCACCCACATGAACAGAATCGTGATCGCCACCGTCACCGGAATCACCAACCCTGCAATCAGCGACGATCGCCAATCATGCAGGAAAACAAACAGGATCAGACATGCAAGCCCCAGCCCGATCAAAATCGCGTCGCGTACACTGCGAATGCTCTCGCGCACCAACTCTGACTGATCGTAGTAAGGCTTCAGCGTCACACCTGACGGCAGCTTCTTCTGCAGCAGCGCAACCTCCGCAGCCACACTATCGGCTACAGCCACTGTGTTTCCCGAAGACTGTCGCGTAATGTTCAGCAACACCGACGGCTGACCGTCAGCCGTCACCACCGTGTACACCGGCTCCACGCCGTCCACCACCTGTGCGACATCGCCCACACGCACGGCTGTTCCGCTCGCAGTGGTCTTCACAACCAGCTGTTTCAGCCCCTCGATGTCATGCACCTGAGCACCCACCAGCCCCAGCACCAGCTGATGGTTTTCCTCGTACAACCCCGGTGAATCAATAATGTTTGAAGCCTGAATCGCATTCGAGATGTCGAGAATCGTAACGCCCGCAGCCTGGAGCTTCGCGAGGTTCGGGACCACATGAAACTCCGGCACCTTGCCACCCTGCACCTTCACCGTGCTCACGCCAGGCACGCGGTTCAGCGGTGGCACTAGATCATAGGTCGCCAGCTCCCATAGCCGCGTCTGCGACAACGTCTTCGACGTTAGGCTATATCCAAGGATCGGAAACGTTGCAAACGTCAACCGGTTCGTCGTGATCTTCACCGTCGGCGGCAGGTTCTGTTGCACCGTATTCAGCGCCGCGTTCACCAACTGCAGCGTGTGGGACATGTCCACCGACCAATCGAAGAACAGGCTTACCTCGGCTGACCCGCGGCTCGTGTTCGACCGCACAGTCACCAGCCCGGGGACGCTGTTCACCGCGCTCTCAATCTGCTTGGTGATCGTCACCTCCATCTGCTCCACCGGCATCACGCCGTTGTCCACGCCAATTACCACTCTAGGAAAGTTTGTCTCCGGAAACACCGAGATCGGCACTCGCATCGCCGCCCAGCTGCCAGCCAGCGTCAGCACGACTACGAAGAAAAAGATGATCTGCGTAGACAGTGCCAGCCAGAACCGCTTCGCGCCTATGGGCTCATTTGTAGCGGAAGCGTCCTTCGCGGCCATCACTCTTTCTCTCCAACCGCAGGCTTCGCATCGGCGTCCCTGGCGTCAATCTTCACCTTCGTACCATCGTCGATTCCATACGCTCCAGAGTCGATCACCATATCCGTCGCGCTGATCCCGCTCAAAACCTGCACCTTGTCCGTCAGCCGAATCCCAATCTGCACCGGCTTCCTGTGCGCCGCACCATCACTGCCCATCACCATCACCGCAAGGCCATTGCTATCCTTACCCGCAACCAACGCCTCCGTCGGCACCTGCAGCGCATCCGGTACGGTGCGACCCACAATCGACAGGTGCACAGCTGCGCCAACGCGCAACTTCCCATCTGGGTTCTTCAACTGCACCCAAACCTCAACCGTCGTCGACCCCGGATCGGTCGCCGGACTGATCAGAGAAACCGCACCATCCACGGGCTCATCCATCCCCGGAACCGTTACCTCAGCCTTGTCACCAATCTTCATCCGTTGCGTCGACGCCTGCGATAGGTGCACCTTCGCAATCAGCGATGACGTATCCATCACCGTCACCACCGGCGTTCCCGCCTGCGCTGTCTCACCAGCAAACAATGGCCTATCCGTCACCACACCATTGATCGGACTCCGCAGCGATGCGTATCCCAACATTGCCACCGCGCCTTCATATCTTCCCTTCGCAGAGCTCAACTGCCCCTCAGCGCTCTGTGTCGCAGCCGCACGGCTCACACTTTGCACTGACTGCAGATGCTTGTTCGTCGTGTCATACACAGCCTGCGCCTGTACCAGGGCAGCCTGAGCCGTGTCCAGATCCCGCCCCGGAATTGCACCTTCTTGAAACAGCTTTTTGCGCCCGTCGACGATACTGCGGTTTAGATCCAGATTTGCTTTCGCCTGCGCTAGATCCAGCTCTGCCTTCTGCGTATCTTCGGGAACCTGCGCCTTCGTCGTCTGCTGATACGTCGCCTCGGCAGCGGTATAGGTGCCCTTGCTGTCCAGCGCTGCGCCGGCAAGATCACCAGCCTCCAGTGTCACCAGCAGTTCACCGGCCTTCACATGCGCGCCGCGTTGCACGTAGAACTTCTTCACCGGAGCACTGATCTTCGGAGCAAGCGCAGCCTGCGCTACCGGAGCCAGAATCGCATCACCTGTAATCTGCTCGGAGATCGACCCCGTCTCAGGCTTCGCTGCCTCCACCGACACCACCACCTCCGGCGCAGTATCAGCCTTCTTGCAGCCCGCAATCGCGAGTGGCATCAGCGCGCACGCGGCCACAACGCATAGGACCATCTCCTCGTTCACTCTCACTCGTTGCACCTCGAGCATCATCTTTTTCAAAACCTTCCCGTAAGTGTCTGCAGATTGGCTAACGACGTCTCGTATCGCACCATGCCATCGGCACGCGCATCCTCAGCCAAAATCAAACTATTCTGTGCATCGACCACCTCGAGCACCGTTCCCTCGCCGCCGACATAGCGCAGCTTCGTCAGCCGCAGACTCTCCGTAGCCGTCCCAACACTCGTCTCCAAGGACGCCAGTTGATCACGCGCCGAGGCCGCCTCATCGTAATACTCCGCCAGCTCCACAATCAGCCGCCGCTGCGTCGCCGACAGCGCTACCTTCGCTGCCTCGCGCCGTATCTCGCTCTGCTTCACCTTGTGCTGTGTCGACAGCCAGTCCCACACCGGTATATCCAGCGTCGCGCTTGCCGAGTAGCCCAGGTTTTTCGTCCCCTCAGGCCCATTCACAGCAAACTGCGGTGCGTCGATACCGTAGGTCACGTTCAACCCCAAGTCCGGAAGATACGCCGCACGTGCCGACAGCACCGCCGCATCACTCGCCTTCACCGCAGCCAACGCGCTCTTCAGCTCCGCATTGTTCTTACTCGCCGCAGCATCTACATCGCTGCGATCCGGCAGCGCTGGCGGTGCTCCCGTCTCCGTAATAAACGCCGCCCGCGGATCCGGATACAGCAGAATCCCCAACTCCAGATGCGCCTTCGCTGCGGCCAGCCGAGCATCGGCCAGATCGCGCGAACGCTGTTGCTGCTCCAGCTCCGCTTTCAGCACATCCGCATGAGCTGCCTCGCGAGCATCCTCCCTCTGTCCCGTCAGCTTCGCGAAATCATTAGCCTCATCCAAAGCCCTCTGCGCGCTCTCCAGCTTGGCCTCGGTCGCCGCTACGTTGTAGTACAGGTTCACCACCGTCATATGAAGCCCGCGCCGTGCAACCTCCAGCTCCGCCGCCGCCCGCGCCGCATTTGCATCTGCCAGCGTCACAGCACCGAACTGGGCCAAGCCGACGGTCTCAGTCACCACGCCCTCGCTCGCATACTCATGCACGGCATTGTTCGCTATAAACCGCGGCGCCGCCGAGTTCGCCGTATGCCCTATCCTGTCCGCCGACCCATTGCCCTGCGTGAACAGGTACTGGTTATGTATGGTCGCCGAAGGCAGCAGGCCCGCCCGGGCAATCGACTTGTCCAGCTGCGCGCTGCGGCTGTCGGCCAGCGAAGCCGCAAACACCGGCTCATTCGCCTCCGCGCGGCGAACAGCCTCGTCCAGCGAGATCACCGCAGGTGTCGACGCTCCCGTGCTAACCAGCCCTGCTGCCTGCGCGGATGCCAGCGCAGACGCAGCACTCATCGCCAAACCTGCTGCAAATACTGGCAGCCGTCTATCCATCCTCAAAGACCCTCTCTCATGCATCTAAAGAGTAACGAGACGACCTTAATTTAGGCTGAACATCTCGCCTATAGCCCAAATCTACCCACGAAACTCCCCTGCCTGGAAAACCCGTCGCAAACCCATCGCATCCTCATTAACCGAGGTACCTGCCATGAAACACTTCATCGATGTGGAACTGATCCGCAAGACCCTTCGCGACCGTGGCCACGACGTCGGCCATATCGTACCCGTGCCCGACAACGCCGGTGAGTACGAGTTCGAGGTCGACGGTAACCTGCTTTCGCTCATCGAGGCGCGCGCCCTGCTGGAACAGGACGCCGCCCGTATGCACCTGTCGTAACCTCACCGCGACGCGGCGACTCTGGCAAAACTGGTAAACTTAATGGGTATGCCTGAGATTCATCGCCGCAAAGCCGTCACCGTCAAAATTGGCAACGTTCGGGTTGGTTCCGACTCTCCCGTTGTAGTTCAGTCGATGACCAACACCGACACCGCCGACGTCGAATCCACCGTCCAGCAAATTGCCGCGCTCGCGCGCGCCGGGTCAGAGATGGTGCGCATCACCGTCAACAACGACGACGCCGCCAAGGCCGTCCCCTACATTATCGAAGGCATCCAAGCCAAGGGCTGGAACACGCCCATCATCGGCGACTTCCACTACAACGGCCACATTTTACTGGCCAAGTACCCCGACACAGCCGCCGCCCTAGCCAAGTACCGCATCAACCCCGGCAACTGCTCCATCGGCCGCAAGGACGACGACAACTTCCGCACCATGGTCGAAGTCGCAGTCAAGCACCAGAAGCCGGTCCGCATCGGCGTGAACTGGGGTTCGCTCGACCAGGCCCTCCTTACCAAGATGATGGACGACAACTCCAAGCTCGCTGAGCCGCTCGACGCCCGCGACGTCATGATGGAAGCCATGGTCGTCTCCGCACTCGACAACGCCGCCGCCGCCGAGCGCTACGGCCTGCACCGCGACCAGATCGTCCTCTCTGCCAAGGTCTCCGGTGTACGCGACCTCATCGACGTTTACAAGGAGCTCGCCAGCCGCTGCGACTACGCCCTCCACCTCGGACTCACCGAAGCCGGCATGGGCATGAAGGGCGTCGTTGCCTCCGCCGCCGGCCTCGCTCCGCTGCTTCTTGCAGGCATCGGCGACACCATACGCGTCTCTCTCACCCCTACCCCCGGGGGCGACCGGTCCGAAGAAGTCCGGTGCGGTCAGCAGATCTTGCAGTCGCTCTCGATCCGCAGCTTCATGCCGCAGGTAACGAGCTGCCCCGGTTGCGGCCGTACCACCAGCACCTACTTCCAGGAGCTCGCCGAGCGCATCCAGAACTACCTCGTCGAGTCCATGCCCGAGTGGAAAAAGCAGTACCCCGGCGTTGAAGAACTCAAACTCGCCGTCATGGGCTGCATCGTCAACGGCCCAGGCGAGAGCAAGCACGCCAACATCGGCATCAGCCTCCCCGGCACCTTCGAAGAGCCAAAAGCCCCGGTTTACATCGACGGCAAGCTCGCCATGACCCTAAAAGGCGACCACATCGTAGAGGAGTTCCAGACCATCCTCAACGATTACGTTGAGAAAAGATACGGTCGCCAGCCCGTTGAAGTCTAAGCCCTTGAGTACCGCAAGAAGAATCTGAACTGCAGATATAAATAGAAGCGCCAACCATCACCTGGTTGGCGCTCTTGCTTTTCTTGTTGTCACTCCCTCAGCAAAGAATCTGCTTCACCAAACTGCCACAGAACACAACCGCATCTGCGGATGCTTACACCCGTATCTTCGCCGCGCGTCGCTCCTCAGCCGCCAGTCGCACCCAAGCAAGCTGGCTGTTATGCCTCCTTAGGTCGCGCAGCGCATAATGAGTCCCACGCCACACCACGCCACCCTTCCACCAGGTCGCAGCCATCGAGCGTAGTATCGCCCAAAGAAACGCCAGCGCACCCAGCGGATACAACCAACCATACCGCGCATCTATCTCGCTAATCTCTCCCATCACGCGATACGATGCGCCGACACAGCACAGCACCATCACCCCAGCCCCTACCGTCGGCCACCACCCCATCTCTACAAGCGGAGCCAGAAAGAACAACATCATCCAAAGCATCGCGCCCAGCACCAGCAGAGGCCTAAAGTTGAACGCTGCAAAAAAATTCTTCGTCATCACGCGTACCAGCCCAAACGCACCTGCGGCCCAGTGCAACTGAACTAGCCCGGGCGCGAATGCCATCCGCTGCCGCATCCCAGCCAGCTTCATTCGCCGCCCAATCGTCACATCTTCCAGGATCGCCAGCCGCTGCGGTGTCCATCCGCCAATCTCCTCCAGGGCCGTGCGCCGCACCAGGTTGAACGCACCCACACCCACCGTATCATGCGACTTCGGATCGCTCAGCCGCCACGGCCGCGCCGCCCACATCATCCCCAGAACCTGCAAAAAGCCCAGGATCACGCCCTCGCCCCAGCTGTGAACCTTCATCGTCGGAAGCACCACCGCGTGGTCGGCCTGCTCGGCCTCCATAAACACCATGGCGCGCCGCAGCACCGAGGGCGAAAACAACACGTCGGCATCCGTGTACAGCAGAAATTCCGAGTCCGAATTCGCCGTTGCCACCTGCAGCGCAAACGTCTTGCCCAGCCACCCCTCCGGCAAGTCCGTCACGTGGATTACATCCAAACGCCCTGGCATCTTTGTCGCATACTCCGCCACATACGCATCAACGATACCGCCGGTCCGGTCTGTAGAACGGTCATCGATCACCAGCACCTTCAGAGCCGGGTAATCCGCCAGCATCAGCGCATCCAGCGTCGCCGCAATATGTGCCTCTTCATTCCTCGCCGGCACCACCACTGTCAGCGACGCCACATGACGCGGCAGCCTGTCCCATCCAACCCCTGTCAGGCGCGGCATGCGCGGCATATGCTTCACCAGATCGCTCGTACGCCACACCCACGCCGCAGCCACCAGCCAAGCCGTCGTCTCTGCTGCTGTTCTCCAAAGCTCTCGTGCATCTGCAATCACGCTGCAACAACCTCCTGAACATCGTTATGCAGCGCCGGCGCATACCGCGACCCTAGGAAGAAGATCGCTGATGCAATCACAAACGTAATCAGCGTTACACCCAGACCCAATCGCAGATTCGAGTGGTCACTTACAATCCCTATGATCTTGGGCGAAAACGCATCGCCAAACACATGAATTGCAAACAGCTGCCCAGCCATCGCAGTCGCCCTCAAATTCGCAGGTACAGCATTCAATGTCGCCGCATTCACCGGGCCGGTGCCCAGAAACACCAGGAACACCGCCACGCCCAAAGCAGGCAACGTCATGTTCTTTGGCCCAAAGAAACAGAGCACCGCAGGCGGCACCGCGAGGATCGCACTCAGCGCTGGCACCAGGTATAGCGCCTTGCTTGTACGCTTGGACCACCACTGCGCCAGTATGCCACCCATAACCGTACCGCCCAGCCCGCACACCACCGTGATGCCTCCCATGATCGTGCCCGCTACGCTGGAGTTATATCCATTGATCCGCTGCAGAAACGAGACCATCCACCACGAGATGCCGCCTAACGAAAACGTCACCGCCGCATACCCAAGGATCGAACTGAGGTACGCCTTGTTCGTCAGCAGCGACATCACTGTGCCTTTGTCCGTCCGGCTCTTCTCCGCGACAGCAACGCGCGGTGGCTCTTTCATCAAGAATAGGATCAACAACGCGATCACCGCTCCGGGGATCGCCGACGCAATAAACGCCATACGCCATCCATGACTATGGCTAATGGTTCCACCTGCGAGATACCCCAACGCCGCGCCCACCGGGATCGCCACATTGAAGATCGTCAACACAGTATTCCGGCGCGACTCAGCAAAGTAGTCCGCCAGCAGCGCTGGCGCGAAGATCCCGAAGCTTGCCTCACCGATCCCGAGCGCCATGTGTCGCAGGTTTAACGACATGTAACTGTGCACACTCGCTGTAAAGAAATTCATCGCAGCAATACCCAGAGCGGCAATCACGATCATCGGCTTGCGCGGGAAGCGATCACCCAGCCACCCTGTAATCGGCGACGACAACACATACGCAAAGAAGAACCACGTCGTCAGCGACCCAATCTGATCATCCGACAAATGGAAGTCTCCCTTCACCTGCTCCTGCACAGCCGGCAGAATATAGCGGTCAAGGTAGTTCACAAAGTTCATCGCCGTCAGCAGCACCAGAGCCATTGTTGCTCCAGCCACCGCGCCGCTACGCCGCGTCATCTCCGCCATAGGCCCCTCGATCGTCCTCAGCCGAGGATATCAGTAGCCGCCACAAATCTCGCCCCTCTATTCCTTACTCACTACTCCTTACTCCTTGCCTTCCCGGTACATCAAAATCGCCATGCGCTTCGCCTGCCTTGGCAACGAGTCCAGATACACCGTCTCGACCTCCGCATGAGCGCCCGCACCCATCGCTCCCACGCCCACCAACCCCGGCACATACGGAGCCACAGACGCAATATCGCCCGCGCCAGCAAAGATCGGGTCCGTCACCACCTCTGGCGGATACCCCAGCGTCGCATTCACCTTCTGCAACTCCGCCAGCAGCGCCTGCGACCCCGGCGTCACCGCCATCGCCGGATACCCATCCTCAAACTCGATCCGTGCGCTCGTCTTCGCCAGATGGTCGCGAACAATCGCCTCCATCTTCTTCTTCACGCGATCGGTCTGCTCATCGTTCAACGTCCGCAGATCTCCCAGCGCCAGCGCCGTCGACGGAATCACATTCGTCTTACCAGTCGCATCGCCGCCCGTTTTATTTGCGTTCTCTTCAGCCGTCGCACCGCCCAATACCAGCCCCACGTTGTACGTCAGCCCCGGTTCGGGCAGCTCGCTTCGGAACTGGTCAAGTATCCTGACCAACTCGTAGACCGCCCCATATCCCATCGCATCCCCAAACACTCCAGACGAGTGCCCCGTTCGCCCCGTCGTCTCCAGCCGCCACGTGGATGCACTGCGCCGTCCAATCCGCACCGCATCCTGCCCGTCCAAACCCGCATCACGAGAAGCATTCTCAAACTCCAACGCCAGGTCGCTATGCTTCGCTGCGTCCACCATGTCCTTACGGCTGATGCTCACTGGCGTCCCATGCCGCTCCTCATCGCCGCTCAGCACAATCGTGATCTCGCTCTTGTCCAGCACACTGGCGGCCTTCATCGCCCTCAGCGCGCTCAGCATAATCACCAACCCATCTTTCATATCGCTAACACCCGGTCCCGTTGCCACGCGCCCATTCGTTCCCGGCACAATCTCATACTTCTGGAACGCAGACGTCGGCTCAAACACCGTATCCATGTGTCCGATCAACAGAATCCGCTTACCGCACTTGCCCTTCCCCAACGCACAAGGATGCTCCGCCACCAGATCACCCGCGCGGCCATCCAACTGCTCCATGGGATGCCATTCGGTTTTGAACCCGAGCGCCGCAACCTGCGGCTCCAGAATGTCCTTCACCTTCACCACACCGTCAAGGTTCATCGTGCCGCTGTTGATGTCCACGATCTTCTCCAGCAGCGCCACATCGCTCGCCGTCGAAGCATCCACGGTATGCACCATGGCGGCCTCTGCCGCATCCGGTTTCTCCTGCGCCCACGTGCGACCACCAGACAAACCAAGCCCCGCAATGATCGCAGCTACTATCAGCAGTTTTTTCATAATGGCCAGAGCATAGCACGATGCCCGGCACTTCTCGCTCCACAACCAGCTGCGCACAAGCGTAAAGTGGTTTACATGCACCGTCGCGACTTCGCCAAGCTCTCAGCCCTCGCCCTCGCCGCCACGCGTCTTCCGGCCCAATCAGCCGAGCCGAAGGCTAAACCCATCGGCTTCGCAGCCGTCGGCCTCGGCACCATCTCCGGCATCTTTTCGCAGGGCCTGCTCAAGGCCGACGACGCCAAACTCACCGCCGTCGTTACCGGTCATCCCGACACCAAGGGCAAAGCCTACACAGCCCAATACGATCTAGCTCCCGGTTCCGTCTACACCTACGACACCTACAACACCCTGCGCGACAACCCCGCCGTCGACGCCGTCTACATCGGTCTCCCCAACTCCATGCACATGGAGTACACCGTCCGCGCCGCCGAGGCCGGCAAACACGTCCTGTGCGAAAAGCCCATGGCCATCTCCTCCGCGGAGTGCCGCCGCATGATCGACGCCTGCCATGCGCACAAAGTGCACCTCATGATCGCCTACCGCCTCTGGTACGATCCCACCGTCGCCCGCGCCCTTGAGCTCGTCAAAAGCGGTGCCATCGGCCAGGTGCAGTCCTTCGCGGGAGCCTTCATCGGGCAGCAACCTACCGGCGCATGGCGTCTCAATAAAGCACTCGCCGGCGGCGGCTCCATATTCGACCTTGGCATCTATCCTCTCAACGCCATCCGCTACATCATCGGAGAAGACCCGTCCGCCTACACCGCCGTCGTCTCCACACGCGAGAAAGGTCCACGCTTTGCCGAAGTCGAAGAGTCTGTTGAGTGGACGATGAAGTTCCCCTCCGGCATCATCGCCTCCTGCCGGTCTTCCTACGGAGCCGACGGCGAGAGCCGCCTAGAGATCAATGGCAGCAGGGGCTTCCTTGTCATCGCTCCCGCCTACGGTTACGACGGTATGAAGCTTACCGGCCGCATCGCAGATGACATCATCGACTACACCGCTACCGGCAGAATACCCTTCCAATTTACACTCGAAGCCGATCACTTCGCCGACTGCATCCGCAAGAACAAAACTCCTAAAACCCCCGGCGAGCTCGGCCTCGCTGACCTCGAATCCATCGAGGCCATCTACAAAGCCGCAGGCGCTCCGCTCGCCTAGACGAAGCCAAGGTTGTTCGTAGCAAACGTACCGATGTTCGGAAACACCGTCGCCAACTGCGCCGCCGGAACACCAAACCACGTGGCCAGCGTCGCTGCATACTGCGCACTGCCCGTTGAAGGCACCCAGCGCCCATTGGACCCAGAATCATCCGGCCCGGCCAGCGCAATCGTCGGGAAGGTGCCGTACATCTTGCCGCCCTTGACCGCACCGCCAAACACAAAATGATGCGAGCCCCATGCGTGGTCTGTACCGGTATTCGAGTTCGGTTGAAACGTCCGCGCAAAGTCCGACATCGTAAAGCTCGTAACTTGGCTCTGCACACCCAACTCCACTGTGGCGTTGTAGAACGCAGCCATCGCCGGACTGATCGCCGAAAGCAGCGTCGCCTGCAACGTCAGCTGATCCGAGTGCGTATCGAAGTTCCCAATGCCGCAGAAGAAGATCTGCCGCTGCACACCCAGCGCAGCGCGCACCTGGATGATCTGCGCAATCTGCTGCAACTGCGCTGCGAGCCCATTCTTCGCCGGAAACACCGTCTTTAGTGGCGTTACCGACTGCGTCGCCGCCGTCAGCACCTTCGCATAGTTGTAGGCATTCGACGTGATGCTGTTATCCTCCGTCACTAGCGACACACCACTGCTCAGCGTAATCAGCGACTGGGCTGCCGCCAGCCGCGCACTGCACTCCGAACCCTCCGAACACGCCGCGCTGCCCAGGTTCCCCGGCGAAACCGAAACCGGCGTCGTCGAAACACCATTGCAGAAGAGTGTATCGCCCGCAACCGAGGTAATCATCGGAATCGTCGCACCAGAGTTATACGCCCCCGCCAGCGCATCCGACACACGCCCCGCCCAACCCGTCGGCGTCGACGCATCCGCCGCTGCGTTCTGCCACTCCTCCTGCTGATCAGGATGCGAAAACAGATTCGATGGCACCGTCCCGCCAGCCAGGTACTGCGCACGCGTAATCGGCTGCGTCAGCGTACCTACGTTCGCGACAATTGCCGCATTGCCATTGTTGAACAACGTCTGCACATCCGGCAGGCTGGGGTGCAGCGAAAAGTTCGGTAATGGTGTCAACGGCAACAGACTCGCCTGTGGAATCGCGATGGAACTTCCATTCGCTGTCCGCAGAGCCGAATAGTTGTTGTAACCCGTCGTGTCATATGGAACCACCATATTGTTGGCATCGTTCCCGCCATACAGAAAGATGCACACCAGCGCCTTGTAATCCGTCGTGGTCTGGGCAAGTGCATTCATCGCACCGAACGGACGAAGCCCGGCGAGATTGCCTGCCGCGGCTAGAGAGGCGTACCGGATGAAGCTACGTCGACGAATCTGCATAACGGTGTCCCTCGTATTCAAAAGCTACTGAATGACCTTGTACTGCGACGACGTAACCACCAGAAACACTGCGATGCGTACCCGTTGAGCGTTTGAGGTGATGGGCGTAATTGTGTTGACGATCGTGGTCCGCATGGCCGTTGGCATCTGCGAGTGCATAAAGAGCATCGACAGATAATCCACCAGCGTCCCAGGATTCGCTGCCATCGTTCCCAGCGTGCTCGTATTGGACAGATCCACACTGAAGCCGCTGATGCCGTTGTTCACAATCGTGTTCGCGAGAGACAGCCGCAGCGTAGCCGTCGCCGTATTTTCAATGTCAAACTCCGGCGCGTTCAATGTAGTTCCGGGAATCACATAATCCGGCGGGAAGAAGTTGAACACTGAGTTCGCAAAGTAAGGCTCTTCATTCAACGGACTCGAGTAGTTTGACAGCGTGTAGTATGACCCGTTCGGGTCCGTATTCGTGAAGCCGAGCCCACGTATCATCGCCGTGATAAAGAGGACCGGTTCACGCAGATGACCGCCGTTGAAGTTGGCATTCGTATCCGCTGCGCGCGCCTCCTCATCGGTAAGAATCTCAGTAATCACCGCCTGCATGTTGCCGCGCACGCCGTTGCCATCATTCGCAAAGACCGCCGAAACACGGGACACATACGCAGGACTCGGTGTACTCGTCACCAGGTGTTGAATCAGCTGCGTGCAAACAAACGGCCCCACATTCGAATCGTTGAAGATGTTGGTAAGCGCTCCGGTCAGGTCCGCCTCCGCGGTTCCCCCAGCAGCAAGCACCGTGCCGTTCAGCAGAGTTTTGCTTGTCGTGTCATGCGCGCTCTCCACCGGTGCCATGGGATACGTATAGTTCGCCGTCCCGTTCGGAAACTTTGTCGGTGATCCGCCCGTCGCCGTCGCATACGTCCAGCCCGTGTACGCCCGCGCAAACGCCTGCACCTGCGCCTGCGAGTAGCTCGGAATCGGATTGCCCGATCCATCAAGCTGCTGTGTTCCATCCTGATTCAGCTGATACAGCCCGATCGTAAACAGCTGCATGTTCTCACGGGCAAAGTTCTCATTCGCAATCTGCCCCGTTCCGGGCTTCGCGCTGTTGAGCATGTTCAAGTAGCCGCCCATCGCAGGTGACAGTGCCACATCTTTCATGATCGTCGCGAAATTCCCGAACGCGTCGTTGGAAAGGACATTATGAAACTGCGGAATCGCCGAACCGGAGATCGACTGGGTGGAGACCACGAACATCTCCGAGAGAGCAAACGCGACACGCTGCCGCAGTTGGTCGGGCCCAGTCACCGCCGTCTGCCACCACTCGGACTCAGCGCAAACACGCGCGTTGTTGGCTGCCAGGCAGATCGTCGGCAGCGGACTCGTCGGGATCGCCGCCAACTGCGTTGCCGGCTCGGCGAACTGCTCGGCCAGATATGCCTTGATACCGATGCTCTGTACATGCTGAATCGTTGCGGCCGTAGGGCCAAAGCTCGTCTGGTCCAAAATCCGCGCCGCCTGCGTCGCCGTCGCTGCAATATATGTGACAGGCACACTCAACGAGGCAGAAAGAATCGCACCGGGATTCGGGTTTGATACCAGCACCGCAATGCTTGTCGTCGAAGCCGTTAGCGGCGCGGTTGTCTGCAACTCCGTAGCCGAGACGTAAACCGTCGCCTGCACCGTTCCGTTGACCTCAATCACAGAGGTCGGCACGAAGCCGCTGCCCTGCACATCAACTGTGTAGTTCAACGTGCTGCCTACCTGTGTCGCAGTTGACGCGGTGACGACCGGTACCGGATTCTGCAGTGCTTCCGTCAACGACCCCGAAGCCGACGTCGCAGTGCTGACAGCGGTAATCGTCACACTCGCACTCGCAGGCAGAGTTGCCGGGGCCGTGTAAAGTCCGGAACTCGAGATCGTACCCGTCGCAGCGGAGCCGCCTGTGATCTGGTTTACCTGCCACGTCACCGCAGTACTCGCTACGCCATTCACCGTCGCCGAAAACTGCGCTGTTCCGCCTACCCGCGTGGCTGCGGCACCCGCAACCACAACGCTTGGTGTAGGTGCCGGTGTCCCGGATGATCCGGTCGGGTTAATATGCGACGAGCAACCAGCGAGCGACAGCAGTCCAACGCATAGAAGGAATAGTCGCGCGCGAAGAGACCCAGCCTTGGCAAGCATACTTACCTCCGCTGATTCGTAAAGCGGCGAAGGCAGTCTCGTCGTTACGAAAGAGTGATTGCCATAAGGAAACCACCTTTCCGCGCTTAGTTGTGCGGTTCGCAAAATTATTAATAGTCGCCAAGCGACCTCGTCTAGTCAGCCCTCGCAAAAGCGCGCTAGCCCTGCGGTTCCGCATCACCGCGCATGGACACCGTCCTTGAAGCTAGCAACACTGTCAACCCCAGCGCCGTCAACACCGTCGCTCCCACGGACGCAAACACCGTAGGATAGCCGTACAAGCTGATCACCAGCCCTGCAACCGGACCAGTCAGAAACAATGACAGGTCAACAAATGCCGAGTACACCGCCAGCACGGTGCCGCGTGACGACACCGGAAACGTGTTCGCAACCTCCACGCCCAACGCAGGAAAGATCAGCGAAAACCCAAGCCCCGTGAGCCCGCAACCAATATATGCCAGCTCGCGCGAGTGGTTCAGCGCGAGCACCGTCAGACCCACAGTCTCGATCGCAAACGAGACGGCAGCCACGCGGAAGCCGCCAAACTTTGGTATCAGCCCCGCAAACAGCAGCCGCGCACACACAAACGACATCCCGTAGATCGTCAGCGACATCGCCGCGCCCTGCCAGTTCTGGTGCGCGAAGTACAGCGTGATAAACGCCGCAATCACACCAAACCCCACGCCTCCCAGCGCCAGCGCCATGCCATACGGAGCGACCCGCAGCAGAATCGTGCGTATCCCATGCCGCTCACCCTCCGGAGCCTTCGTCGGCTCCATACGTGTCGCTCCAAGATACCCAGCTACACACACCGCTGCCACCACCGCACCCAGTGCCGCCATACCGCCATACGAAACAATAAGGATGCCCACTGGCGCGCCCAGCGCGATAGGAACATATGTCGCAACGCCGTTCCACGCAATTACTTTTGCCGTCTCAGCCGATCCAACGCGGCCAATGCCCCACATAATCGCGCCTGTGCCGCAGAGGCTCTCGCCAATGCCCAGACTCAACCGGCTCGCCACCACAATAGGAATCGCAAGCCACAACCGCCGTTGCAGCAACACTGCAACGATCAGCAGCAGCCCACTCAGCCCGCAGAAGATCATCGCCTGCCGCACCGACTCTCGCGGCCCCAACGTGTCTGTCCTCTTGCCCGCATACGACCGAGTCGCAAACGTAGCGATGTACTGAAGGCTCACGAACAGCCCCGCCAGCACAGCGCTCAAACCAAGCTGCTGATGCACAAATCCCGGCAGCGTCGCTATGAAGACACCGATACAAAGGTAAGCGATAAACGTAAAGCTGACTGCAGGGAGTATCCGCCACGTCGAGTTACGCTCGATCACCTGCGCAGTCTCTGCCGGTTGCATCGTCGAGCCGGTCATCGCGACACGCTCCCCGCAGCGCCGAACGAGCGACCTCGCGGCATATCCACCGAACTGAACCGAAATCCAATCACTGGATTCAGTTTAAACGATTCAACCTCACACCCCAAACGCCGCACGAACCTCGCCCGCGGCCTTCCGCAGCGCCGCCACCGGCTCTCCCTGCGGATAAAACTCCATCGCCACAAACCGGTCGTACTTCAATGCAGCCAGCCGCTTGTAGATATTCGCATAATCGATCTCTCCGCTTCCCGGCTCATGCCGACCCGGCACATCGGCCACATGCACCAACCCCACCTTGTCGATGTTTCCTTCGAGCTTCTCGATCAGATTCCCATGTGCGCGCTGCTCATGGTAAAAGTCGTACAACACCTTCACCGCATCGCTCCCGACCGCACGAACCATCGCGAACGCCGTCGTCACCGTCGTCAAAAAGATCGTCGGGTTCTCCAAAGGGTCGATCGGCTCAATCACGATCTCGATCTGCTTCTCCGCAGCCATCGCGCCCGCACGCTTCAGCGTCTCCACCGCCACCACAAACTGCGCCTCCTCGGTCATCCCCGGCACACGCCTGCCCGACAGCAAAATCACCTGTGGACATCCCAGTCTCTTCGCCGCTTCCAGGTGTGCCGCAAACTGTGTAAAGAAGTTCTCGCTCTCCTCCGGAACAGCGAACCCGGCTTTCACACCACTCATCGCATCCACACGCAGCTCCAGCTTCTGCATATGCGCGCGCTTCTGCCGAGTCTCCTCCGCTGACCAACTCTGGAACTCCCCCACCAGTTCGACGCCATGATACCCCGCAGCCGCCACTATCTCGAGGCAGCGATCGAATGGAGCCAGCTTTTGCAGAGTCCACAACATCACAGACAGCTTCACGCCATCCGGCGTCTCAGCCAAGGCCATCCGCTCAAACGCCCGACTCACGACCGCTGCCGCCGCTAACTTGCTGAAGTCTCTTCGGTTCATAACGCTCCGCGGATGCCCGGTGTTCATCACAGGCACCTGCGAAACTCTACCGCATCTCTTCCATTCGCGGATACCGCGCCGTCACTACCGTCGAGATCCCGCCACGCGGCCGAAAGTCTCCAACGATCTCCGCCCACACAGGATCAGTTGCCTTCACCACATCGTCCAGCACTTGGTTCACGATGTTCTCCTGAAAGATGCCCAGGTTGCGATATGTGAACAGATACTCTTTCAAGCTCTTCAACTCCAGGCACTTCTCACGAGGCATGTAGCGGATCTTCAAAACGCCGAAGTCAGGCAGGCCGGTCTTCGGGCACACGCTCGTGAACTCCGGGTCGTCGATCAAAATCTCGTACTTCTGGAACTGGTTGCGCCACGTCTCGATCGCGGGAAACTTCGTCTTCAACCCCGCCTTGGCGTGGTCGTCGGTATAGCCGGTCGTCTTCTTGTTCTTTGCCATTCCTTAAGTTTACCGCCGCAAAAGCAAAAGGGCACAGCCAAAAGCCGCGCCCTTTCCTACGTCCTACTTGCTAATTGCTAATTTCTGCGCCCCAGCGTCGGCTGATCCGAACCATTGCTCGGCGCATTCGGGTCATTGTTCGTCGAACTCGTCCGGCGCAGCGTCGGCTTGTTGCCGTTCTTCTTGTCGCCCGTGCCGCGCTTGTTCTGGATGCGCGCCAGCCGCGCCTTCACCAGGTCGAACTCAGACGTCGTCACCAGATAATCTGTCCGCGCCGGCAGGATGGTTGCAATCTCTTCCTCGGTCGCGGCAATGCGGTCGGGCGTCGCAGGGTGATCACTGAACGCCTTCGACAGCGCACCGGGCTTGTGCTTCTCCAGCGCATCTAGCTTCTCGAAGATCGTCACCATTCCCTGCGGATCGTACCCTGCACGATACGCATACTGGATGCCCAGGTAATCCGCCTCAGCCTCGTACTCACGCGAGAACTGCAGGAACGTCAGTGGCACCGCCAGCTGCGCCGCTTCGTAGATGCCGTAACCAGTCCACGTGCCCTGCGTGAAGATCATCAGCGGGATCGACCCAATCTGCATATAGTTCAGTTTGGTCATCTCACGAGCCGCATGGTGCGCAGCCACATGAGCAATCTCATGCGCCATCACGCCCGCCAGCTCATCCTCGCTGTCGCACGCCAGAATTAGCCCCGAATTCACATAGAAGAACCCGCCCGGCAGCGCCATCGCGTTGATCTCGTCCGTATCTAGCACCTTGATCGTGAACGGCACCTTCGCATCGGAGTTCTTCACCAGGTTCTGTCCCACCCGGTTCACATACTCCACTACTACCGGGTCTGTAATCAGGTGCGACGACTTCTCAATCTCCATCGAGTACTGCTTGCCGGTTCCGATCTCCCAGTTCGTCGAGTACCAGTTTCCCATCCCGCGCCCACCAATGTTGCGCTGCCCCACCGAGTCCACATCGTCCTCGGAGCCCTTCTTGATATGCGGATCAAGCTCCTCACCCGGCGAAGGAATCGCGTCTGCCTTCTCGCTCGTATCGCCCGGCTTCGCGTTCTTGTCGGCCTTGGCATTCTTCGGCGCAGATTTGCCCGCATCGGCAGCAGCCGTCTGCGTCGAATCCTTAGCTGTGTCCGGAGCCTTGGCAGCGCTCTGATCTTTTGCGGCATCCTGATTTTTAGCCGTATCTGGAGCCGTCTGAGCACCCGCCGTCACAGGCGTCTGTTGAGAGGACGTAGCTGGTGTCGTCGTGGCCGGCGTAGCCGCAGGCGTCTGCGTACTCTGCTGCGCCATCGCAGCCGTTGCAACGATTGTCAAAAGAAAGGCTAGATTGAGAGCGCGCATAGGGATATCCCTCGGGGTACAGCAAACGGAGCCAAACCTCACCCACTTACGCACATTGTCGATGGAGCACAGCTCACGCTACCTGTTGTAGACGTTTGTACGCCTTCACCGGGTTCACGCGCAAGCCGCAAAAGTGCGCCACCCAAGCTATTTCCGCCCCATCAAACTCTCCGGCTCACCAGGTGTTGTACGTGGTCCCATCCGCTGCAACCCCCTGCGAACCCGAGTGCACATCGTCAATCCCGCCCTCGGTCTCGTTAATGTCTATCAGCGTGTCCGACTGGCCTGTTATCCAGGTATCGTCCCGGCTCGTCATCGGGTCCTTCGGAATCGTCTTCAGATACCCCGCCTGCACCAGGTCATCCAGCGACTGCGGCGCCTTTTCCTTGTCGACCGTATAGCTGTCGATCGCCGACCGCATCGTATGCAGATCCTCGCGCAGCACCGCCTCTTTGGCATGCTGCACGGCGCGTATATAGCTGGGGATAGCGATCGTCGCCAGGATTCCGATGATCGTCATCACGATCATCAGTTCCACCAGCGTAAAGCCAGCCTCGCCTCCCTGCCTCGAGTTTTTCATCTCTACGCTCCGCATTCTCCGCCTCGCCACAGCTCCCGTTTCCTACTTTTTACTCAAGACTCATTGCTCACCACGTGCTGTACTTCGTCCCATCCAGCCCCGTACCCGTGCTCTTGGTGTAGACATCGTAGACGTTCTGCCCGCCAAAGCTGTCCGAATCCGGTTCGTCCTGGTTCGACCGAAGCCCCCAGTCCGTCGAACCCGTCATGGGGTCCTTCGGGATCTCGCGCAGAAACCGCATCCGCTTGTCCTTCACATCCACACCATTCACCAGCGTCTGCAGGTCCGGTGGATAGTTGTTAGAGTCGGCCTTCGTCTGGATGCCGCCCAGGTCCGCGACATCCTTATACCGGTCGATCGCGGCGCGCATCATCCATAGGTCCCGTCGCAGCTCACGCTCCTTCTGCCGCTTCACCTCGAACTTCACCGCCGGAACAGCCGCCGTCGCCAGAATCGACAGAATTGTGATGACAATGATCAGCTCCGTCAGCGTAACTCCGGCTTCGGAGCCAAACCGCTCTCCGCTCGCCCGTTGCACGCCGCCTCGAAGCCACTTCATCACTGCTCTCTACTCCTTTACCCTCTACTCCTCTGCTTTACTTCACCGTCACCACGCCCTGCGATCCAACCGCAGGCAGCGTGTTCTGTGCGCTATCCTTCGCGCCCACGCGCACCAGCGACACCGGCGAGACTCCTGGAGCAATCGCCTTGAACGTCAGCGTGCAGATCGTACCCTGCCCGTTCACGCCCTTGGATCCCGGGGGGCGCGTCTCGGACACCGTCACCGCGCCATTGCCATCATCGCGATGCACCGTCGTCACCGCCTGGCCGTCGTTGCCCAGCAGCCCTGCCGTTCCGTTGTCATCCACATTCACCAGCGATATCACCTTCGGGTCGAACTGCAGCTGCATCGGCACGCTGGTCAGGTCATGCGCGTTGGCCGCCGTAATCGCAACCTGGAACGTCGATCCCACCGACTGGTTGGAAGCAGGCGGCATCACCGACAGCTTCACCGGTGCTAGCTGCGCGTTCGCTGCAGCCACCGCACCCGAAGCAGACGTTCCTCCCGTCACACCGGGAACCGGCATCGGCTTCGCATCGGCCGCAATCTTTCCAATCATCGCGTTCGCCGCATTTGCCGCCGACGTCGTCGGACCCGCAGGCGTCACCGCTGCCGGCGTCTCACTGACCGCAGTCTCCTTAGCAGGGTCCTTATACCGCAGTTCCACAGCCTGGCCCGTGCCCGTATAGATCTGCCGTGTGTTCTCGTCCGTCAAGATCGACTCGCGCACAATGTGCGGAATCACCAGGAAAACGAGCTCGTCGGTCTGCACTGTTTTGTCATGGCTGGCGAAGAAGTACTTCAAAATCGGCAGCTCACCCAGGCCCGGCGTCCCGCTGATGGCCACGCTGTCCTGCTTCTGAACCAGACCGGCCAGAATCGCAGGCTCACCGTCCTTCAGCTGGATCACCTGGTCTGAAACCTTCTGCGCAATAATCGGCTCGGTCACACCCGAGATCGTCACCTGCCCATTCTGGCTCGAAACCTCGATCTTCATCTTCAGCGAGATCTCGTGGTCATAGTGGACCGTCGGCGTAATGTCGATGTTCACGCCCACGTCCAGGTACGTAAACTGCGTCTGCACACCCAGCGCCGCCGTCGTTACCGCCGCGCCCGCCGAGTACGATCCCGTCGCAACCGGGATCTTTGAACCGATCTTCAGGGTCGACCGCTGTCCATCCGTCGCCCGCAGCCGTGGATTCTGCAGCACCCGCGTATCCGAGTCCGAGAGCAGCGCATTCAGCGTTCCGCCCGTGATCGAAACCGCAAAGTTGGTCGCATTCAGGTGCGCCAGCGTATTTAGCGTTACGCCGGTGTTCGCATTCGTGCTCGAATTGGTGGCACCGTTGTTCGTCGTGTTCGAACTCGTGTTCGAACTTGCGTTCGACACGTTAAGATTGGTCGCCTGCGGCGTCAGCCCAAAGCTGGTCGGCAGAGTAATCCCCAGGTTGCGCTCCAGTTGACGGCTCACTTCGAGCACGGCCACGTCCATCACCACCTCGGGCCGCACACGGTCCAGGTCGTTCACCAGCTTCTCCGCCAGCGTCAACTCCGCCGGCGTCGCGCGCACAATGATCGCATTTTGGCTCGCCACTAGGTACAGCTTCACGCTGGGGTCCAGCAGGTTGCGCAGAGCCACTAGGATCTCGTTCGCATCGTTCTGCGCCGAGACGTTCGTCAGGTAAAACGTCTGTGCCGCCAGGTCGTCCAGATCCGTGTGCTTGGTGCGGTTGTTCTGCGCCACGAAGATTGTGTTCGCCGTCACCGGCTTGTAGAACGTGCCGCTCAGCGTCCCAACAATTCTTAGGGCGTCCTGTAAAGAGACGCCCGTCAGATCCACCGGAATCTGCTTCGACTGATAATCCGGGTCAAAGATGACATTCAACCCCGCAGCCTTGCCCACCGCCTGGTAAACGACCTTCGCATCCTGCTGCATGTGGAGGGTGATCGCGTCAGTGGACACCGGCTTCAGCACCACCGGTCCGGCCATCGAGTCGATGTCCGCCTGCACCTTGCGCTGGTACGGTGTCTGCTCCGCCACGCCTGGTATCAGAGGAGTTCCCGCATTTGACCCAGCCGGCTGAACCGCCGCACCGTCCGGCCCAGCCGTGGCTGGCCGCTGCTTCTCGGAAAGTTGCAGTTCCTGCGCAGCCGCCTCGTTACCCGGATCGATCTGCACCGCCCGCGCAAACTCGTTGATCGCGCCCGTTATATCGCCCGAGGTACGCAACACCCGACCCCGGTCCACATGCATATTAGCGGCCTCGAACTTCATCCGCTCGTATCGCGTCTTGTAGCGTATATCCTTTGGCTTCTTCAGATGCGCCTGACGGTACGCCTCAAACGCCGCATCAAAGTCCTCGCGTGCCTCGGCAGTATCGCCCCGCTTGCTCCAGGTTCCGGCGCTCTGCGCCTTGACCTGCACCGGCATCAGCCCTGCTCCCAGCGTCAAACCCAAAACCAGCAGCACCAGCGCACCAGCGCCTTTGCGGCTATACATACCCCACTCTGCATTACGACACTGCAGGCCGATCCGGCCTACTCTATTTGGCTGCATGTCTGCGACCCGCTCCCGACGGCTTTGATCGATGAACGCCAGATCCCCGAACTCCAAACGCGGCTCCGCGGGCGCTTCGATGCCTCTCAAAATCTGCGCTAAACCTGCCTTCGAAGGCTTTCCAGGCTCTGGATTTAGCTGGGTCGATAATACCATTCGCTTCATGCTCACTTTGCCTCAAAGTCATCTTCTGCCGACAGGCTAGCAGACGCTTCATGCGTCCTGCACTCTCTGCCCACCGGTCTGCCTGCGTCCTGTCGCCGCCGGCTTCTAGCTCTCTGTCGCTGGCAATTCTGCGTCTATCTCCAACGGGGTATGTTCGCTTCGCGTAACATTCTGCTAGCCTTTCCTTTGGACGCATCATCCAATCTTTCGTCGTCACCTCTATTTTTGATTCCGTGCCTCGCTCACTCTCCAACCCGACAGTACCTGCCGCCGCCAACAAGCCTGTAACCCGGGCCAAAGACCGTGATCCCGTGGCCGCAGGCCTACGCGATGCTGCCTTCAACCGCTCAGCCAGCTTTAACTATTTTCTCTCCGATCGCTTCGAAGCAGGCGTCGCCCTCCGCGGCACAGAAGTCAAGAGCATCCGCGAAGGCAAGGCCAATCTCAAGGACGCCTACGGCCTCCTCAAGGACGGTGAGTGCTTCCTCTTCAACGCCCACATCGGCCCCTTCTCCCACGGCAATGCTATGAATCACGAATCCCTCCGCACTCGCAAGTTGCTGCTGCACAAGCGGGAGATTCAAAAGCTCGAAGGTTTGACGAAGCAAAAGGGTTTTACGCTTATCCCCGTCAAGTTGTACTTCAAACAGGGCCGCGTAAAGTGCGAGATCGCTCTCGCGAAAGGCAAGCAGGACTGGGACAAGCGCGAAACGGAGCGCAAACGCGAAGCCGATAACGAAGCCAGATCGGCCATCGCAAGGAGCCAGCGACGCTAGCTTGGAATCGGGCCCTATTTCAGGAGACTGCAATGAAGACTGGTGTACTGTACGCTTTACTTCTTCTCTTCCCCGCCGCCGTCGCGACGGGCGCTCCCGCCCAGACCACTCCGTCTGAGGCCAACTATCCTGTCTGGGCAGCCCTCTCGCACAAGCTGGAGGCCAACCCTCTCGACCCCCAGCTCAATCGCGACACCGAGATCGCCGTGCAGGAGATCCGTGCCTCGGCGGACTTCCACACCCCGCTCTGTAATAGCTTCTTCACCTTCTTCAGCCGCCTCAGCGCCACCGGCTATCCCTACCAGGCACAGGTCTATCGCCTCTACACCCTGGGCAGCGCCACCTACCGCATCGAGACAGGCAAGACCGACCCCTACGGCACCAATCTCTACGCCTTCACCAGCGTACTCAAGGGTTACTCGTCCATCCTCGCCAAAAACCCCGCGGACCGTGACAAGACCATGGATGACCTCCTCGTCACCGATCTCAAGGGCAAGCTTCCCGACATGCTCGGCAAAGACAGCACCTGCCGGGCTGGTCGCTAGACCCCCAAAAACTGCAACCATATCCCACAGCAAGCTGCCACATTCAGATTCTCGGATGCAAGCACATTTCTGTTCGATATAACAACAGTTGATCCACTACACGGCACGATACGATAGACCTGTGAACATCTCCCTTCAGCTTCAGGACGCGGCGGCCTTTGCCACACCGTTGCTCGCCGTCTTCGCCGTCGATATCGCGACTGGCTCCGCCGACCAGCCTTCGCCCGCGCTGCTCTCCACCTCCGACGCCATCGCCGCAGCAGCAGCCCCCTGGCTTGCCTCCGGCGAGTTCAAGGCTTCTGTCGGCGAGACGCTTCTCCTTCACGCGCCCTCCGGCGTCAAAGCCGAGCGGCTCCTCATCATAGGCACCGGCAAGCTCCCCGCGCTCAGCGTCCACCAACTCCGCAAAGCTGCCGGCGTCGCCGTCCGCTTTTCCAAGGCCCGCAGACTCCGCGACATCGTCGTCGCCTTTCCCGACGACATGGCTCTCTCCGACGAGCACATGGACACCCTCCCTGCCGAACTCACCGCCCGCGCCATCGCCGAAGGCTCCATCCTGGCTGACTTCGACATCGATACCTACCGCTCCGACCGCATGGACACTTCGATATCCTCAGTCATCATCCTCCACAATGACCGCGCAGACTCCGCCCAGGCGCACCTCCTGCAGGGCATCAGCGAGGGCGTTCTCATCGCCGAAAGCCAGAACTTCGCCCGCGCTCTCGTCAACGAGCCCGGCAACATCCTGACTCCCACCGAACTCGGCCGCCGCACTGCTGCGATGGCCTCCGAAGTCGGCTTGGCATGTGAAGTCCACTCCACTGACAAGCTCAAGGAACTCGGCATGGGCGCCTTCCTCGCCGTCACCCAGGGCTCATCCGAACCACCCGCTCTCATCGTCCTCCGCTACGAGCCTGAAAACGCACCAGTCGACGGCCCTGTCCTCGGCCTCGTCGGCAAAGGCATCACATTCGACACCGGCGGCATCTCCATCAAGTCTGCCGACGGCATGGAGAAGATGAAGTACGACATGGCCGGCTCAGCCGCCATGATCGGAGCCATGCGCGCCATCGCTCTGCTCAAGCCCAGTGTCCGCGTCATCAGCGTCGTCTGCTCCTGCGAGAACATGCCTGACGGCCGCGCCTTCAAGCCCGGCGACGTCGTCACCGCCATGTCCGGCAAGACTATCGAGATCATCAACACCGACGCCGAAGGCCGTCTCGTCCTCGCCGACGGCCTCCACTACGCCCGCACCCTCGGCGCTACCCACCTCATCGACGCCGCCACCCTTACAGGAGCCATCGGCGTCGCCCTCGGCCTCATCAACGCCGGACTTTTCTCCAACGACGACGCCACCACCCAGCAGTTCCTCGACGTCCTCCCCACCACCGGCGAAAAGTACTGGCACATGCCCTGCACCGACGACTACCGCGACCAGATCAAGAGCCAGATCGCCGACATCCGCAACACCGGTGCCACCCGCTACGGCGGGGCCACCAGCGCCGCCATGTTCCTCAAGGAATTCGTCGGGAACACCCCTGGCCTGCCTCACGCAAACTGGATCCACCTCGACATCGCCGGCACCGCCTGGTCCGATGACAACGACCCTTGGATCTCTCGAGGCCCTACCGGCATGGCCGTCCGCAGCATCACCGAGTGGGCCCGCAGCTACGCAAAGTAGGCTCTGCGCTTTATCTTTCTTGGTTTGTCATTCCGTAGCGAGGCGGAGGAATCTGCTTCTAACCACCCCCTGCATCATCAAACACTCATGCCTCATCGCTCAGCCCTCAGGGCCTACGCCGCTCTGGCCCTCGGCGTCGTGGCCATCTCCTGGTCCGCCATCTTCGTGCGCTGGACGCAGATGCCCGGCGTCGCCTCTGCCTTCTACCGAGTCTTCTTCGCGGCCCTCGTCCTCTGGGCCATCCTGTTCGCCCGCCGCACCCCTGTCCAGATGAGTCGTTCCACCCTCTGGCTCGCCATACTCGGCGGTGCCTTCTTCGCCGGAGATCTCGGCTTTTACAACGTCTCCGTACTGCGCACCGCCGCCGGCAGCGCCACCTTCCTCGGCAACAACGCCCCACTCTTCGTAGGAATCGTCACCTGGATCGCCACACGCCGTGCACCCTCCAGCAGCTTCTGGGTCGCCTTTGCCATCGCACTCGTCGGAGCCTGCTTCATTGTCTCGCCCGACCTCCAGAAGTCCGGCACGCGCTCCGCCGCCGATCTCATGGCCATCGCCGCATCGGTCTGCTTTGCTCTCTACCTATCCTTAACCGAGCGCCTCCGCGAAGCTGGCTCCACGCTCACCCTCCTCGCCGTCTCCACCACCGCCAGCGCCGCCGTCCTGCTCCTCATCGCGCCCCTCACCCACTCATCTCTCCAAATCCCGTCGACTCAATCGCTCGCCTCACTCATAGGCCTTGGCATCGTCTGCCAGCTCATCGGCTACTTCGGCCTCACCTACGCGCTAGGCCATCTCCCCGCGACCGTCAGCTCCGTCGTCATGCTGGCCGTGGCCCCGTTTACCGCAGTTCTCGCCCTCATCCTCTTCAACGAGCGCATGACGCACGTCCAGATCCTTGGCGGCGTACTCGTCCTCCTCGGTGTCTGGATCATCAGCCGGTCGGACATTGACACCGCCCTCCCGGCTCCATAGACTTTCGCTTCAACGCCCTCCTCTCACCACGTTGCTCACATTTAGCAGCAACTCCGATTGTGGTCATCGTTCTTGAAATCAGCCTTTATAAGAAAGATCGGCGGCAAGGCGTTCTACGCGACGGGGAAGAACCCGACGCTATGCATAGGTTGCATGATCTGGTGAATCGAGCAGGCACCTAAGATACAAAAACACGTGGCGACTCGATCTATTTCACTCGTTTTATACACAATCACCTTCAACCTCTTTTGAGACGTTCAACTCAGCTGCATTGAGGTCATTCAGGATCTGCCGCTCGATCAGGCCAGAATGCACGTCTCTGCCGTCCTTCCTCATTGGTCCGGGCCTGACGACGACACGAAGACCTTATAGCCAGCCGGGCCGTCACTCCGCCAGAACCAGCCTGGGTAAGGCTCACGAATACATCCCCTATCGCCGCACGCCCGGCGCGGACGAAGCGACTCCCATCCTGCGGTCCCGTCGCAGCGCCAGCGCCACAATCTCGGTCGCCACCGTCTCAAACTCCGGGTGCGTCTGCGAAAGGTGCAGCCACTTGCCCAGCACCTTATGTGGCGTCAGCTGCGGAAACTCCCGCACCAACGCCGCATGGTGATCCCTCGACGTGCAAACCAGCAGCCCCGACCACGGTTCCTCACCATCGTTCACCGTCACATAGAGCTTCCCATCCAGATATGCCGCATCGAAGCTGAACAGCTTCCGCGGCACAAATCGCGGGTCGTCTAGCAGCGGCTCAAGCAACCACAGCAGCGCATTCTTCTTCCTGATCGTTTTCTTCATGCCTGATTCTGCTGCAACTCCACCGCACGGAACTCTGGATGAAATGTACGCCCTCGGCCTCTAAGCCACCACCATCACCTTCCCTTTTTCCACCAAACCGGATACATTGCAGCTACCGCTCCACCTCTTCCCGGCCCCGTACTCATCTACGCGAAAGCTGAGGTCTTCATGAGCAAGCTGCCCGCTGTCATCTTCTTCTTCACTCTCCTTATCATTGCAGGGGTGACCTTCTACCACTTCCAGACAGTCCAGGCCGTAGCCCCGCAGGTCGCCATCGCCAGACGGCAGATCCAGCAAACCGCTGCCGAGCCCGAGATCCTCCCACAGGTCACCCCCCGCGCCGTCGCCCCAGCCGAGCGCCTTAGACTCCGCACCGAAGCCCCCATCGAAGCTGTCCCAACTGAGACCATCAAGACAGCGCTCGCCGCCCAAAAGGCCAGCAACCGGGCCCTCGTCCAGGCCGCCAACGTCCTCGCAAGCGCCGCCCAGCCCGCAAGCACGGCTCCAGAATCGAACCTCAAGCTCTACGTCCAGCTCGGCCTTACCATCGTCTTCATCCCCTTCTGCCTCTACTTCATCCTCTCGGCAAAGTTCAACGCCACCCAGAAGAACTTCGCTTACACCACCATCGGCACCATCCTCGGCTTTTGGTTCGCCACCGGCGCCTAACGCTCATCCACTCCCGCACTTATCCCTCAAACACCTCTGAGCGCGCCGTCACGCCTGGTTCGCGACACCGATATTAAGCGATCAAGCAGCCAACGCGAACTGAAGAGCCACCATCCCATAACACCACACTGAGGGTGACTCTATGGATCGTCGTGGTTTTCTGCGTGGGCTTGGCACTGTCACAATTCTCGTCCTAGGCGGAGCTGTTTGGTATGCGGACTAAGAAGGTGCCTTCAGTAAGGGCCAAGGACCGCCATTCGCACCTTGGCACGACTGGAGCCAGCCGCAGACAGGAATGTTCGCATTGGTTCGCGCCGCCATCCTCGCTGCCTCTCCTCACAATACCCAGCCCTGGCTCTTCCGCGTGACCGGAAACCAGATCGACGTGCTCGCGGATACAAGCCGCAACACAGGAGCCCTCGACCCTTTTCCGCGCGAGCTCCACATCGGCATCGGATGCGCGCTCGAAAACATGTGCATCGCGGCGCCAACAGCGGGTTACGCCACCAACGTTGCCCCTGCCGAAGCCACATTGCAACAATCAGTTGCAGATCAGCGTCTGTACCCACCAACCCGTTGTATGCAGCGCTGCCGAACCGCCATACCAACCGCACCCTTTACGATCTTCGCCCGCCGCCGCCCGACTTCCAGCAAGCACTCTTGGCGCTTCCCGACTCGCTCCCCGACACGAAGCATTTCCTGTTCACCGCCGACAACCAGCGTCGCGCCATCGTTGATCTGGTCAGTCAGTGCGATCAGATCGTCTACGCGGACAAGGCCGTTGCCGCAGGCACGGTCCCTTGGGAACGCGTCTTCAAGTGGAAAGACGTCGAGCAACACCGCGACGGCATCACATTCGTTGACTACGGGGTGCCCAAACCCACGGCGGCGCCTCTCTACTCCCTGCCAACGCACATTGAGTTGGCCGTCATGGCACACACAGCCCCTGACACCTATCCCAGGGTGCTTACTGCATCTCCCATGTTTGGCATCATCGCCGTGCGTGATCGTTACGCACTATCCCAGTGCCTCCAGGCAGGCCGCCTATGGGAGCGCGCACACCTGCTGGCAACTTCTCGCGGCCTCGCTGCTCGTCCCATCAACGAGGCCATCGAACTCATCGACATCGAGAATGCTGGAGGTCGCCCTCCTGTCACGGAACCGAAGCTGGCAACCCTCACAGGCGACGCCACCTGGCAACCGACCTTCATGTTCCGCATGGCATACGCAACGGTAAGCGCACCCGCAAGCCTCCGCCGCGGCCTCGCGCAGGTTCTGCGGCAGTAGAGACTACCCTAAAAAAATTCTTTAGAGTTTTGCATCCAAACCTACTAGTAGGTAGTCTACCTGTACATGGAAAGCAATACTGCAACTCGAATCCGCGAAACTGCGCATGATTTTATCGCCGAACGAGGGTACTTCGGCTTCAGCTATGCGGATATTGCCGAGGCCGTCGGCATCCGCAAAGCCAGCATCCATCATCACTTCCCCTCCAAGGTGGACCTCGTCGTTGCGACACTGATGGAGTATCGCGCAAAACTTGTCGAGGCTGCTGGCAGCCTCGATAGCAACGTCACCGATCCGCTGCAACGCCTTAAGCTCTATGTGCAGCATTGGGCAGAGTGCGTAAAGAACAACAATCGTCCCATCTGCATTGCGGCCCTGCTCAGTGCGGAACTCCCAGCTCTACCCGAAGAAATCCAGACCGAGGTGCGACTGCACTTTACGTATCTTGTCTCCTGGGTGAAGGCAACGCTGAAAGACGGCGTCCGCCACAACAACATACATCTGCAAAACAGCGCGGAAGTTGAAGCGCAGAGTTTTGTAGCCCTGGTGCACGGAGCCATGATCTCCGCACGCGCATTAGGTTCAACGGAGATCTTTACCTCAATCACAAAAAGCGCCTTGGAGCGCATCCGGCCCTCGGTGTGACGTATCTAACTTTTATCTCGTTCATTGACACGCAATCTACCTACTAGTAGGTAGCAACACTCTAGGGCCTTCGCCCATAGCCTGGCGATTCATCAAATCGCCGTTTTCAAGGAGAATGATTATGCCTTTCCTCATCGCTGCTTTCGTACTGGGTATCGTGTGCGGCCTGCGCGTCATGACTGCTTTTGCCGCTGTAAGCTGGGCCGCCAGCAGCCAACAACTCCCGCTTCAGGGAACCTGGCTCTCGTTCCTAGGCTTCCGCTTCACACCCTACATCACAAGCCTCCTGGCTGTCGGCGAGATCATCAACGACAAGCTTCCCAAAACCCCCAGTCGCCTTGTTCCCCCTCAGTTCAGCACCCGTGTGGTGATGGGCGCGCTCACAGGCTCGGCCATCGCACTCGCCAGCGGACACCTCGCCCTGGGCGCTCTGGCCGGCATCGTCGGCAGCGTGGTTGGAACACTCGGCGGAGCCAAAGGCAGAGCTCTTCTCGCCAAGTCATTCGGTCGCGATCTTCCCGCCGCCTTGCTTGAGGATGTCATTGCTATCGCACTCGCCGTCGTGGTCGTCGTGACGCTTCGCTAAGGCAAAGCCTGACAGCCCCAATGCAATAGAAGTGTGAAGGCCCGGCAGCGCTGCCGGGCCTTGCTCAGATGTGTCTTGTTTAGCACGCTAGGCAGAGCGCCGTTTCAGCATCGGTTGTAGCTTCACATAGGTAAGCGAGCGCCACAACCACTCCACGGGGCCAAACTGAAATATCCGCAGCCAGATTGGGCTGACGATCAGGTTGACCGCCCATACGAAGAACATCACATAAAGAAGCTGGTAGTATTCAAGCTTGCCGTAGAGCTTCCATGGACCCCAGAGGAAGATGAACTGGCAAATTACCGTTGTCAGCAGGTAGTTGCTCAAAGCGGTTTGCCCTACGGCAGCAAGCGCGCGCTGCACCGGGCGCAAAACGCCACTTTTCACTGCAATCATCACTATGGCGACGATCGCGAATGCGCCGGCCTCGCGTGGGATGTAATACGGCACATAAAGCCACCTGTCGACGTCGAGAAAGAAAAAGCCGCTCGCGTAGGCCTTCAACATGCAGAAGATACATAGAGGCACCGACAATAAAGTGCCAATCGTTGCAGTCCAAATATAGGTCGCGTATGAGCTCTCGGCTGTCAAAAATCCGGTCTTTAGGAGTCCCATCCCGATCATCATCGAGCCGAGCGACTCAATCATCATGTAGATGTCTAGAGATATTTCATCAGGTTCAGCCTGATGTTGAAGGCGATGCTTGACGCTGTCCCAATAGCCTCCGTGAGCGATCGCCAGTTCCTCCTGAATGACGGCTTCGGTGATCTTGTTTTCGTCCACTCGCTTCATCCATTGCGCTTCAGTCTCCCTCTGCTCCGATGTAATGGTTTTTCCTGCGATCCTGTCTGCTTCGACGAGAGCGGCCTTCCGGTGAAGGAGGAGATTGTCTCCTGCCTGCATGACTTGCAGGAGCGCACAGGTTGCCAATACCAGTGATATACCCGTCCCGGCCAGGATCAGCGTCTTCACCTTGAGCGTCCGAAGCGGGTAAAGCAGGAGGAGCGCCGTAAGCGCGTAAGGAAGCAGAATATCTCCGTCCCAGAGGAAGATTCCGTGGAGTAATCCCAGCAACAACAGCCACATATTGCGACGGAGATAGATGTCGGCGATCTGGGCGCTGGCACCGCGTTTTTCAGCGCGGGTTGTCATCAGCACAACGCCCGCTCCAAATAGCATGGAGAAGATAGCGCGCATCTTGCCTTCGAAGAACACCCACTTCAGAATCAGGATCGCAAGATTGAGATGGGCATGTGGCCCGACGAAGGCAGTCTCTATCGGAATATCATGCCCGGCTTCCGGGCCACCGAAATAATCGATGTTCATCGTCAGGATGCCCAGCAACGCAACGCCTCGCAGCACATCGATGCTCGAGATGCGCTCTCTCAATGATGTCGGTTGCTTGAGGGTGGGTGACTCTAAGGCTGAGTCCGCGGCGCGTAGAAAAATATCACTGGGAGCAACTTCAATTGTCGTCATCGTTCTTGAAATCAACCTTTGGAAGGGAAATTGATGGCAAGCCTTTCTACAAGACTGCGAAGAACCCGACATCATGCCTAACTAGCCGCGAATTCGGTGCATCGAGGGAGGCTGTAGAGTAGAAACACCTGGCGGGGCTGTTTATTCCATCTCCAATCGCCGAAGGCACACGCAATCCGCACTTGACACCCCAAATACAATAGAAGTGTGAAGGCCCGGCATCGCTGCCGGGCCTCGTTCTTTGACATATAAACTGCCTGGCGACCAAAGTGCTCACCAACGGGGATACAAGCCTAACCCCAATCCGCTGCAGATCTTACCCCGAGAATCAGGGGAGGGCCCCGCGCCTACATTGCACTCGGAACCGTAATCCCGAGCCACCCGAGTACCCGCACCAGCTCCCGCCGGGCCACCGCCGCCGTGGCCAGCAGCAGCGTCTTCCGCGCCGCGTCCGACTCGTTCAGAATGTGGTGCCGATGGTAGAAGTTGTTGAACTGCTGCGCCAGCGTAAACAAATACTTCGTCAACGTCGCCGGCTCAGCCGTCGTAATCGTCTGATCGATCACCGCCGTCAGCCGTGAAGCTGCCAGCCACGTCTCCCAAAGGCTCGTCCCATCCTCAGTCGCCAGCAGCGCGCCCAGTTCCGCCGCCGCCGGCAGCCGCTTGAGCGCCTCAGCCTCCGTCACCCC
>CAJCIM010000111.1 GCA_903970395.1 Acidobacteriaceae bacterium
ATGGAGCCGCTGGCAGAGAAGGCGCTGGGGAAGAAGTAGTCGGAAGGGTGAAGGGGTGGTGACGAGAACGGCGTTTTGTCAGGACTGATCTGCGGTGTCGGCCGATCGTAGGTCAATGAGCGCATTGGCCCGTTGGCGACAGTTGAGAGTGGGCGGCAGCAGGGTTGTGGACACAAGGAGACTTCTCGCCACCAAACCCGGGTTCCCCAAGGACGTCTACTGCAATTTCGGCACGCCGTACGTAGATCCGCTCCTCGTCGCCTCGCGCATTTAAAGTCTGCTTGTTCATCGGGTTCAGCATATGCTACGATGCGTAGCGCTACAGGAGGTAGCAGATTGGGCGAACATGAGCCGGTTGAATTGGGCGAGTTGGAGCGAGAGGTGCTCGACCTGGTCTGGAAGGATGGACAGATAACCGCCGATACGGTGCGTGAACTTCTCGAGCGCCCGCTCAAAGAATCGACTGTGCGCACTGTTCTCCTACGATTGGAAAAGAAGGGCTACATTGCACATGAGGTCCAGGGCCGTACCTTCGTGTACCACCCGATCCAGAGTCGCGAAACAGTGGCAGCTCGTGCAGTCAAGCAGATCGCGGAGTGGTTCTGCTCCGGTTCTATGAAGGAGTTGATGGTTGGCATTGTCGATGCCAAGGCTCTCAACCGCAAAGAGTTGGAGGAACTGAGAGGGCGGCTGGAGCGTTCGGCACGCCCGGAGAAGGAGACGAAACGATGATTGGGATTCTGTTAACTTCCGCTCTTCGCACCCTAGTAACTGCCACCTTAGCAGAGGGCACCTTCCGGGTGCTTCGCATTCATCATCCAGTGTTCCGCAAGGCTGTGTGGGCGTGCGTCCTGCTGTCCGGATTCGCGATGCCATTGCTGCAGACTCATTCCTTGATAATCCGCCTACCAATCCTCCAGAGCCATGCTGCCTCGTTCACGATGCCGAGGACAGTTGCTGCTGGATTCCACACACTCTCTATGAACTCACCCGACGATGCCAGCGGGGTTTCCCAATCTGCGAATGTTGTGAGCCACTCTTCTCTGCGCTTGCCTACTCTACCGACAGTTGCGCTTTCGATTTACCTGCTATTGGTAGGAATTCTGCTTTTAAGAATTGCCTTAGGCTTCCTTGTTGGGATGCGCGTTCTTGTGCGAAGTGTTCCGCTCGGATTCGCGGCCAACCGCTCGGTGAGGCTGTCTTCGGAAATCGAAACGCCCTGGACCTTCGGCTCGTGGATACTTCTGCCAACCCATGCAGCGAAGTGGGATGAGCACCAGTTGCGTCTTGTGCTCGCGCATGAGAACTGTCATGTGAGACAGTTCGACTTTTACCTGCAACTAATGGCCCGTACGTACGCCGCGGTGTTCTGGTTTAGCCCGCTGGGGTGGTGGCTGCTGCGCGAGTGTGAGCGGTTGGGCGAACAAACCAGCGACCACGCCGCGCTCTTCATCGCCGAGGACAATTCACAATATGCACGTCTGCTATTGCGCTTCAGCACCAGCAGTACGCTACCTGCCGTGTGCATGGCGCGACAGTCGGGTATGCGCGAGCGTGTCGAGACGATTCTCAATTGCGAATCCCTCGACGCGCTTTTCGAGCATCCAAAGCGGGCGGCCATCTCTGCTTTCTTCGCCGTGGCGCTGTCCATCCTTGCGGGCAGTCTCGGGCTTAGAGGGCAAACCACCGGTAAGGCCCAGATCGCTGCCGAGCAGGAAAGGAAGATGGCTGCCGAAGCAAATCCGAGCTTTCTCGTGGCGACGATTAAACCAACTGATCCGAATACGACCAGACAAGGTTGGAGCTTTGAGAGCGAAGGCCGTCACATCACCTGCTTCAATGCGACGCTCCACGACATCGTGACCATGGCCTATGGCGTTCACGCTAAACAGATCGCAGGGGCACCAGCTTGGTTCGACAAGGACCGCTTCGATATCAGCGGGATTCCGGATCAGCCGGGTGTACCGAATATCAAGCAGGAACAGCACATGTATCAGCAATTGCTGGCTGACCGGTTCCACCTGGTCTTTCATCGTGAACAGCGTGAGATGCCTATTTATGCAATCACCGTCGCCAAAAACGGACCGAAACTTGTCCTTGCCGACCCGAAAGAAACGCCAAACACTGCAAGCCGAGGCGGTAGCGGCTACGAAATGCTGAAATTCGCGAACATTTCCATGTCCGAGTTAGCTCTCAATCTCAACTTCTACGAAGACCGGCCCATAATCAACGAGACATCACTCACCGGGCGTTACGACTTCACTCTGAAATGGGCTGACGATCTATCAACAGAGAATAATCCCGACATGCCTCCAGCGCTGTTTACGGCCGCCAGAGAGCAAGCGGGGCTTCGGATCGAAGCAGTGAAGGGCTTCGCCGAAGTGCTGGTTATCGATCACATCGAGCAGCCTTCGAAAAACTAGAATCTTGCGTCAATCGCAAGGGACTTGTGTATTGCGGGAGCGGTGCTGACGAACCACAATTGGAGCATAATCGCCAATGTGCTCGTCGAGCTCGGAGGATCTGGAAACGCGCATTGGCCTGGAGTCGCTATCTATAAGATGGGAGTTGACGAACGTTTAGCGCTGCCATCAAGAATCAGAATCACTAAGGCTTGTGTTGTCGAGGCTCAGCTCGGGCCGTGAACCATTTGGATCTATGCCGACACTTGCGAACGGACAAGGCTTGCAAATGTCACGCCGGTGAGCCGTTCCGACTGCTCCCAGAGCAGCACGGCGACAGCCTGGTCCTTCGCGGCGGGTACGATCTTTGCGGCGGTGGGGTTGCCCTTGGTTTCGAGGAAGCCGTCAGGGCCGTAGTAGCCGCCGGGTTGTACCGTGGGAGATACGGCCGCGAAGAGCGTAGGCAGCGCGCCGTGGTGCGCGTCTTGAGAGAGCGGATGCAGGAGATTCAGCAGGATCTTCATGGGTGAGTTTCCCGAGCCTGGGCCGCTGTCGTGCAGATTGGTGACGGCATAGCCGGGGTGAGCGGCCACGCTCAGAATCGGCGAATGGGCCGCGGTGAGGCGGCGCTGGAGTTCCACGGCGAAGATGAGGTCGGCGAGCTTCGACTGCGTATAGGCTCCAAACATCGGACTGTAGCGGCGCTCACTCTGCAGATTGTCGAACGCGATCTTGCCGTATTTGCCGGCGTTGCTGGACACCGCAACGATGCGTGAGCCGGGATGAGGCTTGATCGACGGAAGCAGCAATGCCGTGAGCGCGAAGGGGCCCAGGTAGTTCGTGGCGAACTGGCGCTCGAAGCCGTCTACCGTGACCTCACGTGTCGGGATAGCCATGACGCCGGCGTTATTGATCAGCAGGTCGAGCGACGGGCCGGGAAAGCGCTCGATGGTCCGCGCAGCGAATGCACGGACAGAGCCTTGGTCGGCGAGGTCAAGGATGTCGGTGTGGAGTGTGGCGCCCGGAACTTCGGCGCGAATGCGGGCAGCCGCATCGTCGGCCTTTGCGAGGGTGCGGGCCGGCAAGATGAGCTCCGCACCGTGCCGTGCGAGTTCCAGCGCGGTGTGGAAGCCGATGCCACTGTTGGCACCTGTGATGAGGACGCGGCGTCCTTGTTGCGAGGGGATGTCGCTGGCGGTCCAGGGAGTCTTCATACGCGCTGCACGCTCGCTTTCATGTCTTCACTATCGGGTGGCGTAACGCGCCTCTTCGCCATGCCCACGCGAAGAGGCGTCCGTTGAGTCAGGCGAAATCGAGGACGTGCTTTCGAGAGACTCCCTGGGCGGCGTTCGATGTGTCCTCCCAGGCCTCCCACAGGGCCAGCCGCTCAGCGAAGGCCGCGCGGACCACAGGCATGCCCTCTGTACCGAAGAAGATGCGGAGCGGTGGGTGTTCCGCGTCGACTACCTTCAGGATGGCCGGCAAGGTTGCCTGCGGATCGCCGAACTCGATCTGTGCGCCATAGGCGAACAGTTGCGCACGGATGTCGGCATAGGCGTCCAGTCCGGCGGCGATCTTGAGTGAAGACTGGCTGCCGAAGTCAGTGGCGTAGGCTCCGGGCTCGATCAGGGTGACCTTGATTCCGAACCCGGCCACCTCCTTGGAGAGACCCTCATGCAGAGCTTCAAAGGCCCATTTAGAGGCGTTATAGAAGCTCATGACCGCTCCGGCGGACACGCCCGCGACGCTGGATACGCCGAGGATATGGCCGCTGCCCTGCTGGCGTAGCAGCGGCAGCACCGTCTGGATGACGGCGAGCGCGCCAAAGAAGTTGGTGTCGAACTCCGCTCGGACATCCGCCTCCGACGCCTCTTCGACCGCAGCCAACAAGGCATAGCCGGCGTTGTTGATCACCACGTCCAGCCGCCCGAAGTGTGCGTGCGCCTTCGGAATGACGTCCTCGACCTGTTCGCGCTTCGTTACGTCGAGCGCCAAGGGCAGCACCGCATCGCCGTACTTTTCGGCGAGACCGGAAAGAGACTCCACGGAACGGGCGGTTGCCACGACTTTGTCGCCCCGCTCCAGCGCCCCCTCCGCCCAGATGCGGCCAAAGCCGCGTGAAGCACCCGTGATGAACCATACTTTTTCGGACATATACATTTCCTTTCGGTAAGCGAGTGTGGATTCCAACTTCAACTGTCAGAGCTTTTCGGAATCATGTCAGCAGCAACGCATGTTTACGAATGACAAAATGCGTCTATCTGTCTAATATTGACAAATAGACGTGATTTGTCAATAGTCGGGATATGGACATTGCGAAAAG
>CAJCIM010000112.1 GCA_903970395.1 Acidobacteriaceae bacterium
CACCACGCATCATCGTTATTGGCGGAGGCCTTGCGGGTCTCTCGTCGGTCATCAAGATCGCCGAGGCCGGCGGCACGGTTGACCTATTTTCCATCGTGCCTGTGAAGCGTTCGCACTCGGTGTGCGCGCAGGGCGGCATCAATGCGGCGAAGAACCTGAAGGGCGAAGGCGACGACGTCCTGAAGCACTTCGACGACACGATCTACGGCGGCGACTTTCTCGCCAACCAGACGCCGGTGAAGGCTATGACCGCGATGGGGCCGGCGATCATCGACCTGCTCGACCGCATGGGTGTGCCATTCAATCGCACGCCGGAGGGTCTGCTGGACTTCCGCCGCTTCGGTGGCACGCTGTATCACCGTACGGCATTTGCCGGTGCTACGACTGGGCAGCAGCTGCTGTATGCTCTCGACGAGCAGGTGCGCCGCTTCGAGAGCGAAGGCAAGGTTACGAAGTATGAGGGCTGGGAGTTTCTCTCCGCCGTGCTGGACGACAACGGAGTGTGCCGCGGCATCTGTGCGATGGACCTGCGTTCAATGGAGGTTCGCACGTTCCCTGCCGATGCGATCATCGTGTGTACAGGTGGCAACGGGGCGATCTTTGGCAAGAGCACTAACTCTGTTGTCTGCACCGGCAGCGCTCAGTCGGCGCTGTATCAGCAGGGCGCGTACTACGCGAACGGCGAGTTCATCCAGGTGCATCCGACGGCGATTCCCGGCGAGGACAAGCTGCGGTTGATGTCGGAGAGCGCGCGCGGCGAAGGTGGCCGCGTGTGGGTGCCGAAGGACAAGAACGACAAGCGCGCCGCACAGTCCATCCCCGAGGGCGATCGCTGGTACTTCCTAGAAGAGCGGTATCCGAAGTATGGCAACCTTGTTCCGCGCGACATTGCGACGCGTGAGATCTTCAAGGTGGTGTACGAGGACGGTATGGGCATCGACGGACAGCCCATGGTGTATCTCGATGTGAGCCACCTGCCGCCTGAGCGCCTGAATAAGCTCGAAGGCATCCTTGAGATCTACGAGAAGTTTGTTGGCGACGACCCGCGCAAGGTGCCGATGAAGATCTTCCCCGGTATGCACTACACGATGGGCGGCCTGTGGGTGGACTTCAACCAGCAGACGAACATCCCAGGTGTGTTTGCAGCGGGCGAAGCGGACTACTCGATCCATGGAGCAAACCGGCTTGGCGCCAACTCCCTGCTGAGTTGCATCTACGGCGGCTTTATTGCTGGGCCGCAGGCGATGACGTATGCGAAGTCGCTGACCGCGGCCGCCGGCGATGGTGGTCATGCTGCGGAGCTGAAGCGACAGAACCATATGAACGCGGCGCTGCTCAGCAACAAGGGCACGGAGAATCCGTTCAAGATCTGGCGCGAGCTGGGCGAGACAATGACCAAGCACGCGACGATCGTTCGCTATAACTCCGGGCTGGATGAGGCCGATGCGAAGATCGTCGAACTGCTTGATCGCTACCGCAACGTGAACCTCAGCGACAAGAGCCAGTGGGCGAACACGAGCTTTGCGTTTACGCGGCAGCTGTACAACATGCTGGAGCTGGCGCGCGTCATCGTGAAGGGTGCTCGCCTTCGCGATGAGTCTCGGGGAGCACACTACAAGCCAGACTTCCCCAATCGCGACGATGCAAACTTCCTCAAGACGACGAAGGCTGCGTATGTCGATGGTGCACCGAAGATCTCGTTCGAGGAAGTCGACATCCAGTACATCAAACCGCGGCCGCGCGTTTACACGTCTAGCTAAAGACTAGAGCAAAACAAGGGCGCGTGAAGGACCGAAGGAATCAGGAGTTTGCTATGGCGGAACGCACTATCAAGGTTGAAGTGAAACGGCAGTCGTCGCCCGGCGCGAAGGCGGTCACCGAGACGTTCGAGATTCCCTATCGCCCGAACATGAACATCACCTCGCTGCTCGGCGAGATCGCGCTGAATCCGCGCACCATCAATGGCACGGAGAGCACGCCGATCACGTACGACTCGAACTGCCTCGAAGAGATCTGCGGCTCCTGCGCGATGCTCATCAACGGCAAAGCGATGATGGCGTGCTCTGCTCTTGTCGACAAGCTGCAGGGTGGAGACGCGAACAAGACGATCACGCTTGCGCCGCTGTCGAAGTTCCCTGTTGTGCGCGACCTCGCGGTGGACCGCAGTGTGCTCTTCGAAAATCTGAAGAAGGTGCAGGCCTGGGTGCCGATCGACGGTACGTACGATCTCGGCTCCGGCCCGCGTCAGCACCCGCAGATCCAGGAGCAGCGCTACCCGCTGTCGAACTGCATCAGCTGCACGATCTGCATGGAAGTCTGCCCGCAGTTCAACGACGTGACGGGCTTCGTCGGCGCAGCCACTATCGCACAGACCAAGCTCTTCAACATGGACCCCGCTGGTTCCGTGCTGAAGGAAGAGCGTCTGCGCGCGCTGGCGGGCGATGGCGGCATACAGGAGTGCGGCTTCGCGCAGAACTGCGTGCAGGCCTGCCCCAAACAGCTGCCGCTTACCGAGGCCATCAGCGACATGAACCGCGACGTCTTCGTTCAGCAAGTAAAGGACTTCTTCACGCGTTAACGCTCTTCAACAGCGGCCTATGCGAGTCTAAACAACGAGGAGAAACAAACCATGAGCACCAGCATCAAGACCATCCAGCTTACCGACGCACGCCGCATCATCGCCGCAGCCACCAAGAAGGCCGAAGAGATCGGCCAGCCCATGAACATCGCCGTGGTGGACGCAGGCGGCAACCTGCTTGCGTTTGAGCGCATGGAGAATGCATGGATCGGCTCCATCGACATTGCGCAGAAGAAGGCGTTCACATCACGCGCCTTCGATATCACCACCAAGGACCTCGGCACACACTCGCAGTCCGGCAACCAGTTCTTCGGCATCCATGCTTCCAACGACGGAAAGATCATGATCTTCGCCGGTGGCATCCCGGTTAAGCAGGATGGCGTAGTCGTCGGCGCAATCGGCGTCTCCGGAGGTTCCGGCGATCAGGATCACGCGGTTGCCGAAGCTGGCGCAGCCGCGCTGTAATCGCAGCCATACAAACGAGGAGAGCCTCCGCAAAGATGCGGAGGCTCTCCTCGTTTGGTGGCGTTTCTCTTCTGCCCTGACTTCTACTTCGTAAACTCCGATGTGCCGGGTACCTTGGTCTTGTCGGCGTTGATCCGGTTGGCGGCACGTTCTGCGCTGCGATTGGCGATGTGGTCGATCTTTTCCTCTTCCGTGCCGCCGACCTTGATGGATGCGGTATCCGGGTTTTCTACAGACACGTTCGTTTTCCTGTTCGTGCTCGTATTAGGACTGACTTCAATTGCCATGAAAGCACCTCTCTCACAACAGATGGCAAGGTATCGCGTTGCGTTGTCCGAAGAGATCCAGTTGTTACAATCGAGATTCATAGTTCACATAGGGGACCTCTTCAAATCAACAACATGCCCGATCACGCCGACATCCACTTCAGTTCACTGGTGATCGACACCCATGCGGACACACCACAACGCTTCGTCGACGAGGGTTGGAACTTCAGCGATCCGTTGCACGGCGGCATGCTGAATCTCGCCTCAGCGCGTGCAGGCAACCTCGCAGCAGAGTTCTTCGCCATCTGGGCCGAGCCTAAAGAGTGGCACGGACGATACGCCGAGCGCACACTGCAACTGATCGACGGCGTATATGAACAGCTGCGTAAGCACCCGCAGACCATGCGCCTTGGGCTTAGCGCGTCGGACATCGTGCAGGCCCATGCGGATGGCGTCTTCTGCGCGTTGCTAGGTATTGAAGGCGGCCACTCGATCGAGAACGATCTTGAAAACCTGCGGCTGTACTATCGGCTAGGCGTGCGTTACATGACGCTGACGTGGGCCAACACCAACGAGTGGGCCGACAGCTCCGGTGACCTGGACAATGCTACTGTGGTCCACCACAACGGCCTTACAGAGTTTGGCCGCGAGGTGGTGCGAGAGATGAACCGTCTGGGCATGATGGTCGACGTCTCACACGTCGCCGACAGCACGTTCTGGCATGTGCTGGAGACGACGAGCGCACCGATCATCGCGTCGCACTCGTCTGCGCGAGCGCTAACGGACACGCCACGCAACCTGACCGACGAGCAGCTGCGCGCGGTGGCAGCGAACAATGGGGTTGTGATGGTGAACTTCTATCCGCCATTCATCGACGAAGCGTGGCGCAAGGCGTGGCTTACGAAGAACCCCGAACACGATGCCTACCGCGCTGCCATCGCCGTGCCCTATCGTGAACGCGGTGTGCCTGTTCCCCACTCTGTCGCCACGGAAGCTGACCGCGCGTTCTATGTCGAGTACATGAGCGCCACACTACCACCTGCGCCACTCGGCGCATTAATCGACCACATCGACCACGTGGCGCGTGTCGCCGGTATCGATCATGTCGGCCTGGGCTCTGACTTCGACGGCATCCAGTTTCTGCCTGAAGACATAAACAGCGCGGCCGACTTGCCCAGGATCACCGCTGCGCTTATAGAACGTGGATATACTGCCGAGCAGTTGAAGAAGCTGCTCGGCGGCAATCTGCTGCGCGTCTTCACCGAAGTGCAACGCGTAGCGGGTAGCTAAGCGGACGCCTACTTATCCGCCAGGATGTCCATCTTCTCGATCTTCAGTTCATTCGAGAAGAGCTCGCTGGCGTTTGCCATCAGTGCCTTTGCAATCTCGCCGCTCAGGTGCGCATCGCGGCCAGCCTCGTCGTCGAACGTGTCAAAGACGCCGTACATGCCCTCAGCAAGCTTTACGCCATACCAAGTTACTGTGTACGCCTCGTCTTGGCTCATCACTGCGCCCTGCTTCAGAAACGCCTCCACAGCGCTCTCCTTGCCCGGCTTCGCCTTCAACATCACCCAAATCGCTTTGGTTGCCATTCGTGTAAATCCTCCTGCATCGTTTGGATGCGGCTGTAAGTGTACGCGCCGGTCATGACACGAGTTGTCACAGCGATGTCACGAGCCGTCATCTGCGATAGGCTGAAAGCCGCAGGTATTCCTATGTCCCACAGAAAACATAGACTTCTCCTCGCAGCAACTCTGTCTCTTTGTGCCTCCGCTGCCGCGCAGAGTTGGCTGCTTGGCCCGTTCACGCGGCCTGTCGATGCGCCGGTCATTCGCCCCGACGCAGACGCAGTCTTCGTCGATCCGATCTCGCAGCAGCCTGTACACTGGGAGGCTCTCCACACATTCAACCCTGCCGCAACCATCGCGCCTGATGGAGACATCGCGGTTCTCTATCGCGCTGAAGATGACTCCGGCGACATGAGCATCGGCGGTCACACCTCGCGTCTCGGCCTTGCAACCAGCAGGGACGGCCTGCACTTCACCAGGCTGCATGCGCCGGTGCTGTACATGGCAAACGACGCGCAGAAAACGAACGAATATCCCGGCGGCGTGGAAGACCCGCGCGTGGTGCAAGCGCCGGACGGCAGCTACGTCGTGACCTACACGCAGTGGGCGCGCGATCATGGCACATACACCATAGGAATAGCGACGACGAAGGACCTCAAGCACTGGACCAAGCATGGGCCTGCCTTCGATGCCGCAGACGGAGGCCGCTATAAGAAGCTGATGTACAAGTCAGCGGCAATCCTCACCGAGCTGCGCGGCGACCGCCTTATCGCGGCAAAGCTGCACGGCCGGTACTGGATGTACTGGGGCGAGATCCAGATCCGTCTCGCAACATCGACAGACCTGATCCACTGGACTCCGGTGCTCGACCCTGCAACGAGCGAACCGCGCGTTCTGCTAGCCGCGCGTGCGGGGCACTTCGACAGCGGATTCCCAGAGGTTGGCCCACCACCTGTGCTGACGCACGACGGCATTGTGCTGCTCTATAACGCGAAGAACAGCAACACGAACGCGAAGAACAGCAACACGAAGGACACCGTCGCGGCGAACACGCTTCCGGGCGACCCCACAATTGCACCCGGCGCGTACTCGGTCGGCGAGGCGCTATTCTCTGCCGACGACCCCTCAAAGCTGCTCTCACGCACCGATCAGCCTGTCTTCCAGCCCGAGCGACCCTTCGAGCGCACCGGTCAGTACGCCGCCGGAACCACCTTCGCCGAGGGTCTTGTACCCTTCCACGCCCAGTGGTTTCTCTACTACGGCACGGCAGACTCCTTTGTGGGTGTTGCGACGGCGCCCATGCAGAAGTAGCGGCACACCTTTCTCCGCAGCCGCGAATAGAGTAGCCTTAACTACGTAACAACGTACCGGAACAACTATTCATGATGACAGCAGCCCTCCCCGTCCGTACTCTGCTCTGTAGCCTTGCCCTTGTCAGCGCTGGCGCGTTCGCGCAAGCGCCTGCGGCGCTGCCTGACGCGCCTTCCACCACCGTGCATGAAGCGCCTCCGGCCATGCCCACCGGACCAACCGTACTCTTCGACACTACGATGGGCCGCATCACCTGCAAGCTCTTCGAGAAGGAAGCGCCCGTCACCTCAGCCAACTTTGTCGGCCTTGCAACAGGGGCCAAGCCCTATACCGACATCGTCACCAAGCAGCAGGTTACGGGCAAGCCCTTCTACGACGGACTTACCTTCCACCGTGTCATCCCTGGCTTCATGATCCAGGGCGGCGACCCTGCGGGCGACGGCACCGGCGATGCTGGCTACTACTTCAACGACGAGTTCTCTCCCGCGCTACGCTTTGATGTCGCAGGCATGCTAGCCATGGCAAACTCCGGCCCCAACACCAACGGCAGCCAGTTCTTCATCACCGAAGCACCGCAGCCTGAACTCAACGGCAAGTACAACATCTTCGGCCAGTGCGATGCGCACTCGGTGCTGATCGTCGCGACGATCGCGCGTGTGGATCGCAACGCTCAGGACAAGCCCACAACGCCGGTCATCATCAACAAGATCACCATCGTGCCCGATGGTAAGCCGATTCCCGCGGCGCCACAGGCCGTGGTGCCACCCGGGCCGCAGAACTTTATACCCGCAGGTGCAACGCCACAGACGCCGCCCTCCGCGACGCCTCACTAACACTCTTCACGCACCACACAGTCAACCCGCATGAGCTGCGATGCAGGCTCATCCCAACGCACGACAGGAGAACCCATGCCCACTACCGCCACCTTCAAAACCAGCGAAGGCACCATCGTATGTAAACTCTTCGAGGCAGAAGCCCCAGAAACAGTCGCCAACTTCATCGGCCTCGCCGAAGGCACGAAGGAGTGGACCTCACGCTCCAAGAAGGGCGACAAGCTCTATGACGGCACGATCTTCCACCGCGTGATCCCGGAGTTCATGATCCAGGGCGGGGACCCCGAAGGCACCGGCATGGGCGGCCCCGGCTACAAGTTCGCAGATGAGACCAAGGGCAGCCCGCACCACTTCAAGACGCCCGGCAAGCTAGCTATGGCCAACGCTGGTCCCAACACCAACGGCAGCCAGTTCTTCATCACCGTCACTGACACTAGCTGGCTCACCGGCAAGCACACCATCTTCGGCGAAGTGATCGAAGGCTACGACATTGTCGAGAAGATCAGCAAGGTCGCACGCGACGGCATGGATCGGCCCAAGACGCCGGTCGTGCTGGAGAACGTCACGATCAACCGTTCGTAAGCAGGACGCGGCAGCGCGGCGCTATGCCTCGCTGCCGCACTGCTACCTTCCGGTTCCCTGTATCGTGATTGATCCCGGCTTCAACCCATCCGCAGCAACACTCACACGGATGGCTCCAGCGCGTCCGCTGCCACGCACGTAGGCCACTGCGGTTCCGTCATAAGCGGCGCGACTCGACGCCTGAAATGGCTCGTGGCTCGTGAAGTCTCCGTTGTCAACGGCGACCACCGCACCCGGCCCGCTCACGCTAAGGTGCAACTCCTGTTCGGCACGAGGCACGCGCACACCGGCTGCATCCACCACGACAGCGCGTACCTGCACCACATCATCGAAGCCGCTGCCGACCTGCTTCGCTAGAGCAGTCAGATCAAGATGATCGGGCTTGCCGGCAGTCTTCAGCGTATCCAACGGCCCTGCGGCTCCCTCACACCTCGCATCCAGCTCTCCTACTTCAAACGGCACACTCCACGTACGCGGCGAATCATCTGCATGGATCGCCTGCACGCCCAGCGAGCGACCATTCAGCTGCAGATCGACACTCTTGCAGTTGCTGTATACCTCCACACTCTCGTTATGCGGTGCCAGCGACTCCGGCGTCCAGTCATGAAACACAGTCTCCTCACCGCCCATCTGCTGTTTCTCGTAGCCGGGATCTGTGGGAGCCTTTGGAGTCGGCTTCTCGCGTCGCACCGCGGCAACAAACGGTGTGCTCAGCCACCAGCTCGCACGCTGCAGCCCACGGGCATGCACCGCATCGGTGCGATCAAGCAAACCGTTGCTACGAGAGATGCCGGGCCACGTCCGCGACTCACCGAGATAGTCCGCCCCGACCCAGAGGAATTCACCTGAGAAGAACGCATGGTCGCGCAGATCCAGCCACTGCTGCAGATCGTGCGTATTCTCCGTGCCGACAACCTTCCGCGTCGGCTTCTGTTCGTGCGCTGCAACGAGCTCGTTCGTGCGATAGTTCTGGCCGACGACATCCAGCATGTCAGCCAGGCCATCGTCGTAGTCGTGGCTCACGTTTGGCCGGAACAGCGCTTGTGTCACAGGCCGCGTCGAATCCTCCTCATGGAACGCGTCCACAATGCTGGCCAGCTCCTGCTTTGCGAGCTCAGCGTTCGGGGTGTCATGGATCTCGTTCCCCGCACTCCACAAGATGATGCTTGGGTGGTTGCGATCGCGCCTCGCTGTGTCCTTCGTGTCCTGCACGTGCCACTTCGCAAAGTCCAGATGGTAGTCGTAGGCGTTTTTGCCGACAGACCACGCGTCGAACATCTCATCCATCACCAACAGGCCCATCCGGTCGGTCATCTCCAGAAACTCCGGCGAAGGCGGATTATGCGCGCTTCGAATCGCGTTCACACCCAGCGCCCGCAAGGCCTCCAACCGCTCGCGATACGCCTCCGCAGGCACGGCAATTCCAAACGCACCCGCATCCACATGCAGAGCCGCGCCGTACAGCTTGAAGTTGCGTCCGTTCAGCCAGAACCCCGTCGCCGCATCGAAGTGGAACTCGCGTATCCCAAAGCTAACGTGGTCCTCATCGCTGGCCTTGCCATCACGAACAATCTCGACCACGGCTCGATACATCGCGCCATGTCCTACGTCCCAGCGATCAGGCGAGTTTACTGTCTCCGCCACGGTGAACACTTGCGATGCTCCCGGCGCAACATCCGCCCGCTCGGACTCGCCTGTAACCACCGTCTTTCCCTGCGGGCTGATCAGCCGCACACGCACCGTCACCGAAGCCTTATCGCTCGCGTCGTTCGCAACAGTCGTCTGCACATGCACCACTGCGCTTGCCGCCGAAACCTCCGGCGTCGTCACAACAGTCTCCCACCGCGCCACATGCACCGGCGCGGTCACCATCAGCCGCACCTTGCGGTAGATACCTGCACCCTCATACCACCGCGAGGCTGGTTGCTGCGATGTGTCTGTCCGCACCGCCAGCACGTTTCTTCCACCCCACTGCACCCACGGCGTCACGTCATAGCCAAAGCTGACATAGCCGTTCGGCCGCGAGCCAAGCAGATGACCGTTCAGCCACACCTGGCTGTTCGCCATCACGCCATCGAACTCCACCGAGACCAGCTTGCCACGCTCCGAGACCGGCAACACCAGTTCTCGCCGATACCAACTGACGCCGCCCGGCAGAAACGCACCCGCTCCGCCCGTCTTGCTCGCCTGATCAAAGGGCTGCGAGATCGCCCAGTCGTGTGGAACGCTCACCTTCCGCCATGCGGCATCATCGAACCCCGACGCCTCTGCACCCGCGGCCTCTCCGCGTAGAAATCGCCAGCCATCCGCAAGCTCTACAACCCGCCTAGGACCTTCATGCTCTGATTTCAACTGGGCCGACGCGCCAAACGAGACCGCAAACGCCAGCAACAGCACGACACACGAGCGAGACATACAACCTCCAATAATGAACAGATAGCGACATTGCCACACTGAGAACGGATCACACCGACAAGCGAGCGCGGGGTTCGCAGCATGACCCAATATCATAGTGAAACTATTTCCCATTTGCATATAGGAAACAGTCACAAGCCTTTTCGCGAGATTCACACTCGCAGGATTGACTGCGTGCTACCATCTTTCAAACCATAAGGAGGATAACCATGACCACCAGTCGTAAACTGTCACTCGATCTCTGGGCGATCCTCCTCTGTTGTCTCCTCGCCGCTCTAGTCCGCGCCGGCGTGTTGAAGACCGTCAGCTGGTAAACCCACTCCCGTCCCAAACTGAATGTAAGGAACGTCATGTCACACTCCGCGTCCCCAGGCGTGTCCACGCCGGTTGTCACAACTGTTCAACCGAGCGGCATAAGCTCGCTGTTCTCGCTGATCCCGGGCCTACTTCTGCTCTTCGTCGTCGGCTACGCCGGCAAGTTCATCGAGCAGTCCATCGCGCGCTACGGCAAAGCCCACCATCTCGTGCTTCCCAACATCGAGTACGTCCTGTGGGCCATCCTCATCGGCCTCATCATCACCAACACCATCGGCCTGCCACGCATCTTTCAGTCCGGCGTTGCCACCTATGAGTTCTGGCTCAAGGTCGGCATCATTCTTATGGGCGCGCGGTTTCTGCTCGCGGATATCCTGAAACTCAGCGGCATCAGCCTCATCCTGGTGCTGGTCGAACTCACACTCGCTCTCGCGTTTATGACGTGGCTCGGCAACGTCTTCAAACTCAAGCCCAAGCTCATCACGCTGCTCTCCGTCGGCGCATCGGTCTGCGGAGTCTCTGCCATCATCGCCACCGAAGGCGCCATCGAATCCGATCCGGAGGATTCTTCCATCGCCATCGCGGCGATCCTTCTGCTTGGCGCAATCTCGCTGCTCTTCTTCCCGCTGATCGGCCACGCGCTGCACATGAGCGACCACGCCTACGGCCTCTGGACCGGCCTTGCCGTCGACAACACCGCCGAGGCCACCGCCGCCGGCGCGCTCTACTCCGACGCGGCCGGCAAGTATGCCGTGCTCGCCAAGACCTGCCGCAACGCGCTCATCGGCTTCGTCGTGCTCGGCTACGCCATCTATTGGGCGTCGAAGGGCGAAGCCAAAGGCGTAACCAACAAAGCCAGCTTCCTCTGGACGAAGTTCCCCAAATTCATCCTCGGCTTCCTCCTGATCTCGCTGCTGGCCTCGTACGGCTTCTTCAACAAGCCGCAGACGCTCGCACTCGGCAACCTCTCGCGCTGGGCGTTCCTGCTCACCTTCGCAGGAGTGGGGCTCAACACCAACTTCCGCAAGCTAGGCAAACAGGGGCTCAAACCGTTCTTCGTCGGCGCAGTCGGAGAGATCGTCATCGCGGGCATCACACTGGTGCTCGTCCTCTTCGCCGACCAAAGGTTCCACTTGTAGAAAATGCAGGAAGTCCTGCTCCAAACCGATGGAATGAAATCCCTTACAGCCGCCGCTCGCCTCTGAATCGATATGTCCCAGCATTCACCACGCAACTCATGCCTGTGGCAGATGCCTTACAGTCCCTGATCGAGCGAACCTCGCCAAGCGGCCTCCCGTCATCTGTAAGAGTATTACTGAACGCTGGCGGGAATATCATCGTCGCTACCGCGCCCTCTGGCACCGTGAGATCGAAATCGACTGCCTCGCCCGTCCGGCTCCATGCGCTGCGGATCGTCCCCAACCGCGAATGGAAGGTGGCCCCGGCGCTCTTCAGCGTTCCCACAATCGCAGGGTGAATCACAATCTGTTTCTCAGGCCCTCGACTCATATCGAAGTCGATCCCGGCAAGCCCGCGGTAGAACCATTCATCGGCATGACCCAGCATGAGGTGATTCTGTGAGGAAGACGGATTCGCATCCCATGCCTCGGTAAGCGTCGTCGCACCGTGTTCCAGCTGGTCGCCATAGCTTGGCTTGTCCGTGCGCGACAGCATGTCGTATAACACATCCGACCGGTCCCCGTCTGTCAAAGCGCGGACAACGTAGCGAAACCCTATATCGCCTGCCGTCACATGGTTCTCGTGCATCCGGATGTCGGCTATCAGATTCTGCAATACAGCCTGTTCACGCCCTTCGGGGACTAGCCCCAGAGCGAGCGGCATCGCATTCGCCGTCTGGCTGCCCGTGTCGTATTGATCCGTGTCCTCATGGAAGTACCGCCGGTTGAAGGCATCCCGGACCGCTGCAGCCCGGGAGCCGTACTGGGCGGCCTGTGCCGTATCCCCCAGAACGGTGTAGACGTGAGACAACGTAGTCAGGCACTGATAAAAGACCGCCGTCGCGGTCAGCCCCCTTCCTGTCAGCTTTGAGGGACCCGGCGCGCCTGGGCCGATGTCATACCAATCCCCCAGGCCATACGCGAGAAGATGGTCCCGTGTCCGGCTGTCCAAATATGACACATACTGCTGCATCTGCGTGACGTGCCTGCGCAACTGTTCGCGGTCACCATAGAACTGATAGGCTGCCCATGGGCTCAACACAATTGCAGCACCCCATTCTGGGGAATCGCGAAAGTCTCCACTGAACTGTGTAAATTCCGGGGCAATGTCGGGCACCATTCCATTGCTCAACTGAGCGTCCGCCATGTCGTCCGAAATCTTTGCGTACACCTCCGATAGATCGTAGTTGTACATCAGCGCGCCGGACGCCAGATGCGTCTGCTCCAACCAACCCAGCTTCTCGCGTTGAGGGCAATCCGTCATCACGCTGAACAGGTTGCTTAGCATGGCGCGCGTGATCAAGACGTGAATGCGGTTAAGAAGTTCATTTGACGAGGTAAACTCGCCGTTTGTTACCAACGCATCATGCAGAAACCGGCCGTCCAAATGCTTGACAATGGACATATCCGCTCCACTTGTCTCTACCTGAACATAGCGAAAGCCGTAGTATGTGAATCTTGGATGCCACGTCTCTTTGCCTTCACCCTTCAGCACATAGGTAAACGAGGTCTGATTGGACGGGGACTCTGCGGCGCTCCGTTGCGTCACAAAGCCCCTTTCATCCAGCAACTCGCCCGGGATCAGCTTTACAGCACTTCCGCGCTGGCCTGACACTTCAATCTCCGGCCAACCGGCAAAGTTCTCTCCAAGGTCATATACCGACGTTCCCGGTTTCGGATACGTAATCAGTACCGGTTCATATCGTTCAAATGCCTTCACTGGCGGCATGGTGTCGACAACAAGCGTTCCACCCGGCCCTGCAACCTCAGCGGCATCCTTCCACCTTTTGTCATGAAGCCCCGCCTCATCCCAGCCCACCTCTTCCAGCCGGGCATCTTCATCTTCGCCACCATAGATCGAGCTAAAGGTAACGGGGCCCGGCGCATACTTCCAACGATTGTCGCTGTCCACCTTCTCGTGACTGCCATCGGCGTATTGAATCCATAGCTCCGCGATCATCTTCAGCGCGCCGAACGAGCCGTGGAACTTCGCATAGCGTCCCGGTGTCTGCTCCACGTTGTACATGCCGTTTCCCAGCATCACGCCAATGGCGTTTTTACCAGGCACCAGCAGTGCGGTTACGTCGTAAACGCTGCAATACACGCGCTTGCGGTAGTCACTCCATGAAGGCGTGAGGAGAGCGTCGCTAACGATGCGCCCATTGACATGAGCTTCATACTGTCCCATGCCTGAGATAGTAAGAGTTGCCCGGCTGATTTTTGCACGGACGTTAAACTCCCTGCGAAAGACCGGCAGAGAACCCCGGGCCGCACCGGAGGCACTCTCTGAACTAACCCCGATCCAATGAGCGCTTCCGGCCAGCGAAACGTCCGCCTGCCCCCGCGCAAACTGCGATGCCCCTAGTAAAAAAACACCGGAGAGCGCAATTGGACCTGCGGCCCATAGCTTTCCCATGTGCATCTCACTTCCTGCCTACGCGACGCCGATCACCGTGCACAGCTCCTTCACCGCAGCCGCACTCTTGTTAAGAGCCGTCTGCTCAGCTTCGGTCAGCTTGATCTCAATGATCTTCTCCAGGCCCTTCGCACCCAGCTTACACGGCACACCGACGTATAGCCCGTCGATGCCATACTCGCCCTGCAAGTACGCCGCACACGGGAGAATCTTCTTCTTGTCCTTCAGGATCGCCTCAACCATCTCCACCGCAGCCGCACTAGGTGCGTAATACGCCGAGCCGGTCTTGAGGTGCTTCACAATCTCCGCGCCGCCATTGGCCGTGCGATCTTCGAGGGCCTTCAGCTTCGTCGGCTCGATCAGTTCCGTGATCGGAATCCCGGCCATCGTGGAGTAGCGCGAGAGCGGCACCATCGTATCGCCGTGGCCGCCCAGCACAAACGCCGTCACGTTCTCCACCGAGCACTCCAACTCCTCCGCAATGAACGTACGGAAGCGCGCCGAATCCAACACGCCAGCCATACCGATCACACGCTCGCGCGGCAGCCCGGCCTTCTTGAACGCCGTCTGCGCCATCGCATCAAGAGGATTGGACACGATGATCAGGATCGCGTTCGGCGAAGCGGCAACGGCCTTCTCCACCACGTCGTTCATGATCTTGAAGTTGGTATTCAGCAGGTCGTCGCGGCTCATGCCCGGCTTGCGCGCGATGCCCGCGGTAATCACTACGATGTCGGAGTTGGCGGTGTCAGCGTAGTCGTTCGTGCCCACCAGCGACACGTCGCGCTTCTCAATCGGCATGGCCTGCGCCAGATCCAGCGCCTTGCCCTGCGGCACGCCCTCGATCACGTCGATCAGTACAACATCCGCAAGCTCTTTTGCCGCAATCCAATGTGCCGCCGTCGCGCCGACGTTGCCAGCGCCTACAATCGTTACTTTCTTCCGCATCGCTTTAGATCTCCTGAGGGTGAACGAAGCGAACACAAACGAGACATCGTGCCGCCCTTCGTCACTATTCATGATACGTTCCCGCTTTTGACACGTCTCAATCGATCGAACAAGCGGTGCGCTGATCGCACAAGGACCGGGAAATGCTAGACTAGTCTGCGAACTAGTCAGGAGAGCATCATGCCTAGCTGGCAACTACAGGAAGCGAAAGCAAAGCTGAGCGAGGTCATCGATACCGCGGAAAAGCAAGGACCGCAAGTCATAACCCGCCGTGGCATCGAAACAGCAGTTGTGGTGCCTATCGCGGAGTGGAAGCGGATGCAGCCCGGAGCGAAACGCACGCTTCTTGAAATCCTCCAGTCAGGCCCCAAGGGCGATCTACCCATCCCTCCACGCGGCAAGACCAGGCATCGTAAGCCGGTAGTTTTCTGATGTATCTGCTCGATACGAATGTCATATCGGAAATACGCCGTTCCAGCCGCCACGGCGCCGTAATCTTGTGGCTGGGCGACCAGTCGCCCGAGCGGATCTTCGTTCCCTCGATCACCTTCCTGGAACTACAGCGAGGAGTCGAGCTGACAAAGTTACAGGACCCGATGAAGGCCGCTGATATCGAACGTTGGATCGATGAGATGAGTGGTTCGGCGAACGTTCTGGACTTCGACGTTGCCGCATCCCGCGAATACTCACGCCTGGCCAGAAGCAAACCTGACTTTGTGTCCGAAGATGCCATGATCGCGGCCATTGCGCGCACCCAAGGCTTAACCGTGGCCACGAGAAATATCCGCGATTTCAAGACTTTCGATGTACCTCTCTTCAATCCGTTCGAGTATGCGCCCAAGCCCCGAAGCTGATTGTGCCCGCAAATAGGAAGGGCCAGCCCTCATGGCTGGCCCTTCCTATTTGCAACGCAGCAAGGCTTAGAACTGGCCCCACAGCAGCTGGTTGTAGACCTCATGATGGAACTGGATCTCGGAGGCCTTGATCTGCGTACCTAGCAGGCGCGGGCAGCGGTCTGCAGAAGCCTGCTTCAGTTCTGCGTAGCGCTCCTTCACATCAGCTCCCAAAAGCGTCTCGCACCAGTCTGCCTTGCGGAAGTCCTCGATCGCCGTATAGATGTTGTCCGGAAGGAAACGCGCGGCCTGACGCAGGTTTTTCTGCTTCGACAAATTGCCGTCCAGTCCGGTCTTGAACACCGTGTACAGCACCAGGTACGGGTTCGCATCCGGTCCCACCGAACGCACCTCGACGCGCGCCGATTTCTCGTTGCCGATCGGGATACGCACCATCGAGCCACGGTCCGTCGCCGACGCCTTGATCTGGTTCGGAGCCTCAAAGTGAGGATCCAGGCGGCGGTAGCTGTTCACGCTGGCGTTGAACAGCAGGCAGATGTCGTTGCCATGCGTCAGAATCTTGTCCACAAAAGTCCACGCCAGCTTGGAGATCTTCTCCTCGCCCTTGGGATCCCAGAACAGGTTCTTGCCAGCCTTTGTGATGGAAACGTTCGTGTGCATGCCCGAGCCGTTCACGCCGGTCACAGGCTTCGGCAGGAAGCTCGCCGTCATGCCCATCTGCGTCGCGACCTGACGACAGATCAGCTTGTACAGCTGAATCTGGTCGGCCGCGGCCACAACGTCGCCGTAGCTGTAGTTGATCTCGAACTGGCTCGGCGCCACTTCGGGGTGGTCCTTCTCGTTCTCAAATCCCATCGCGCGCTGCACTTCGGCAGTCGTATCGATAAACTCGCGCAGCGGATCACCCGGCAGCGAGTGGTAGTATCCACCCTGGTTGGTGTACTCAAACTTGCCCACCAGCGGGTAGTTGCGCTCCGCATCGATGCCCTCAAAGAGGAAGCCCTCGATCTCGTTAGCAGCGTTCAGCGTGTAGCCGTTTTTCTTGTACTGAGCATCGGCAAAGTCCTTCAGCACGCCACGCAGGTCACCAGCATAGTGATCTCCATTCTTGTCGATCACCTCGCCGAAGATCAGCACCTTACCCGAACCGAAGATATCGGCTGGCACCCAGTAAAACGCGCTCCAGTCGAGACCAAGGCGAAGATCGCTCTCCTTCTGCGCCGTAAAGCCACGGATCGAGCTGCCGTCGAAGGTCAGGTTGTCGTAGCTCTTCACCAGAAACTTCTTGTCGTAGTCCAGCATGTGCAGCCGGCCTTCGAGGTCCGAGAACAGGACCGTCACAGCCTTGATGCCCGGCGTGTCGTTCAGGTACGCAAGCCGCTCTTCGCGGATAACGTCGATCGATACGCGCTTCTTGCGCTGTTCTTTGGCCCTCAGGTTGAGCTCTTCCAGCTCCTCGTACGACAACTCAAGAAAATTGCGAAATTCGCTCGACATGGTGCTCCTCTTCTCCAGGCAGGTTATGCCAGATTTCTATAGGCAGATGTCTGCCACATGGTTGATATAGATCAGCTTGCCGCAGATGACGTTAGAAAACCCGCTCGCATCGCAGACGTATTTCCCAGACAACCGCTTCGTGGTCAACTCTAAAAGTAGCAGAACGCAATGTAAAAATTCCATAGAAAGCCCCGCGTCTCTGCATCTTCGCGATCTCGCGAGGCTCAAATACACTTGATATAGACGAAACGATTGACCACTATGAAGAACATAACCACCCGCGTCGCCCTTATCCAGATGTCCTGTGAGCCTTCCACCGAGGCCAACCTCGCGAAGGCCGTTGCCCACGTGCGCGAAGCCGCGCAGAACGGCGCCCAGCTCATCTGCCTGCCGGAGCTCTTCCGCGCTCAGTACTTCTGCCAGCGCGAAGACCACGCTCTCTTCTCGACAGCCGAGTCCATCCCCGGCCCCTCCACCGCTGCCCTCGCTGAGGTCGTCCGCGAGCACAAGATCGTCCTCGTCGCGAGCCTCTTCGAGCGCCGCGCGCCGGGCCTGTACCACAACACCGCCGCCGTCCTCGACCACACCTGCACGCAGCCGGACAACATCGCCAGCATCTACCGCAAGATGCACATCCCCGACGACCCGCTCTACTACGAGAAGTTCTACTTCACCCCCGGCGATCTCGGCTTCCTGGCGCAGCGCACTTCTGCCGGCCCCATCGGTACGCTCGTCTGCTGGGACCAGTGGTACCCCGAAGGCGCCCGCGTCACAGCTCTCAAGGGAGCCGAGACGCTCTTCTTCCCCACCGCCATCGGCTGGCACCCCAGCGAAAAGGCCGAGTACGGCGTCCGCCAGTACGACGCCTGGCAGACCATCCAGCGCGCCCACGCCATCGCCAACGGAGTCTTCGTCTGCGCGGTCAACCGCGTCGGCCACGAACACGGCGACGTCATCCACGAAGGCGTCGAGATGCAAGGTCCCGGCGACCACACGGCGGCATCTGGCATTGAATTCTGGGGAGGTTCATTTATCGCCGACCCCTTCGGCCGCATCCTCGCCAAGGCCTCGCACGACAAGGAAGAGATCCTCTACGCCGACCTCGACAGCAAGGAAATCGAGATCACCCGCCAGCACTGGCCCTTCCTCCGCGACCGCAGAATCGACGCCTACGGCGGCATCACCAGCCGCTTCCTGGACTAAAGCGGTCTTCGTAACTCAAACAGTCTGAAAAATTCCTTCCAATTATGAGTGATGCCGGAGCATCATCAGTCACATGTTCCGGCATCACACGCTCGCTCATTCGATCAACCTGATCATCCATGTCCTCGCCGGAACCCTCGCACTGGGTCTTGGCCTGATCGCCATCCTGAGCTCAAAAGGCGGCCGCCTCCACACGCGCTCTGGCCTGCTCTTCATCTACGCCTACACGGTCGTCGTTACCACCGCGATTCTTGGGCTTCTCATCTTTGAGTTCCGCTCTTTTCTAGCGGTCGTAACAATCCTCAGCATCTACGACGTCTTCTCCGGCTATCGCGCTCTCCAGCTCAGAGGCCACCGCCCTCAGGCTGTCGACAAAGCCGCAAGTATCGTCGGCGCACTCACACCATGGATTTTCGTTACAGCCATGCACTACGCCCATCTACCGTGGGCCCCGGCGCTCACATGGTCTATCCTCGGCGGCCTCATATTGATTACCAGTTACGATCTCTTGCGCAACATCTTGCCGGAGACCTGGCTCCGCAAAGTCTGGGTTCAGGAGCATCTCTACAAGATGATGAGCGCGTATGTCGCCATCACGTCAGCCTTCGCGGGAACGGTCTTTCCGCAGTACATGCCCTGGGCGGCACTTCTTCCATCTGTGGTCGGATTCACCGTCATCCTGAGCTTCTTCATCGCAGGCCCACGCGCCTGGAAGCGCGGCTCCAGAGCAAAAACACCTATGATCGGCGACCTCACAAGCTCTCCGACCCTCGACCAGTAGGTTTCCGGATTCATCCGTTCCGTACCACGGTATTCCCGCACAGAAACAATTTCCCAAACTACATCGTCTCCATGTATAACTCTGTCGCCGGGCAACTGCGCCTGAACGCCAAATTGAAACGTGTCAATGCGTTCAAATCAGCGTCACGCAGCCGCCGCACGATCTCTGCAAGGAGCACTCCATGCACCGCACCCCCAAGCTTGCTACCCTCATCGCCAGCGCGCTTCTGCCGCTCTCGCTAATCACCGCGCAGGAGCCCATCAAGCCCTCCACCACCGGCACCGTCCCGCCCAAAACCTGGGTCGACAAAGACACCGGTCACCGCGTTTGGCGGCTGACCGACGAGCCCGGCTCCTCCGGCTTTTACTTCAACGTCAACGCCTACACGCCAGACCTCAAGACGATGGTCTACTCCGCTCCCGACGGCATCCACGGCATGGACCTCGCCACAAAGAAGACCTGGCTGATCGTACCCAACCCACCCCGCCCCGCAGACGACGGCTCGCAGCAGTTCCGCTTCGGCGGCGTGCACGCGATCATTGCCGGCCGCGTCACCAACTCCGTCTTCTTCACTCAGGCCGATCCCACCACGCACGTCACGGCGATCTATAAGGCGGACGTTTACACCAAGCAGGTCACCAAGCTCACCGACCTGCCGAAGGGCATGAGCGTCGCCACCATCAACGCCGACGAGACCCTCGGCGCAGGCACCATCAACGACTCGGACAACGCCGTCGACTACGGCGCGAAGCGCGTGAACCCAGCAGGCGTTCAAGCCGGCCCGCTCGTGCAACCCGCCAACAAGGGCGAGATGATGGAGCAACGCCTCGCCGCCCGCATCCCGCTAACGCTGAATACTATCGACCTGAAGACCGGCAAGCTGACCGTGTTATTCCACTCGACCGACTGGATCGGTCACATGCTTTTCTCGCCGAAAGACCCAACGCTGCTGATGTACTGCCACGAAGGCCCGTGGCAGAAGGTCGACCGCATCTGGATGATCCACACCGACGGCACCCACAACACCCTTATCCACAAACGCAGCATAGCCATGGAGATCGCCGGTCACGAGTTCTGGGGCCTCGACGGCAAGACCATCTGGTATGACTGGCAGCCCATCAAGGGGCAGGACTTCTACCTCGCCGGCTACGACCTGCAGAGCGGAAAGCGCACCGCCTACCACATGGACCGCAACGACTGGTCCATCCACTTCAACCTCACCAAGGATCTCGACGTCTTCACCGGCGACGGCGGAGACCCCGGCCAGGTGGCTCGCGCCAAGGATGGCGAGTGGATCGAGCTCTTTCACCCACATCTCGTCGACACAACCGGCGCACTCAACGACCCCAACTTCTTCCAGCCCGGCTACTTCACGCCGGAGCACCTCGTGAACATGAGCCACCACAACTATCGCCTCGAACCCAACGTCCGCTTCTCGCCCGACAAGTCACTGGTCATCTTCACCAGCAACATGTTCGGCACCAGCTACGTCTTTGGCGTCGAGACCGCCAAGGCAGACAACCCGCCCGCCGACGAGGTCAAATCCACGCCCGATCTCGGCGAACAGTTCAACCCCGGCAATCCGACTCCCGTCCACCCCGTGCAGTAAGCGAGCCTCAACAGCGAAGGCCCAGCGGACACTCTCCGCTGGGCTTTCGCTCATCTGTGCAACGATCTTGCCTCTCAACCGGAGTGCAGCGCGGAGCGGAGTGATCCGAATTTTGATCGCCCAAACTCTCTGTAACACGTCAAAGCTACAATCTCCCCAGCATCACTGGAGCCTTAGACGCATGATTCTCTCTCTCGCCCTGTTCGCACTCTCGTTCGCACCACAAGCAACGGACGCCACTACCCCACCCGCCAACGTGCAGGTAAAGCTCACAGCCGAAGGCATCGGCGTACAGATCTACACCTGCACGCAGAAGGACGGCGCATTCCAATGGCAGTTCCAGGAGCCGCAGGCAACGCTCTTCGACCGCACCACGCACCAGCCCGTTGGCACACACTCCGCTGGCCCAACCTGGACATGGAATGACGGCAGCGCCATCACCGGCACAGTCGTCCAAAAGCAGCCATCACCAAATGCAGCGAGCATCCCCTGGCTGCTGCTCTCTGCCAAGCCCTCAGGCGATACCACCGGCGCGCTCACCGGCGTCACCATGGTGCGCCGCTCCAACACACAGGCTGGCAACGCCCCCACCACCGGCTGCGACGCCCAGAACGTCGACACCATCATCAAGGTCCCCTACCAGGCCACGTACACCTTCTACGAACCAACACATTAAGCTCGTCATTCTGGGCGCAGCGTAGCGGACTCTAAGAACCCCGAAGGTGACGGCTCACCCATACCGTCGGCAGCTTTCATCTTCGACCTGCTTTTCGGAACAAGCTAGAACATCTCACGCTTCTCGAGATGCTTCTCCACGTCGCCGCGCGTGCGCCATACATCCCGCCACTGCTTGTCTTCGAACAGCGGCAGCTGGTCCGTATGGTGTGCGCATCCCGGCTGCGAGCAGTCTCCATAGCTCACCAGCGACTTCGCTTTCATCGGCGAGCTGAACTCCAGCGCAATCGTAAAGCCATCGCCATGCACCGGCGTCTTGATGCCGTCTTCCATCGGCCCGTACGTCACCACGCGAAAGATCCCAAGGTTGCCATACCCACCGTTGCCCGGCAGATTCACGCCATTCAGCGCCGGCCCACGCACAGCAGCGGTATCGCCATCGCTCTGCCCGTTGATCTGCAGCCGCATCACCTTGCCCCACGGAGTATCCATCGCTCCGTACAGCTTCACGGTCTCCGCAGCAGCATCGTCCAGCATCGCTGCCGCGGCCTTCGGATCCTTGATGCCGCGCGGCGTCGTCAGCGGCTGCTCATAGTCGTACGGCACCGTAAAGTTCCGCTGCGCGTCCTTCGCATTCAGCGTCACCGCCGGATTCACAAACCTCTGCGCCCATGTATAAAATAGCAGCGCACCCGTGCTCGACGCCTCCGCCTGCCGGTCCCACGTCTTCAGGATCGCAGCCGCTTGTTTCGCGCGAGTCGAGCCATACTTGTCCGCAGCATCCAGCAGCTCCGGCAGAATCCGGTCCGCGAACTCCATCCGTGTCGACAGCTTCTTCTGCAACAGCGCGTCATAGCTGATCATCTTGTCCTCACTTAGCATGCGCAGCGCACGATCGCTGCGAAACAGCCCAAATGTCGGCGAGATATACGCAGGATAATCCTTCGGCTCAATCATGCTCGGCCACGCCGCATCCCACGGCGGCTCATTCGAGTTCTGGACGTACCCACTCGGTGGATCGATGATCTTCGGCAGCTCCTCATACGTCAGGTCGCGCGTCGGTAGCAGCGCACTCGTCGAACCATCCACCGGATGCTCCCAGAAGTTCCAGTCGCCCGTCTCGCGCTTCGGCACATCGGCGTTGAACAGATACTCGATGTGCCCATCCCTGTCAGCGTAGATGATGTTGTACATCGGAATCTGCAGCCGCTTCACCTGCTCCTGGTACTCGGCAAAGTTCTTCGCCGTTCCCATCTTCCAAATCTGTTCCAGCAGAAACGGCTTGTCCAGACCAGCCACATGCAGCGCGATCGGAACGCCATCATCGCGTCGGATGATCGGCCCATGCACCGTCTTGTACACGCCCACACCTTCGGTGCGGAAGCTGCCGTCCGGCTGCTTGATCTTGAAGGTGTAGTGAGCCTTCTCGTACTGCAGCACCTTACCGTCAAAGAGGTACCCGCCGTCCTTCTCTTTGATCCGATATAGCAGCGCGCCGTTGTTGGTGTTCACCGTGTTAGTAATCGCCAGCTGATCGGTAAACACAAACCGCATTGCCGGCAGCCCCACCTGCGTCGCTCCGTACAGGTTCACCCCCGGTGCCGTCAGCTGCACCTCAAAGTAGCTCTGCTCGCCACCCCACGCCAGGTGCGGATTCATCAACAGCATCGCCTTGCCATCCGCCGACTTCTTCGGTGCAATCGCCCACCCATTCGAGCCGTCCTGCATGTCTTCGCTGCGCGGATCGAACGGAGACACAATTGGCGCCTCGACCTCCGCCCGCGCCGCGCCAGCCTTCGGCGAATCCATCAGCCGCGAACTCGCCACAAACTCAAAGTTGATAAACAACTGCTCCCGTTCCAGCAGGTCCAGCGTCGTCAACGGCAGAATCTGCTTCGCCTCCGCGCTCAACGCCTCAGGATGCTTCGCTCCATACGCATTGATCCCCGCAACAAACGCCTCCAGATACCCGCGATACTCGGGCGCCTGCGCCGCCAGCCACACCGCCGCCCGTTTGGGAATCTCATTCGTCCACACCCAGCGGTCGTTGCGGATGTTGCGATCCTCGACCCCCGGCCCAAAGTACTCCGCCGCCCGCCCGCGCGAGTTGCCAAAAGCATGCAGCAGCAGGTCGCCATGCGCCTCCGCCTGCACCCACCCATAGCAGAAGTACATATCCGGCACCGACTTCGCAAACACATGCGGAACGCCCCACCTGTCCCACAGAATCTCCGTACCCTTCTGCGTCTGGTAAGGCTTCTGCGCCTGCATCGATAGAACACAACACGCCACGGCCAACAGTGTGGCGACCATATACCTACGCAAGGTGCAGAGGTTCATCGGCAAGGCTCCTGCGAAACAAATCTCAATTGGAATGTACAAGCACTTTATCACCTTGCCCTCCAACGCCTTCCATACAGAATCCATAGCCTCGACCGACTAAAATAGCCGGGTGACACAGACACCCGCCCAACAGCACTACCGCATGCCCGCCGAGTGGGCTCCCCACGCCGCCACCTGGATCGCCTGGCCCCACAACCCCGACGACTGGCCCGGCAAATTCCAGCCCATCCCGTGGGCTTATGCAGAGCTCGTCCGCCACCTCTCTCAGGTTGAAGACGTCCACATCCTCGTCAACGACGAGGCCGCGCAGAAGCGCGCCACCTCCATGCTCCGCCGCCAGGCCACCAACCTCGCCCGCGTGCACTTCCACCGCTGGCCCACCGACCGCGTCTGGCTCCGCGACTCCGGCCCCATCTTCGTGAAGAACCCCGAAGGCAAAGCCGCCATCACCAACTGGCGTTTCAACGCCTGGGCCAAGTACGATAACTGGCGCAACGACGACAAGATCCCCGCACACGTCGCCAAGCTGTTCAAGATGACCTCGTTCGAGCCTACCGTCACCTTAGCCAACGGCAAGCCGCACCGCCTTGTTCTCGAAGGCGGCTCCATCGACACCAACGGCGCCGGCGTCCTGCTCACCACCGAAGAGTGCCTGCTCTCCGACGTCCAGCAACGCAACCCCGGCGTCTCCCGCGAGCAACTCGAACAGGCCTTCCACGACTACCTCGGCATCGATCAGGTCCTCTGGCTCAACCGCGGCTGCGCTGGCGACGACACCCACGGCCACGTCGACGACATCGCCCGCTTCGTCAACGAAAACACGATCCTCACCACCGTCGAACCTAACACCGCCGACGAAAACCACCTTCCGCTTGCCGAAAACCTCGACCGCCTCAAGTCCTTCCGCAACCTCAAAAAGCGTCCATTCACTATCAAGACGCTCCCCATGCCCGCGCCGGTCGTCTTCGAAGGCCAGCGCCTCCCGGCCAGCTACGCGAACTTCTACATCGCCAACAACTTGGTCCTGGTTCCCACCTTCAACGACCCCAACGACCGCATCGCGCTCAACACCATCGCCGACTGCTTTCCGGGCCGCACCATCGCCGGCATCCACTGCACCGACTTCATTTGGGGCCTCGGCGCGCTACACTGCTGTACACAACAGCAGCCCGCTTAGCCGAACCTTCCAAACCTTTACACCGGTTCCATCTGCGTATCTGAAGCCCCAAGGAGAAACATATGCTTACGCGCACAGTAACCGCTACAGCTCTTGTCCTGCTCGCCACTCTCGGCGGCATTTTATTTCACAGTGCCCGACTCAGTATCGCGCAAGCCCCGCCGGTCTCTTCCGGGGACGATCCGCACTATACTCCCGACGGCAGTCTTATCATGCCCCAGAACTACCGCGAGTGGATCTTCCTCACCGCCGGTCTGGATATGTCCTACAACCCGCCAAAGGGCACCCCACCGGACCAACACGTCTTCCAGAACGTCTTCGCCAACCCGGGTTCGTACCACAGCTTTCTCGAGACCGGCACCTGGCCCAACAAAACCACCCTCATCACCGAAGTCCGCGGCGCGGACAACCCTGTCTCGATCAACAAGCAGGGTCACACCCAGAGCGGCGTCATCGTCACCACCGAGATTCACGTAAAGGACCACAACAAGTGGAGCTTTTACGAGATGCAGGGTGGCCTACCCACTGCAAAGTACATTCCACCGCCAGCCGACTGCTACGCCTGCCACGAAGCCCACGCCGCCGTTGACACCACCTTCGTGCAGTACTACCCCATCCTTCTTCCGATCGCCGAACAACACGGCACCATCAGCCCCAACTACAAGCCCGATCCCCCGACCGCACACTAGACCGCCCCGGAGGGCACCAATCCGCATGTCCGCACCCTGGCCCCCACCACCCGATCTCGAATCCATCCAGCAACTCGTTCGCGAGGCCGACATCGAAGGCCACCTCGCTGAAGGCGCACCCGCCGATGAGTACGAGCCGGAAGAAGACGATCTCTTCGCCGCTATCGCGCATCTGCCTACAGCCCAACTTACCGCCGCCACCCTTCAACCAATCATCGAAGATATCTGGCGTAAGAGCTTCAATCTAAAAGACGCCGATATCGCTAGCCGTACTCCACCCATCACCGTGTTGGCCGCCCAGATCGAACGCTTCTTCGGCCCCGAAGCCAAGCCGCAAGTCCGCTAGCTCGCGACCAAGCCTCCCACGAAAATTAGCCCTTGCGCCGACGGTGCCTCCCGCCCAAGATACTCATGTCAACTTCATTGCCTTGGGTGCCGTCATGGAAAACAAGCTGAAGAGCTGGGGCCCTGGTGTCTGGTGGTCGCTCGCCGCCCTTAGCGTCTTCTGGTGGACTATCTGTGGACAGCGCTCGCTCGGCCGCTCTGTCCTGCTTGCAACCATCAGCGTCGCCGCAGCCGCCACCGGCTGTCTCTTCGGCTTCCTATTCAGCAGCTACGGCGAGGAGTCCGGCACAATTGGCAAGGTTCGCGACTGGCTCATCGGCGCGGCCACCGGCCTCACCATCGCCAAGGCATCATCCATCAAAAATCTCCTGGTCGTCTTCGCCTACGGCCCCGGCCCGGTGGAATTCGCCCTCGCCGCCGGATCGGCCGTAATCTTCTTCTCTATCGGCTTCTTCATGATGTACTTCGGCCGCGAACTCTTCCTCAACCCCGCCCTCGCACGCAGCCGCTCCGACCGCGACCGCATCGCGAGTGAAGGCACTCGTGTTGCCGGTATCGTCACCCAGCGGCTCTCCGCGATCCTCTCGCCAAGTCTCCTCTCCGGCATCGACAACATCGAGGACATGGTAAAAACCCGCAAGTCAGATGCTGAAAGGCTCCGTGTCCTCTTTGACGACCCAGATGTCGTCACCTTCCTCGATGAGGCCGAGAACGCCTCAAAAAACGGCGCCCCGCTCGACTGGGATATCGTCTCCAAGGTCGCGAACCTCCACTACTACAAGACCTACTTCGTCAAAGATGGCGAAAAGACCGCCCAGGAAGAACTGGCATTCGTCTGGATCCAGCGGGCGCTTGTCCTCAATCCCATGCACGTCGATCTCACCGTCAAGTATGCTGACGTCCTCGCTCGCCTCAAGCGCTACACCGAGACCGTCGCTCTGCTGGAAGACCTTGCCCGCAGCAACGAGTC
>CAJCIM010000113.1 GCA_903970395.1 Acidobacteriaceae bacterium
GAAGGTTGGGTTGCGGCCGGCTTGGGCGCAGGGGGCGGGCGCGTATGTTCCACCGGCTTCGCCGCGGCAGAGGCTGAACTTCAACATCGGCTGGCGGTTTCTGCGCGAGGACGTTGCCGGCGCGGAGGCACCGGGGTTCGATGATGCGCAGTGGGCCGAGGTGAGCACGCCGCATACCTGGAACGATGTCGACTCGTTTCGCACGATCATCTCGCATGGCGGTGGTGACAAGGGGACGTACAAGGGCATTGGGTGGTATCGCAAGCACTTTGTGTTGTCGAAGGAGATGGCGGGCAAGCGCGTCTTCTTGGAGTTCGAGGGGATGCGGCAAGCGGGAGATATCTACCTCAACGGCAAAGCCGTCGGGCTATATGAGAACGGCATTACAGCATATGGGGTGGATATTAGTGATGCGGTAAAGATCGGCGAAGAGAACGTGCTTGCGGTGAAGGTGGATAACCGCACGACGTATCACGAGCGCGCGAGCGACACCGCGTTCGAGTGGAATGCGAACGACTTCAACCCAGACTTCGGCGGAATTAATCGGCATGTGTGGCTGCATGTGATGGGGCCGGTTCACCAGACGCTGCCGCTGTACTATGGGTTGCAGACCGAGGGAATCTACATTCACGCGGACAACTTTGCGATTGCGAAGAAGATGGCGGACATCTCGGTAGAGTCGCAGGTGCGCAACGGTGCGGGAGACCGTGCGACGGTGGGACTGACCGTAGTGATCGTCGATAACGACGGCAAGGTGGCCGCGCAGTTCGATGGTGACCCTGTAGATATGGTGGCTGGCGAAAAGACTACGCTGCAAGCTACTGGCGGGCTGAAGAACGCGCGCTGGTGGAGCGTCAGCGATCCGCATCTGTATGAGGTCTATACGATCTTAAAAGTTGACGGGAAGGTTGTTGACTGTGAGCGTACGACGACAGGTTTCCGCAAGGCGGAATTCAAAGGCGGCGCCGGTTCTGGCGGCGTGCACATCAATGACGAGTTTGTGTATCTGAAGGGATTCGCGCAAAGGGCGGCGGATGAGTGGGCCGGATTGGGGCAAGCGTATCCAGACTGGATGCACGACTTCACTGCGCGGATGATTCGCGAGTGTCATGGGAACTACATCCGCTGGATGCATGTGTCTCCGCAGAAGGTGGATGCGGACACGATGGCGCGGTACGGCATCGTGCAGGTTTGTCCGGCGGGTGACAAGGAGCGTGACGTGACAGGACGGCAGTGGGAGCAGCGTGTAGAGGTGATGCGCATCTCGATGATCTACTTCCGCAATAATCCGAGCATCCTGTTCTGGGAGGCGGGCAACACGGTCGTCACAGCGGAGCACATGCAACAGATGGTGGAACTGCGCAAGCAATGGGACCCAGCGGGAGGGCGTGTGATCGGCACGCGCGGCAATGGGGATGATCCTGCGAACACGGCGATTACGCCGGTTGCGGAGTACTACGGTGTGATGATCGGGCAGGACCCGAGGACAGATGCACTAACGGGCGCGGATGCGATCTTCCGCGGTTACAGTGCGGCGCGGCGTGATCGCGCTCCGTTGATCGAGACGGAGGACTTTCGTGATGAGGGTGCGCGCCGGTTTTGGGACCCATACTCGCCGCCATATTACGGCTTCAAGAAGGGGCCGGACGATACGTATCAATACGAGTCGGAGAGCTTTGCGCTGGCCGGCGTGAAGCGCTACTGGGAGTACTGGGCGAACCGGATTTCGAATACCGATCCTGCGCACGCCAAGTGGGCGGGGTATGCGTCGATCTACTTTACCGATGAGAACGCGGATGGCCGGCAGGATTCGAGTGAAGTGGCACGCGTGAGCGGTAAGGTAGATGCGATGCGCCTGCCGAAGGAGATCTACTATGCACATCGTGTGATGCAGAGCGAGACGCCTGATCTGCATGTGCTGGGACACTGGAGCTATCCGTTGACGCAGCCGGACGGCAAGCCGACGGTAAAGACGGTGTACGTTATCGCGAACCATGTAGACCAGGTGGAGTTGCTGCTGAACGGCAAGTCGCTTGGTGTGAGCAAGACGGCGGAGAACGGGTATGTGTACTCGTTTGCGAGCGTGGCGTTTGCACCGGGGACGCTGAAGGCTGTAGGGACGCTACAAGGAAAGCATGTAGGCGAGCAGACACTTACGACTTCAGGCGCGGCTGCACGGATCAAACTGACGCCTATCACCGGGCCCGATGGTCTACAGGCGGATGGTGAAGACGTGGTGTTGATCGACGTAGAGGTGGTGGATGCGAAGGGCGAGCGCGTGCCGACCGATGATGCGCGCATCGACTTCACCTGCACCGGCCCTGCAACGTGGCGCGGCGGCTACAACAGCGGCAGGGTGGACTCGACGAACAATCTGTACCTGAACACGGAGCTGGGCATCAATCGCGTCGCGGTGCGTGCTGGGCGGACGCCGGGCGAGATCGTGGTGACGGCTAGTCGCAAGGGATTGCAAGGAGCGAAGTTGAGTGTGACGTCGAAGGCGTTGGAACTCAAGGATGGGCTCTCGACGCTGATGCCGCAACGGCTGGCGATCTGAAGTTCGTCGGACTCTGTTAGGCTGATCGTGTTTTGCTAGCGATGCGATTTGAGGTTGCCGGCATGACATTGCGATGTATTGCGACCACGATGGCTCTGGCTGCTTGTTCGCTGTTTGCAGAGGGTACTCTGCATGCGCAGATGGGCGAGATGAGCAAGGGCAGTCCGGCGTTGACGGCGCAGCAACCCGCGCAGGCGCTCTGCTGAGCCTGTACGAGCAGGATGCGATGGGCGTGGTAAACGCAATGTCCGCGGACAATTACGGCTTCACGCCGCGCGCGGCTACCTTTGCTTCAGAACAAGGTACGATCCAGACGCTGACGACGAAAGAAGACTGCGTGGCGATCCTGGCGAAGCCGTTTGCGTTTGCGCACAAGGCGATCGCGACGATCACGGTTCAGAACGCCTTCGAGCCGATCAAGCCCGTGGACGGCATGAAGACCCGCGCTACGCTGGCGGCGTTTGGCGTGGCGCATGGGGACGAGCATTACGGCCAGATGGGTGGAGTATCTGCGCATGAACGGCGTTGTGCCTCCGGGCAGCAAGTAAAGGTGGGGCGCAGCGACCTTGTATGTTTGGTGTAGCTTGATGGCAAGAGGTGGTGGATGGTGGATGCGGTAAGGGTGTTGGCGAATCTGGATGAGTTGCGTGCGTTGACGGGCGATGCGAATGGGGCACAGCGTGTAGCGTGGTCGCCGGTCTGGTTGAAGGCGCGTGCGTGGTTTGAAGAGAAGTTGAAGGCGTTGCCGGTAGAACGGCACTACGACGCTGCGGGCAACCACTGGGTCACGTTGCCGGGCGAGAGCGAGACGGCATTAGTTGTGGGTAGCCATCTCGACTCCGTACCCAACGGAGGCTGGCTGGATGGTTGCTTGGGAGTGATGGCCGCGCTGGAGGTGCTCACACACTTTGCGGAGTCCTTTAACGGTCGACCGCCAATCACGATCAAGCTTGTTGACTGGGCCGATGAAGAGGGTGCGCGTTTCGGGCGCAGCCTCTTTGGTTCGGCAGCGTTCGCAGGCCAGGCCACGATCGAAGCAGATCGCAGGCGCACGGACCGTGATGGCATCACACTGGAGGCGGCGTTGGCTGCGTGCGGTGTTGAGATCGATCGCGTGGGCGAGGCAGTGATTGAGCAGAAGAGTCTTGCGGCGTATCTGGAGTTGCATATTGAGCAGGGCCCCATTCTGGAGGCGCAGGGCAAGCCGTTGGGCGTGGTGCTGGGTACCAAAGGGGTGGAGCGTTGGGCGATCACGTTTCACGGGCAGGAGGCACACTCCGGCTCGACACCCATGCCTGTGCGTCGTGATGCGCTCGCCGCCGCGGCAAAGCTCGCGCTGGAGATTCGGCCGATTGCGAAGAAACATCCGCAGGCGGTAGCGACGATGGGCAGTGTGAAGACGTTTCCTGGTATTGTTACGGCTGTAGTCGGCCGTTGCGAAGCGACGCTCGATATGCGCGATCTTGATGCAGATGTGCTTGCGTCGATACTGGAAGAGGCGCGCGCTGCCAGCCTACGCTTTGCAAGCGAAGAACGCTGCACGGTGGAGTGGTCGAAGATATGGTCAATTCAACCGATACCGTTTGATGCAGAGCTCGTCCTGCTATGCAGAGAGGCTGTTTTGGAGACTGCAGGCACGGTCGAGGAGCTGCCGAGTGGCCCACTGCACGATGCCGCGGAGGTTGCGAGCGCGGGTATTCCGACGGTGATGATGTTTGTGCAGAGCCTGAACGGATTAAGCCACAACGCCGCGGAAGATACACGCCGGGAGCATCTGGAACTGGCTGTCACCGCCTTCACTTCGCTCGCTGAGAAGGTGGCGGCATGGATCCAGCGCTGAGTGGCCGTCCTTGATTCTTTCTGTGCGACCTACCGTAGAACAGAGGAATGGTAGATAATCATTTTTTCACCACCGCACTCGATGAAGAAGGAGAGCTGCTCGCTGTGAGTACGTCTACTGGATTTCTTGAGAGGGCGCCAGATTCGCCAGAGGTTGCGAAGCGATTCGCGGATCTGCATCCCGGGTTTGCCCCTGTGTCTGCGGTGATTGAGGCGAACCGTTGTCTCTACTGCTTCGACGCGCCGTGTACGGTTGCGTGTCCTACGCACATCGATGTGCCGAAGTTCATCAAGAAGATCGCCAGCGGCAACCTGGAAGGTTCTGCGCGCACGATCCTTGAAGCCAACATCCTAGGTGCGAGCTGCGCGCGTGCCTGTCCGGTGCAGGTGTTGTGTGAGGGATCCTGTGTGATGCACCGCAACAACGAGCGGCCGATTGAGATCGGCAGGCTGCAGCGCTTTGCGATGGATGCACTGCATGCCAGCGGTGATCCGTTGCCGTTCTCTCCGGGGGAAGAGACTGGTAAGAGTGTCGCGCTTATCGGTGGAGGCCCGGCGTCACTGGCTTGTGCAGCAGAGCTTCGCCGTCGCGGTATACGTGCTGAGATATTTGATGCGAGGCCATTGCCAGGCGGTCTGAATACCTACGGCATTGCGGAGTACAAGCTGCCGCTCATCGAGAGCTTGCACGAGATTGATATGCTGGCGCAACTCGGTGTGACGTTTCACTTCGACACGACTGTCGACGCGGCGAAGCTTGCTTTGCTAGAAGCACAGTTCGATGCGGTCTTCCTCGGTGTCGGACTGGGTACGATTCATAAGCTGGGCGTTGCGAATGAAGATCGTGGGGGTGTCACCAATGCGCTGGATTTCATCGCTGGTTACAAGAGTGGTGCGATCACGATGGTGCCGAAGAAAGTCGCAGTGATCGGCGGTGGGAACACCGCTATCGACGCTGCGAATGCTGCGGTACGGCTCGGCGCCGAAGAGGTGCACATGATCTATCGCCGTGGCCCGCAGCAGATGTCGGCTTTTGCGTTTGAGTATGAACACGCGAAGCAGGAGGGCGTCCGGTTTCACTTTCATGTGACGCCCGTTGGTCTGGTTGGTGAAGATCGTGTCGAGGCCCTCAAGCTCGCGCAGCTTGAGACGAGTGTTGACAGTTCACTAGTGCCTAAGTTGGAAGAGGGAAGTGAGCTTGCTGTCGATCTAGTTGTGCTCGCTATTGGACAGGGAACGCACACAAGCTTTCTCGACGGCGACAAAGTTCAACTCGATAAGGGTCGTATCGTCGTGAACCGTGTCAACGGGCAGACATCTTATCCGAAGTTTTTTGCGGGTGGCGACTGCATCAATGGTGGTCGCGAAGTTGTCGATGCCGTTGCTGACGGAAAGCGTGCAGGTATTGGTATCGCCGCATGGCTGGAGGTCGCACATGCCAACGCTTGAGACAACCTTTGCAGGCATACGATGTATGAATCCCTTCTGGCTGGCGAGCGCGCCGCCGACGAACTGCGGTGAGCAGATCATGCGCGCGTTCGATGCGGGCTGGGGAGGCGCAGTGTGGAAGACGATCGGTGCGCCCATTACGAACGTCAGTTCTCGGTACTCGTCGATCGACTGGAACGGTCAGCGCATGATGGGGCTCAACAACATTGAGTTGATCTCGGATCGCCCGATCGAAGTGAATCTTCGCGAGATCGCTGAGGTAAAAAAGAGATATCCCAAACACGTTGTGATTGCCTCGCTGATGGTGGAGTCGAAGCGCGAGACGTGGCATGACATCGTGCAGAGAGCTGAAGATGCAGGCGCGGATGGGCTGGAGTTGAACTTCGGTTGCCCGCATGGGATGAGCGAACGCGGCATGGGCTCCGCTGTGGGCCAGGTGCCGGAGTACTGCGAGCGGATCACAGCGTGGGTGAAGGAGAAGGCGCGGACACCGGTGATCGTGAAACTGACGCCGAACATTTCCGACGTACGAATTCCGGCACGTGCTGCTAAGGCTGGTGGTGCGGATGCGCTCTCCGCGATCAATACGATCAACTCGATTACAAGCATCGATCTCGATACGCTGGAACCGCGGCCGAATGTGGACGGTAAGAGCTCGCATGGCGGCTACTGCGGTCCCGCGGTAAAGCCGATTGCGCTAAATATGGTGCAGCAGGTGATGAGCGATCCGCTGGCGGCGTTGCCAATGTCGGGCATTGGCGGCATCGCAAGCTGGCAGGACGCTGCGGAGTTCATTCTGCTTGGGTCGGGCACGGTGCAGGTATGCACGGCGGCGATGCACTATGGGTATCGCATCGTCGAAGATATGGGCGACGGCCTGCTTGCGTGGATGCGCCGCAAGGGCTATGAGACGCTGGGTGATTTTCGCGGCCACTCGCTGCCGAATGTGCGCGAATGGAAGAACCTGAACCTGAACTTCAAGGTGGTGGCGCACATTCATGAGACGAAGTGCATCGGTTGCGATCTGTGCTATACAGCCTGTTGGGATGGCGCGCACCAGTGCATTCATCTTGACCGCGCGCTGCCTGCGGAAGACGTTACGCGTACTCCGTATGAGATCACGGCCGCAAGCCGCAGTGTAATCAGTATGACGCCGATCCCGAAGCTCGATGCGCACAACGCAACGGATCATGGGCCGCACGCTACGCCGCTCGCACGCATTCCGCGCGTGGATGAAGAGCATTGCGTAGGCTGCAATCTTTGCTCGCTGGTCTGCCCTGTGCCGGAGTGTATTACGATGGAGCGCCGCGACACGGGACTGCCACCGGAGACATGGGAAGAGCGTGTTGCGAAGGGCGCAGCAACTGAGACGATTGCTGTCACCGCCAATCCGAATCTGTAGGAGCGCAGTATGGGAGCACTGATAAAAAACGGGACTATTGTCAGCGCGACCGGTTCGCGCCGGGCTGATGTTCTTATCTCCGGTGAGATCATCGCGCAGGTTGGCGAGAAGATCGTGGAGGAGGAGCATGAGATCGTAGATGCGACTGGGCTGCTCGTGATGCCGGGTGGCATCGATGTGCATACGCACCTAGATATGCCATTTGGCGGGACGACCTCGGCGGACGATTACACCACAGGCACGCAGGCTGCTGCCGTCGGCGGCACCACGATGCTGATCGATTTCGCGTTGCAGTCTCAAGGGCACACGATGCGCGAGGCGTTCGATACTTGGTGCAAAAAGTCCGATCGCAAAGCCTGCGTTGACTTTTCTCTGCATATGGCTGTTACGGATCTCGATCCGCACCATACTGGCGACACCGGGTATGGCCTGCGTGAGATGGAAGAGATGGTTGTGGAGGGCATCTCCAGCTTCAAGTTGTTCATGGCCTATCCCGGCGTGCTGATGATCGATGACGGCCTGATGTTTCGTGTGATGCAGAAGGCCGCGGGTTTGAATGCTCTGTGTTGTATTCACGCGGAGAATGGGAGTGCAATCGATATAGTGGTCTCGCAGATGATTGCCGAAGGCAAGGCTGCGCCACACTATCATGCGCTCTCTCGCAGCCCGAAGGCAGAGGCAGAGGCGACGCATCGTGCGATTGCGCTTGCGGATATGGCGGGAGCAGCGGTGTACATCGTACACCTGTCTAATGAAGATGCGCTCGCGGCGTTGAAGTTCATGCAGGGGCGTGGCGCTAGGGCCCTCGCCGAAACCTGCACGCAGTATCTTGTGCTTTCCATCGAAGACCAGATGCCAGGCAATAGCTGGGAAGAGGCGAAGTTTGTCTTTACGCCTCCGCTGCGAGAGAAGAAAAATCAGAAGCCGTTGTGGGATGCGCTGGCAGAGGGCGCGCTGTCGGTGGTGTCTACGGACCATTGTCCGTTCCGCTTTGCCGACCAGAAGTCGCTTGGCAAAGATGATTTTCGCAAGATCCCCAACGGCGGCCCCGGTGTGGAGAACCGGCTGCAGATTCTGTGGCACTTCGGTGTCAATGCTGGAAGGATCACACCGGAGAAATTCGTAGAGCTTGCGGCGACCGCGCCGGCGCGCATCTTCGGCATGGAGAAAAAGAAGGGCAGTATCGTGCCGGGGCTCGATGCTGACATATTGTTGTGGGATCCTGATGCGGATTACACCATCAGTGCGGCGACGCAGCGCATGGCCACGGACTACAACATGTTTGAAGGCTGGAAGGTGAAGGGCAACGCCGCAAAGGTCTTCTCGCGCGGTGAGCTTGTTGTCGACAATACGACACGACCTGGGGAGTTTCTCGGGGCGACAGGGCGTGGCCGTTTTGTGCGCCGCGATGCCAATGCAGGAGGTTTTGCTTGATTACCCCCGCGCACGCTGTATTGCCCAACATCGCTATGGATAGCGATATGCATGCCGGGCTGTATGCGCCCGACCCTCGGCTGTATAACGACGATCTCGCACCGACGTTGCCTGCGCAGCGCACATGGTCGATGTACAACTACTTCGCGCTGTGGTTTTCCATGTGTATGGAAGTAACAACCTACATGCTTGCGGCCAGCCTGATCGCCGCAGGTATGAGCTGGAAGCAGGCGATCGGCACCATCCTGCTAGGAAACCTGATTGTGCTGGTGCCGATGCTTCTGAACGCACATGCGGGTGCGAAGTACGGCATTCCGTTTCCGGTGTTTGTTCGTGCGAGCTTTGGGCCGATTGGTGCGAATATTCCGGCGATTCTTCGTGCAATTGTTGCGTGTGGATGGTTCGGCATCCAGACGTGGATTGGCGGGCAGGCCATTGCGGCAATGGTGGCTGTGCTCTGGCCGCAGACCGCCAACTCAGCCAGCGTGCTGTGGACGTGCTTTCTCGGCTTCTGGCTGCTGAACATGGTGGTGGTGTGGTGTGGCGTGGAGTCAATCCGTTTTCTGCAGAGCTACTCCGCGCCGTTCATGCTGGTGATGAGCCTGGCGCTCCTGTTCTACATGCTGCATCGCGCGGGTGGCCTTGGGCCAGTGTTGGCTGCGCCGAGCCAGTTCACAACGACTGCTGGCTTCCTCAAGGTATTCATCCCGTCGCTTACGGCGATGGTCGGCTACTGGGCGACGCTCTCGCTCAACATTCCGGACTTCACGCGTTATGCGAAGAACCAGGAGTCACAGCTGGTGGGGCAGGCGATTGGCCTGCCGCTCGGCATGGTGATGTACTCGTTCCTCGGCATCGCGGTAACGTCTGCTTCGGTGGTGGTCTTTGGTCATGCGATCTGGAGCCCCGTAACGCTGCTGGGCATGTTCCATCAGCCGTGGATCGCGTTTCTCGGGCTGCTTGCGCTGCTCGTTTCTACACTGAATGTGAACATCGCGGCGAACGTGGTGTCACCTTCGAACGATATCTCCAACCTTGCGCCGAGGCTGATTAGCTTTCGTACGGGTGGAATGATCACAGGTCTGCTGGGGCTGGCGATGATGCCGTGGAAGATCATGGCGACCTTCGGCAACTACGTCTTTGGATGGCTGGTGGGCTACTCTGGCCTGCTGGGACCGGTGGCGGGCATCATGGTCTGCGACTACTTTCTCATCCGCGGCACGCAGCTCGATAGCTACTCGCTCTATCGCCGTGATGGCATCTACGAGTATTCGAAGGGCATCAATCCGGCGGCTATCGTTGCGCTGGTGCTCGGCGTTGTCGCAGCGCTTGTTGGACGGTTTGTTCCGCGCGTCTCCTTCCTCTATGACTACGCATGGTTTGCCGGATTCTTCCTCTCGGGAGCAATCTACTATCTGATGATGTTTCGTCACCGTCTCTCCCTGGAGACAGCAGCCCACCTGCACGCAGGCGCAGGAGAAAGATAAGCAGCCATGAGCCCTACGGATACAGTCGAAAAGAGCACACCTCTGACCTCAGCAGAGGTTGTGCAGATTACCAAGGACACCAACTACGGCACATGGCGGTTTCAGAAGGGCTGGAACCCGTTGCACATCGTGGACGCCGAGGGCTGCTACATCACTGATGCGAACGGCAAAAAGTATCTCGACTTCTCATCGCAGCTGATGTGTATGAATCTTGGCCACAAGAATGCGGCGGTCGTCGCGTCCATTGCGAAGCAGGCCGAAGAGCTGGCGTACGCGATGCCTGGATATGCGACCACGGCGCGCGCTGAGTTGTCGAAGCTGCTGCTTGAGGTGATGCCCAAGGGGCTGAACAAATTCTTCTTCACCACCAGCGGCACCGATGCCAATGAGGCGGCCTTTAAGATTGCGCGCATGTACACCGGCAAGACGAAGGTGATCGCTCGCTACCGCAGCTATCATGGCTCGACGGCTGGCTCGATTGCCGCGACGGGCGATCCGCGCCGCTGGGCGATGGAGCCTCGCGGCAAGGGCCCGGGTGTCATCTTTGGGCCAGAGGTTCACTGTTACAAGTGTCCGATCAAGCATACATACCCGCAGTGCGGTATCGCTTGCGTGGACTACCTCGAGCACATGATCCGCAACGAGAGTGACGTGGCGGCGGTGCTCGTGGAGCCTATCGTTGGTACCAATGGCGTGATCGTACCCCCGGCGGAGTACATTCCGAAGCTGCGCAAGGTGTGCGATGAAACCGGCGTGCTGCTGATCGCCGACGAGGTGATGAGCGGCTGGGGCCGCGCGGGTGAGTGGTTCGCGGTGGATCTGTGGGGGGTTACGCCGGACATTCTTACGACGGCGAAGGGCATCACATCAGCCTATGTACCGCTAGGACTGTGCGCGACGAGCGAGAAGATCGGTGACTTCTTCCAGGACCATTATTTTGCGCACGGCCATACGTATGAGGCACATCCGATGACGCTGGGGCCTGCAGTGGCAACGATCCGCGAGATGCAGCGGCTCAACCTGGTGGAGCGCGCGCGCGAGCTTGGACCGTTCGTCGAAGGTCTTCTTCGTGAGTTGAAGAAGAAGCACAAATCCGTCGGCGATGTTCGCGGAAAGGGCCTCTTCTGGGCGGTCGATCTGGTCAAGAACCAGGAGACGAAGGAACCCTTCAATATTTACGCGGACAAGGTCTCCGGCAAGCCGCTGCTCGTGGACCAGATTGCAGGGAAGATGCTCGCTGAAGGGGTCATCATGCAGGCGTGGGTCTCGCACTTCGTCATCGCGCCGCCCCTGATAGTGGAGAAGGAACAGATCGTGCGGGGGATTGACGCGCTAGACAAGTCTCTTGTCCTGGCGGACGAGCAGGCCAGCTAAATGAAAAAGGAGACGGACTAAACCCGTCTCCTTCGAAGTGCTGTTCGCGAACCTTATCTGTTCTCGCTCAAAGTGGCGGTCTCCGGAAAGTTCAGAATCTGGCTCGGTGTATACGCCACATGCACCCTTCTGTCCCGCCAGGTCTCCATGCCGCAGGAGTCATTTTCTTTTCCCATCTGCCAGGATGAGCCATCCTTGTACAGGATGCGAGACGGCCAGATCGTCCAGCCTGAATAGTTGGTGTGGCGCCAGTACTTGATGTTCAGCGCTGAGAAACGGCTATAGCCCGCCCGCAAATTCTTCCATCCGCCTGTTACCACCACCCTATGTGGTTCCTGCACGGTGTCGAAGTACGCTGCGCCAAACTCAATGCCCGCAATGTCCTTCGGGGCCACATTCTCGTACTCAAACACCAAAACGGCGTTGTCCTTCATCTGCAGCTTCGCCAACACCACTGGACAGGTTGCGCTGATCACCTTGCTGCCCTGCGGAGCAGGAGTTTCAGCGGAGGTGGAGACGGCAGAGGCAGCCGCGAGTGCCGCGGCCATTACTGCTGAGCATAAAGCGATATATTTCATAGGCACCCCAATTCATGACGAAAGTAATGAACGCGATTGCCCTATTCTGTCACATGACGTATGTAATGTGCAGCATCTTCTACACAAATGTCTTACCGATCGTGCTATCACGGAATGGGTCCTTCCCCGATACAAGCAATGGCTCCAATAGCGAACAGGCCAGCCTCCGCAAGCGAAGACTGGCCTGTATACGTTAGGGTTGGCTGAAGGGTTACTTGATGGCAACGAAAGCGGATACGTGCAGCAGATATCCAACGGCAAGGAACAGAGTGATGATCATAAGTGGCCCATTTCTTTCACAAGATGGTTGCTACTTCCGTGAGTGTGCCACATGACCTACGTAATGCAATGGGAACTTGCAAGTGATTTATCAAACTCTCAATATACCGGTCTCAAAATGGAACTTTCATGCTCGGTCGAAACTCCGGAACAGGCACAAACTAAGTCGGTTGCGCCTGTCTACGCAACTCGGCCTAGTTCTTTGTTGCTATGGAATGCATCGGTCACAATGGACGCGAACACTATCACAGCCCATTAGGTGAAGAGGTTGTCCATCACCCGAGAGTGGGCATCGTCGTATCGACGCCGGTGCGTATTCCGGTAGGCCAGCGGCTAGTGATCGTCTTGATGCGAGTATAGAAACGAACGCCCTCCGGCCCATGCACCGCGTGGTCTCCGAAGAGTGAGCGCTTCCAGCCTCCAAAGCTGTGGAAGGCCATCGGCACCGGGATAGGCACGTTGATGCCAACCATGCCGGCTTGCACGCGGCGGGCAAAGTCGCGCGCGGTGTCTCCGTCGCGGGTGAAGATCGAGGTGCCGTTGCCGAACTCGTGTTCGTTGATGAGGCTGAGCGCGGTCTCGAAGTTATTCGTTCGCACCACGCCGAGCACCGGCCCGAAGATCTCTTCCTTGTAGATGCGCATCGAAGGCCTCACATGGTCGAAGAGACATGCGCCGAGGAAGAAGCCGTCGCCATGCGGCAACCCAGCCACGCGGCCGTCTACAACAAGTTGCGCACCCTCGTCGACGCCTACCTGCAGATAACTCTGGACGCGTGCGAGGTGCTGCTTCGTCACTAAGGGGCCGAGTTCAGCCTCGGGCGAGGTGCCAGGCGTGCCGCTTCCGATCGTCAGCCTGGCAATGCGCTCCTGCAGGCGTTCGATGAGCGCGTCCGCCGTCTGCGCGCCAACAGCGACGGCTACGCTGATCGCCATGCAGCGTTCGCCGGCCGAGCCGTACGCCGCGCCCACCAGTGCGTCCGCAGCCTGGTCGAGATCGGCATCGGGCATCACAATCATATGGTTCTTTGCGCCGCCGAGCGCCTGCACGCGCTTGCCGTGCGCTGTGCCCTCTCGGTAGACGTACTCGGCGATAGGCGTGGAGCCGACGAAGCTCACCGCCGCAATCTGCGGGTGCGCCAGGATCGCATCGACGGCGACTTTATCGCCGTGCACAACGTTGAAGACACCGTCCGGCAGACCTGCTTCCTTCAGCATCTCGGCTATCAGGATCGAGGCGCTGGGGTCGCGCTCGCTTGGCTTCAACACAAAGGTGTTGCCGCAAGCCAGCGCGATGGGGAACATCCACATGGGCACCATCGCCGGAAAGTTGAACGGCGTGATGCCTGCGACTACGCCCAAGGGTTGGCGCATGGAATAGCTGTCCACGCCTGTACCGACCTGTTCAGTGAACTCGCCCTTCAGCAGCTGTGGGATGCCGGTGGCAAACTCGACGACCTCAAGCCCGCGCGTGGCCTCGCCCTTGGCGTCGGAGAAGACCTTGCCGTGCTCGCGGTTGAGGAGGGTTGCGACCTCATCAATGCGGCGTTCAAAGATCTCGCGGAAGCGGAAGAGCACACGCGCGCGGCGCAGCGGCGGCTGCGACGACCACTCCGGAAACGCCGCTGCCGCGGCTGCAACAGCTGCGTTAACCTCAGCCGCGCTGGCTAGCGGAACGCGCGCCTGCACCTCGCCGGTGGCGGGTAGAAACACATCGCCAAAGCGACCTGAGCCGCCACCGACGGGCACTCCGGCGATCCAGTGCGGTACATCACGCAACGTTGGAGAAACGGAGTTTAGGGTTGCGGTCGCAGTTGCAGACATGGCAGGCTCCTTCGTTCATCGAAAGAGCCATGCTAGCGCAAAACCGGTACGAATAGGGAGGGGGATTACCGGCCACGCAAATGAGAGTTACGACTCGCCGCCGGTGATCTTGCGGCGTGTGCGGCGCAGGTCGCCGGTCTCCGCGTCAAAGCTGATGATCAGAGCATGCGCGGAAGTCTTGCCTGCAGCGCGGTAGGTACGTTGCGTCTCTCCGGAGATGTACATGACGTCGCGGGCCTCCAGCATATGCGGCTCCCCGCGCCGCGTAACTTCCAGCGAGCCGTTCAGTACGTACACCATCTCCACGCCGGGGTACATATGTGGGTGGAACGGCTGGTGCTCGTCTCCGGGCAGAAACTCCGCTTTGCAGGGTCGCAGACCGCCTTCGGGCACGAGGATGCCGAAGCTCTCTGAGATGTAATCGGGCTTAGGCGTACCGATCGGCAGGCGCACGCGGTCCTTGTTGCGTTGAATGCGGAAGATGCGCTGCGAGGTGGGGTCGTTGGAGTCGAAGAAGTGTGAGAGGTCCTTGCCAAACACCAGCGCAATGCGCGCCAGGTTGCGCAGGGTAGGCACGACGCGTCCTGTCTCCAGCTGCGATAGGAAACTGGCGGAAAGTCCGGTCTTACGGCCCAGTTCGACCAGACCCATAGACCGCTTTAGCCGCAGCTTCTTGATGCGCTCGCCGAGGCGTGATGCTGCAAGAAGGGATTCCGCAGAACTGGGGTCGACCGAGGCCTGCAGGACCTCCTCTTGCTCCGTTGTGCTTAAACCTGCTGCGGCTCGAGCCATGCTTCTGCCTCCAATGCTTACTGATTATCTAGGGTGTTCGCGCTGCTGTGTTGATTTGCTCAATAATATTTGTAGTGAAACACAAGTCAATGGATGCTATTTTGGGGATCGATGCATGTGACGGGGCAGGTGCATTTTGGGCCGGATCAAATAAACGGCGAAAAATGATATGCACGTCGAGGTGGATATGCGCTTAGCTTCAGGAGGCGAACGTTTCCTTTGCCAGCACCTCGTCGTAGGCAGGCAGCGTAAGGAACTCCGGGAAACGGGGTGCGGCGATCAGCTCTCGCGTCAGCTTGGCGGCACACTCGTATGCGGTGTAGCGCTCTGCGTCGACCGTGCACTTGGCTCGCGACAGATCCTCGTCGATGGCCTTGTTGACCAGCTCCGCCGTGACCGCGCGGCCATCCTGCAAAACCGCGTGATGATGCACCCACTGCCAAAGCTGCGCGCGGCTGATCTCCGCTGTCGCCGCGTCCTCCATCAGGTTGAAGAGAGGCACACAGCCGATGCCGCGCAGCCACGCCTCGAGATACCCAAGCCCGACGGCAACATTCTGCTTCAGGCCAGCCTCGGTGATCGTGCCTTCTGGCACCTGCAGCAGGTCGGCGGCCGTGCAGTGGTATTCGGTTAGCTGCTTGGTGATCTGGTTGGGCTGCGGCATGATGCGGTCGAAGACCTCAAGCGCCACCGGCACCAAGCCGGGATGCGCGACCCATGTGCCGTCGTGGCCGTCGCTGGCCTCACGCTCTTTGTCCGCGCGCACACCGGCGATGGCCTTCTCGTTCGCCTCGGGGTCGCTCTTGATAGGGATCAGCGCGCTCATGCCGCCCATCGCCGACACATTGCGGCGGTGGCATATCTTGATCGCCAGCTTGGAGTACGACCGCATGAAGTGCGTGGTCATCGTCACCTGTCCGCGATCTGGCAGCAGCATCGTCTTGTCGCCGGCCAGCTTCTTGATGAAGCTGAAGATGTAATCCCATCGCCCGCAGTTCAGCCCGGCGGAGTGCTCACGCAGTTCCCACAGGATCTCGTCCATCTCAAACGTCGCAAGAATCGTCTCGATCAGCACGGTCGCCTTGATGCTGCCCTGTGGCACGCCAAGCAGCTTCTGTGCGCGCACAAAGATCGAGTTCCAAAGTCGCGCATCCAGGTGCGACTCCATCTTGGGCAGGTAGAAGTAGGGTCCGCTGCCGCGTGCCAGCAGCTCCTTCGCGTTGTGGAAGAAGTACAGCGCGAAGTCGAAGATGCTTCCAGACATAGGCTCGCCATCGACGAGGATGTGCCGCTCTTCAAGGTGCCAGCCGCGTGCGCGAACGAACAGCACCGCAGGCTCAGGCTTCAACTCATAGTGTTTTCCGCTGCCGGGATCGTCGTAGGTGATGGTGCGACGCACCGCATCGAATAGATTCTGCTGCCCATCCAGCACGTTCTCCCACGTCGGTGTCGTAGAATCCTCGAAGTCCGCCATGAACACCTTTGCACCGGAGTTCAGCGCGTTGATGATCATCTTGCGGTCCACCGGCCCAGTGATCTCCGCACGCCGGTCGAGCAAATCCTTGGGTAGCGGTGCCACGATCCACTCGCTCTCGCGGATTTGCTTGGTGTCCGTAAGAAAGTCGGGCCGTTCGCCAGCATCCAAACGCTGTTGGCGCGCCACACGTGCAGCCAGTAGCTCCTTGCGCCGCGGGTTGAACTCGCGTTGCAGAGCAACCGCGAAGGCGAGCGCATCGGGCGAGAGGATAGCGGTATGCTTTTCGGCAAGAGGGGCGTGCAGCGTAACTCCGGGCAGAAGGTCACTCATAATCTGATTATGGTACGGCAGGGACGTCACCGCCGTCGCCACGCAGTATGATGCCCAGTGGAGGCGCAATGGACCGCAGACGATTCCTACAGGGAACAGGCCTGCTGATAGCCGCTGGTTCTGCGGCAGGGGCGACCGCAGAGGTTGCAAGCACACCGCAATCAGGTGCAGATTCAAGACGGCAATGGGTTGACCTGCTGCAGAAGACCGCAGGTCCCGTCCTCACTGCGCTAAGCGAACGCCGCCTCAAGCAGGCCATGCCTGTCGAGTGCAAGCCTGGACAGGAGGCCAGTCGCCGCCAGTGTACGTATCTCGAAGCCCTCGGCCGCTCGCTCAGCGGCATTGCGCCCTGGCTTGAGGCCGGCTCGGAGACCGCACTGCGGCAGCGCTATGGCGAGTTGGCACGCGAGGCGGTTGCTGCCGGTGTCGATCCTTCGTCATCAGACTATATGCCGTTTGGAGCCATCGCGCAGACGCTTGTCGATGCTGCATTCCTTGGGCTCAGCATTCTTCGCGCTCCGAAGCAACTCGGCGAACAGCTGCCTGCAAGGACGAGGGCGCAGCTGATCGAAGGTCTGAAGAAGACGCGCACCATTCAGCCGCCGGTAAGCAACTGGTTGCTGTTCTCCGCGGTTGTCGAAGCGACGCTTGAACATCTCGGCGCCGACTGGGACCATGCCCCTGTTGAGCTCGCGCTCGCGAGACACAAAGAGTGGTATGTTGGCGACGGCGTCTACGGAGACGGGCCACACTTCCACGCCGACTACTACGACAGCTACGTCATTCATCCATTCCTGCTGGCCGTGCTTGATAGCCCTGTTGGCAAGGTAGGCGTTGGGACTGAGCTTGCTGCTGTCGAGCCGGAGCGAGCCCGTCGCTACGCTGCGATCCAAGAGCGCATGATCGCGCGCGACGGCACCTGGCCAGTTACCGGACGCTCCATCACCTATCGTTGCGGCGCATTCCATCTGCTCGCAGACAGGGCACTGCACAAGCAGTTACCGGAAGGTGTGGATCCAGCGCAGGTACGAGGCGCACTGAGCGCGGCAATGCACTCATCGCTCGGTGCCGCAGGTTCGTTCGATAGCAACGGCTGGCTCACCATCGGTCTAGCAGGCCATCAGCCGGCGCTGGGCGAAGCATATATATCCACCGGCAGCCTCTATTTGTGCCTCAACGCTTTTCTTCCGCTCGGTCTGCCCGCAGAGAAGCCCTTCTGGAGCGCACCCACGGTGCCCTGGACAGCGCAGAAGGCGTGGAGCGGTGCGGAGATCGCCGCTGATCACGCCATCTCCGACTAGCAACCTGAATGCTATGCGAAGCGCAGCTCCACATGCCCGGCCGTGGAGAACTCCACATCCACCCGTGCGTCCTTGCTAGACGGCGTGTTGCCTGTCCACGATCCTGTCGTGATCCACTGCCCCTTGCGCAGTCCCCCTGTGCGCGAAGCACCTTCATTTGCCAGCCACGGAACGAGCTTTACAAGGTCGCCCGAGGTGTTCGATCCGGTCTTCTCCACGCGGATCACACTGTCTACGGATAGCGTGACGCTCTCTGTGTTGAAGTCGATAGCCCGCCAGTTTTCAATCGCGGGCCCATAGATGAAGCCACCATGCATCTGCAGATCTGCGAAGGTTGCGTACTTCGTCGCCACCATCGGATCGACGAACGCCGACTCCAGTATCTCGATGGCTGGATGGCACGATGCCATCGCTGCCAGTGCCTCTTCGCGCGTATAAGGTGTTGCGCGCGGCGGCAGGTCTTCGCCAACGAGGAACGCAATCTCTGCCTCCAGTCCGCGATAGCGCCAGCGCGCGCCGCTCAATGCGCTGCCTGAGGCTCCAATCCAGACGCGCGGCATGGGTGCGAAGATCGGCGTTGCCTCCGGCGTAGGCGCACCGATCTTCCACCCGCCGATCTCTCCGAACGTCGCAGCCATGGCGTCCTGCACGTAGTACACCTCGTCCATGTTCGCGGGCACCAGTTCCGCCGGCAAATCGGCGATAGCGCTTCCATTGCGCGCCTCCAGCAAGGTGTCGATCGTCCGCATCAGTACGTTCTCGCGTTGTCCAGTCATCTGTCTCTCCTGCAACCTTGGTTATGTCTCTTCAATAAACTCTCTACGCTCAAGCCACGCAGCGATGCATCGAGCAGCTCCACCATATGGAACGTGGGCAACTCAGCATGGCCGTTGCGCCGCAGGCTCGCCTGCAACTGCAGCAGGCATCCAGGGTTTGCGCTCACCAGCGCCTGCGCGTGTGTATCTAGCAGGTGCTGTACCTTGCGGTCGCCAAGCTCTTCCGCCGTCTCCGGATGCAGCAGGTTGTACACACCCGCCGACCCGCAGCACAGACTGGCCTCTGCCATCTCTGCAACATCGAGGGACGGAATCTGCGCCAGCAGCGCACGCGGCTCCGCATGGATACGCTGCGCATGGCTCAGGTGGCACGCATCGTGATACGCAACCCGCAGTGGCAGAGGAGCAAGAGCAGCTTCAATCGGTAGCTCCGCAAGCACCTCGCTCACATCCTTGCATCGCGCGGAAAACGCCGCAGCGCGCGCAGCCCATGCTGCATCGTCGCGCAGCAGGTAGCCGTACTCCTTCATAGTACTGCCGCAACCAGCTGCGTTGATGACGACCGTGTCGACGCCAGCCTCTTCGAACTTAGCAATCATGCGTTTCGCATAGGCCTTCGCCTCATGCTCCAGCCCGGAATGCACCATCAACGCGCCGCAGCAGCCCTGCGACTTCGGCACGACCACCTCGTACCCAACAGCCGCCAGAACCCGCATCGTCGCAGCATTTACATGGCCGAAGTAAGCATCCTGTACACAGCCCGTCAGCATCCCGACACGGGCACGCGTAGTCTTCACGCTGGACACCTTCATCAACGTGCGAAACGGATTCAGCGGCACTGTTGGCATCAACGCTTCCATCGCCTGTAACCGCTTCGGCAGCAACTTCAGTAGTCCAATCCGCCGCGCCAGCGCCTGCAGTCCACTGCGTTGATACAGCGCAATTGGCACGCCCAGCAGCTTCAACCGCTGTGGATGCGGGAACGTCGCAAACAGCATCCAGCGAAACAGCCTTTCGGGCAGCGGGCGCGACGTGCTCTCCTCGATCTGCGCACGCGTCTCTTCAATCAGTTTGTTGTACTCCACGCCGCTGGGGCATGCCGTCATGCACGACATGCAGCCCAGGCAGTTGTCGATATGCTTCTGCAGGTTGGCGTCCGCCGCAGCCTCGCCAATCGTCGACTTCCGCATCATCCAGATGCGTCCGCGCGGCGAGTCCATCTCATCGCCCCACAGCACATATGTTGGGCAAGCAGGCAGGCAGAACCCGCAGTGGACGCACTTGTCCAGCAGAGGCATCGGCAACGACACACTAGCCTGTGGCTCGATCTTCACCAACATCTCGGCCACTACAGCCCTCCCACAAATCGTCCGGGATTCAGCAAGCGCGTCGGATCAAACTCGTGCTTGATCGCGCGCATCACATCCAGGGCTGGCGGCAGCTGCACCGCGTCGTTCCACGGATCAACCTCTATAGGCAGCGCTCCACGTTGAAGCACAACAACACTGCCGCCGATACCAAGCAGCCGCGCGCGTAGGTCTTCAACGATTGTCGCCAGTCCCGCTGCAGGTGCAATCAGCGCCACCATCACGACACCTGCAGGATCGGCGACCGCGCTCGCTGTGATGCCGCTCGCTGCGAGTTGTGCAAAGCCTGCAACGAGTGCCGCGAGCTTCGTTGATAGCGTCGTCAGCTTCAGTACAGTCGCGCCTTCAATAGCAAACAGCGACTCACGAACCGCATACATATCGTGATCACAAGCCTGCACTGGTAGCGAACCGGCAAGCGCTCTTAGCCGCTGCTGATGCTCTGCCAGCGCCTCCGGCACAGCAGCAAACTCGACATCCAGCGCAAACGCATCGGCCTCATTACGAAACTGCATCGCCTCCAGGCTCATGCCGGACGTGACGAGCGCATGCATCAGCTCCGCAAGAGGAACAACATCTTCCGATCGCACCCTGAATCTCGACGTGTTCTTCTGCAATGGATGCAGACGGAACGTCGCCTCCGTGATGATGCCAAGCGTTCCAAACGATCCCGTTATCAGCTTCGGTAGGTCGTAACCCGCGACGTTCTTCACCACCTTGCCGCCTGCTCGCGCGATCGTACCATCCGCCAGAACAATCGTCATGCCAATCACCAGGTCACGCAGCGAGCCGTAGCGCATGCGCAGCAGGCCGCAGTCGTTGGTGCTCAATACGCCCCCTACAGTCGCACGCTCCGCAAACAAAGGATCGAGCGCCACGCGCTGCCCATGCATCGCGAGCTCGCTCTGCATCGCGGCCCACGTTGTCCCCGCGCCTACGGTCGCCGTCAAGTCCTGCCACGAGTGCTCACGCACGCCGCTCAACCGCGACGTGTTCAGCCGTATATTCGCATCGACAGCGTTGCCCCATCCGAGCTTCGTGCCGCCACCGGTTGCAGTCACACTCAGTCCCTGCGAGCACCGCTGCAACACCGCCGCAACCTGCTCATCGTTGGATGGGGCAACCACGGCCACTCTATCTTCTGCACGCACACCCTCCGCGCCCACGATCTCAATCCACTGCTGCATTCGCTAAAACACCTCCGCGATTCCCGCCGCTTCAGCCGGGTGCGGCACATACGCGCCATGCCTGCGCTCACCGCACAGCCGAGGCGTCGGAAACACCTTCTCTGGGTTGCTCAAATTCTGCGGATCGAATGCGTGCCGCACGCGCAGCATCGTCGCCAGGTCTGGCTCATGAAACATGTAGCTCATCACGCACTGCTTCTCGCGGCCCACGCCATGCTCGCCGGTGATCGACCCACCTACATCCACGCACAGCCGCAGAATGTCATAGCTCAAAATCAGCGCGCGGTCTTCTTCGCCGGGCACGCTTGCGTCGTACAGCACCATCGGGTGAAGGTTTCCATCGCCCGCATGGAACACATTCGCGATGCGCAGCCCGGTCTCTTCACTCATCGTCTGCATCTTCGCCAACACCATCGGCAACGCCGTTCGCGGAATCACGCCATCCTGCACGATGTAGTGCGAAGCAAGTCTGCCCATCGCAGCGAACGCAGCCTTGCGCCCCTTCCAAACCAGAGAGCGCTCTGCTTCGGTCTGCGCCAACCTCTGCTCCCACGCGTTGTTCATCGAGCACAACTCGCGCACCTCGCGTATCTGCGCGTCCACCTCCGCGCGCGGCCCATCGAGTTCCACCAACAGTAGCGCCTCACACATCGGATACCTCGCATGGACAGCCGCTTCCGCAGCGGTGATTGAGAGCCTGTCCATCATCTCAATCGCTGCCGGCAGCATTCCCGCAGCGATGATGTCCGACACCGTCTGCGCCGCATCGGTCGCTGTATGAAACGCTGCGAGCAGCGTCTGCACCGTCTCCGGCCTACGCACAATTCGCAACACGGCCTTCGTTGCGATGCCCAGCGTGCCTTCGCTGCCGATGAACACGCCCGGCAGATCATATCCAGGCGGATCCACCACGCCATGCTCCGACCCGAACCAGCGCACCTCGCCGTTCGGCAACACCACCTCGCAACCCAGCACATGCGTCACCGTAAAGCCGTACTTCAAGCAGTGCGCGCCGCCGGCGTTCTCCGCGATATTTCCACCGATCGTACACACCGTCTGCGACGAAGGATCGGGCGCATAAAAATATCCTGCCGCCTTCACTCGCTCGGTCACTTGCGTGTTCGTCACTCCTGGCTCAACCGTGATCCGCGCGTTCTCCAGATCGACGGAGAGCACACAGTTCATCCGCGCAAGGCCGATCACAATGCAACCCTCGGCTGGTAGTGCGCCGCCACTCAACCCGGTGCCTGCACCGCGCGCCACAAAGGGAATCGCATGTTCCGCGCAGATGCGCACGACCGCCTGCACCTCGGCGGTAGTGCGTGGCAGCACCACTGCGGCTGGTGTGGTGCGAAAGTTCGTCAGCCCATCGCACTCATAGGTCTGCACCTGGTTGCGATCGACCACCAGTCCATGCTCACCGACGGCACTCTTCAACTGCGCGAGAATCGTTGCATCCATCACGATATAAGCCATCGTATCGCGTTCGCCAGGAAGCGCGCCTGCAACACGGGATGCATAGGCGGTACGCGATGGTAGAGAACCTTGCCCTTGCCCAGCTTCGTCGTAAACGTACCCGCTCCCACCTTGCGGTCATGGTCGCGCGAGTAGCCCACGACGATCTCGACCTCTTTGCCATCAACCAGCAACCCATTCGACTGCCGTCCCGGCGTCTGGTAGAACCCGCCCATTGCCTGGTTCACGGGCATCCCTTCAAACAGCGGATGCTCGCGCACAAAGTACCAGTTGCCCATCCACGGCGCGCGGAAATCGCCGACGTTGCCGCGATACTCAAACGCTCCCGCCTCGCTCAACTGTTTTGCGACTCCATCGGAAAGTGAGTCCGCCTGCGGCACACAGAACAGTGGCGTTCCTGCCCGCGCCGCATCCAGAACTGCCGGATCGATGTGCCCCTGTTCCGTGCTTGTCTGCACCGCATTGATAGGATTTGCTTCGGTACCGGTAGTCTCGCCAACCGATTGCGTCGACGAGGTGTTCGCTGTCATGCCCGATGTGATGATGAGGTCATAACGTTCGCCGGGTTTGAAGTCCACCATGTTGAGCTGAGGATTCGAGCTGAGGTCCTTCTTTATTGACGAGGGAATCCCGGAGGCCGCAACGCTGATTGGAACAAAGTTGGCCATACTATGAAGGCCGTTGACTACATCCTTTGTAATAGGCTTTGCTGCAGAAGAATGGGTTTCGGTCACCCAGATCAGCTTCGTCTGCGTGTTCAACGGCGCGGAAGAGATGGAAAATTTGAACGTATACATCCCCTCTTCATTCAGCTTCGGAGTAACAAATCCTTCGCGCAGCAGATAGGAGAATTGATCGGTCACATGCGCCGGAGCAGGCAGCGTAACCAACGCCACCTTCAGCCCGCGGGGAGTAATCATCGAAAACGTCAGCGTCCCCGCCGCAGGCTGTGACGTATCGTTCGCAAGGAAAAGATCGAAAACCGCACTCTCACCCTGCACGACACACATCGCACGCTGCTTCGCAATCGGCCGCACCGGCAGCAGCGATCCGGCAATCAGCCTGGGATCGCTCTTAAAGTTACGTAGATTGTCTACGATCCCCGAGTGGTTCTCAATCGCCGTCGACTCCCACCCCGAGATCGCCGCAAAGTCCAGCTCGTCGCTGATGCGCGCGTTCTCTATGTAGTTCATCCACGACTCGTATTCCGTGCGCCCCAGCGCAAGAAACAGGCTCTCTGCCGTCGGAAACGCCTTGCTGAACCCCCACTTCGCGATGAACTGCTCATAGCCCGCGAGGATCTCTTCATGCTCCTTCAAGTCGTAGCTCGCGCCGCCGTACTTCTTATACGTCTCGGTGATCTGGTGCACCATCAGCGGATGATTGTCGGGCCGCGCGCAGCCTTCCATCTCGCCGAACTCGGTGATCACGTCCCCCAATCGCGGAAAGCTCGGCGCGCGATAGGTGAAGTCTATCGGCGACTTGTAGAACGCGTCATACCACTGATCGCCCGCGCCCTGATGCTGGTTCCACCAGTCACCCCAGGCCTCTTCGTCGCTGCGATGCAGCTTGCCTGGCTTACCGTCCTTGTCCCAAGGCTCATACCAGGCCTGCGCAGCCTTGCGAGGGGGCGCAACGAAACCATCATTCAGCACCACGCACCGCGACGGATCTTCGTCGTGCATCGCCTTCAACACCGCGAGTGTGTCGGGGTTCTTCAGGTCCGCGCCAATCTCATTCTGCAGGCAGTATTCAATCACCGAAGGATGCGAACGGTAAGCCTTCACCATCTCCACACACTTCACAAACATGTAGCGCTGCGCAAACTTGTCCGCCTCTGTGACAGGCTTCTCCATCACGATTCCGGCAGCATTCGCCTGCACCCCATCTGGCAACCTGCCAATCGCGAGCTTGCCCGCGCCCGGCTCCATATATCGCAGCAGCCCCAGTTCATCATGCTTGCGCAGCACCTCTTCCTTCGCAAGGTTGCGATGGAAGTTCAGGCAATTCAAACCCAGCGCCTTCGCCCCGACGACTTCTTTCTCCGCCAGTTCTGGTACAGGGAAGAGCCCGTTGAGCCCCCAGAAGCCCCATGAGATCGAGGTGTAGATGCGGATGCGTCGCCCGTTCAGACGAAACATCGCATTTGAACCAAGCTCCGCTGGTGCAAACCAGCGAAATCCGAAGGCAATCGTACGGATATCAGTGTGACCGCCTGCATCCGTTATGGTTGCGCGCAGATGATAGAGCTTTGGTGTATCCAGATCCCACGGCTGTATGTCCGTGCATTGGAGAGTCGTGGTGTAGGTGGCATTGCTGATGTCGCCAAATCCGAAGTTTGATTGGTTATCGCTGGCCGCTACGACCTTATTGTTTACAGGATCGATGACTTCGACGAAGACGGATCCGTACCAGCCAAGAGACCGCTCGGGAAGCTCCTGAGCCTGTCGTTCGGTCGAGGTGAGATAACGTGCGTCTATACCGATACCTGAGTGAAACCGATGGCCCGGTTGAAGCAGTTCTGCGATTTCGACATTGGCAACGATCTCACCCTGTTCTGGCCGATTGAGAGCCCACACGTTCCGAATGCGCGCCTCTCCGGCGTGACTGCTCACCGTCATACCACGATCCAGCCCACCAAACCCATGCGAGCGATAGATCGCCAGCTTGCCCCACTTCGCATTCGAGCCATCCACCCAGTCGAAACGCCCAAACGGATTCGTCAGCCGAATCGCAATCAGGTTGAACCCACCCGGCTCCGCTGCGTTCGTCAGGTCGCACTCAAACGGCAGTTCTTCCATAATCGAGTACCCAACCAGCTTCCTGTTCAGATACACCTCGGCCCGCAGCCGAGCCCCGCGGATATGCAGAAAGATCCGCTTGCCGCGCATCTCCTCCGGTATCTCAATCTCACGTCCCCACCACGACACGCCGAAGTACGCACCATTCTGCGGCACATCATCATCCGCTGGCGCTGCAGCGTTCTTCGCATGCGCGGCATAGCGATACTCATCCGGCGTATACGGCCTGGGCTTGCCGTCCGAGCCCGCGCCGTACTTGCCCCAGTAATGCTGTTCCACCGTCGTCGGCAGCGTTACCTCAAGCCCCGCATCCTTGCGTAGAGTCCCCCAGCCGCCGGTTGGCTCGTGCTCCGGCAGTGGCTGCCCGTTGCCGCACAACTTGCCGTCAATCCAGCTGATCTCCTCCGGCAAATAGATCTCATCGTTCTGCCACTCGGCCTTCTCATCGATCCACAACCGCCAGTCGTCGTCGGGCACCAGCTTGCCGTTCTCAGGATAGGGAATCGCCGCATCTGCAGGCTCGGCGTGCAGCCGGGGAATAACCTGCGTGGCAGCGGTCGCAGCGGCGGCACTCTGCAAAAATCGGCGGCGTGAAAAAGATTCCATAGCGAAACGAGTCTACCGCAGCCTCATACGAGGGCGACACCGCGCGTGTACGATGGCCTTGCGCAGGAGCACGCACACCATGCCGATACCTCAACGATTCACAACACTGTCAGCGCTAACCCTCAGCCTCGCCGTGCTTATGCTTGCCGCCTGCAACCCTCCTGCCAGTTCCGCACCGCAGACCGTCACTAACCAGTCCACCACCACCGAAGCGACACGACCCTATGCTGAGAGTGGCCGCCGCGATGAACGCGAATCGCGCCGTCGCAACAGCCATTCAGCCAGCAACACACCCGGAGCCTTCAACTTCTACCTGCTTACACTCTCCTGGTCGCCCGAGTTCTGTTTCACGCACCCCACCGCAGCCGAGTGCGTCGCGCGCCCCGCGTTCGTGCTCCACGGCATCTGGCCGCAGAACACCGACGGCACCTACCCGGAGAACTGCTCCAACGCGCCCGGCCCCGCCAACCCCGGCCAGTACAGCGACATCTTCCCCGACGCCGGCCTCCTTGCACACGAGTGGGCCACGCACGGCACCTGCTCCGGCCTCTCGCCCGACGCCTACTTCTCGCTTGCGCGGCAGGCGTTCCGCTCGGTCAAAATCCCCCATCAACTCGCCAGCGTGCAGAGCCAGATTCAGCTCACCCCCGGCGCTATCCTCACGGACTTTTCGCAGGCAAACCCCAGCGTTCCCACCGACGACATGGCGCTCAGCTGCGGTAACAACTTTCTCACCGCCGTGCAGGTCTGTCTCGACAAGAACCTCAACGCCACCAGCTGCAGCAGCGTCAAAACCTGTCGTGCCAACGTCGTCAGGGTCACACCGCAGGGAGCCACTCGCAACTAGCAGCGTACCTACTCGCCCAGCATAATCCGCTGCACAGAGTGCGCTCGCCCCGTGCCGCCGTCGCAGCCAATCAGCGTTGCGCACATCTTCGGATTACCCTTCGCGGCTTCGAACTTGCCCGGCATCCCGGTCAGGAACCGCTTCAGCACCAGCTCCGTCTCCACGCCAATCACGGAGTCGTACGGCCCGCTCATGCCCACGTCCGTCTGATACGCAGTGCCGCCCGGCAGCACGCGCTCATCTGCCGTCGGAATATGCGTATGCGTCCCCAGCACCGCCGTTACGCGCCCGTCTAGATACCATCCCAGCGCAACCTTCTCGCTCGAAGCCTCGCCATGCACATCCAGCAGAATCACCTTCGCACCGGTGTTCCGCTTGATGCCCTCCAGCAGCTCATCTGCCTTGCGAAACGGGTCATCGCAGCTCGACATGAAGACACGGCCCTGCAGGTTCATCACAGCATACTTGGTGCCGTTGGGCAGCTCGCCTTCATACACACCAAAACCAGGAGTGCCGACCGCATAGTTCGCAGGCCGAAGCACGCGGCGTCCACGCACGTGGCTATCGGCTGGCACGGTCATGTACTCGAAGATCTCTTTTTTGTCCCAGATGTGGTTGCCCGTGGTGATCACGTGCGCGCCCAGGTCAAAGAGATCCTCGGCGATCGACGGCGTAATGCCGAAGCCCCCCGCGGCGTTCTCGCCATTGATAATCAGCAGGTCAACGTCGTTCGATTCCACAACGTGCGGTAGATGTTCGCGGACAATGTGCCGCCCCGGCGAACCGAACACGTCGCCGACAAAAAGAATATTCACCTGACGATTCTATCGCGTGGAACCACACCGCTGCGCCTCTCGTACACTTGTTCCATGATCGAGATGCAATACAACTTCCCGCTGCTGCCCACGCAGGGGAAGCAGTGGCAGCAGCGCCTCGCCGACGCCGTCGCTGCGCTCGTACCTGAAGACTCCGACCAGCTTCGCCCCACCTTCCGCCAGCGCCATCTCGACCACAAACAGATCGCCGCCAAATGGCTGCAATCCGACCCCGAAAACACCCACATCACCTGCGGAGGCCACCACGGCACGCTCGTCTCGCTGCTCGCCGCCGGCCTCGCAGGCAAGCCCATCGCTGTCGAGGCCGTCACCTATACCGGCATCATCGAGCAGGCACGCATGCTCAGCTGCCCGCTCATCGCGCTCGACTACGACAGCGAGGGCATGACTCCCGAATCCCTCCGCGCTGCCTGCAAAGGCCGCGGCGTCGCTGCTATCTACACCATGCCGACGGTCCACAACCCGCTCGGCTGTGTCGCCGGCCTCGCCCGCCGGCAGGCCATCGTCGCAGCCGCGCGTGAGTTCAACATCCTCATCATCGAGGACGATGCCTACGGCTATATGGCACTGGCCGCTGCGCCCAACTACGCCATGCTTGCACCCGAGCGCGCCTTCTACGTCCGCGGCCTCGCCAAAAGCTACGCCCCGGCCACGCGCACCGGCTTCCTCGTCGCCCCCTCACGCTTTTCCTCTGACGTTGACTCAGCCATCAAGAACTCCACTACCGGCACATCGCTGCCGCACAACGCCGCTGCGCTCTCTCTCATCGCAGACGGCTCGCTCGACCAGCTCATGCAGCAGAAGCTCACCGAAGGCGCACAGCGCAACGCCGCCGCCCGCGCACTGCTTGGTGCAGCCGCATCTCCCGGCGCAAAGTCTGCATGGCACTTGTGGGTTACGCTCCCCGCTGGCCTCGACGCCCCCACCGCACAGCGCCTCTGCGAAGAACGCGGCGCCCTCGTCAGCGGAGCTCAGGGCTTCACCGTCCCCGGTACGCCAACAGCCGACGGCATGCGTGTAGCCTTGGGTGGGGAGCTCGACCCCGCTCGCACGCTTGAGGGCGTCAAAATCGTCGCGGAAGTTCTGGCCTCTTAGTCTTGCCCTAGAAACTCATCCACCACGCGCACATACTTCTCCGGCTCCTCATAGCTCGGCAGATGTCCGCTCTCTTCAAACACCTCGAACTTCGCCCCGGGAATAGCCTTGTACATCCGCCAGGCCGTCAGCGGAGCCACGTTCATGTCATAACGGCCCGTGATGATGAGCGCCGGAAAGTTGAACTTGGCCAGGTCTGCCGTGTGGTCCACCTGCTGCGTCGCTTTGCCCACCGCCTCTCCGGTCTTCGGAGAAAACTCCAGGTCCTTCGCATGGCTCATGTAGTAGTCGAGCTTGGTGCGGCTGTAAAAGATCATGTCGAAGTGGTTCCGCAGCCCCTGCCGCGCATCGGCCTCGTTCTGTCCGTCTTCTTGCTTACCGGCACTGTGCGCATGTCCAGCGTTCTCCTGCGCCTCCAGCTTGTCCGGAAACACCTGCGGAAACAGGTGCACAATCGCCTTCCATCCGGGCAGCCCATCGCTCACAATCAGCTTGTGCACATGTTCCGGATGCGCCGTCGCATACGCAATTACCAGCAACCCACCAAACGAGTCGCCGCATAAGTCGATCTTGTCCAAATGCAGATGTTCGCGCACCGCATCGAGGTCGGCCACCTGCGTATCCATCCCCATCGCCGCGTCTGCATTCTTCAGCGGAGAAGCCCCCGTACCGCGCTGGTCATAGAGCACTACCTGCCGCTGCTTCGCAATCTGCAGCCACGCATCGTTCTGCACCATGTAGATGTGCGAAAGCCCGGGCCCGCCATTCACCGCAAACACAGGCGTCGTCTTCGCCGGCTTCCCATACACCCAGTACGCCAGGTCGACATCCGCGCCCTGCACATGCCCCGTAGGCGCAATCACCGGCATCGGCGTCTGCGCCATCATCGGCGCGCACAGCGCCGCCATCGCGATCCAAAGCTTCATCGTGGCCTCCCACATCCGCTACAGGTCACAGCGGTTTAAAATTGTGCTCGAAACACGTACCGCGTCTGGTTCTCCGTTTTCAACTCTTGTCTTGATATCAGAATAAGCAATCTCAATAAGGGTACGGAGTGCCGAGGCATCCATGACCGTCCCAGGCTTCAGCTTCACATGGCGCATGAACTTTCCGGAGCCCTGCAACAGGCGGGCGGGGTCCGGCAGCGCCGCGCCCTGAAAGAACCCCACATTCACATGCGAAGTGAAGACATTCACATAACCGAACGTCACATCGCCGAGACAGGCATTCGGGCACCCATCATGCAGCACCTCCCGCACCTCATCGCCACATTGGCGCATCACCTCAAACCACTCCTGCGCAATGGCCCCCAGTTCTCCGCGACGCTCCTCCATCCAGGCATCAATGGCAGGGTCATGTTCGACAGT
>CAJCIM010000114.1 GCA_903970395.1 Acidobacteriaceae bacterium
ACTAGTGCGTATAGATCAGCGCGCTGGCAATGGAGACGATCAGGCCGGACCCGCCACCCTTGATGGCCGCCTTTAGCTTATTCGTTGGCACAAACAGGATATCGTCACTCATGAGAGGAATATCTGCGGCCTTTCCATCCAGGATGCGACCAACATTCACCGGCAACAAAAATCTGGATGTACCGAGAGTCCGCACAACGTGTGCGTCGTTGAGATCCGCTTCGTAACCAACGCCCCCCGCTAGCGCAACTAGCTGCATAAGGGTTGTCGGACTTTCTGCCTTAAGCGGATAGGCACCCTGCAGCCTAAAAGCACCTACTGCATAGATCATGCCCAATTTAGCGACCATGATCTGGTCGCCGGGAAAGGCAGGAATGCGTCCATACGGCGATTTCTGGGGATCCGCTCCTAAAGGGATGTTCACCGGCGCTGCGAGACCAGCCCGCACCAGAGTGACGACTGTGCCTGGATTAGGTTCGGCGGGGTTCTGGCCCAACTGGCTAAAAGCTCCTGCCTCGCTCAGGTAATCAAGGATGGTACGATCGCCATCGACCGGTAAAACACCGGGCTTCGAGACAAAACCAGAGACCGTCACAACGGCCTTCGGGCGCTTCACAGCCGCAACGCTGATCTGAGGATCCGTAATGATCCCCGACTGAACCAGATGCGATGTGATCAGGTCGCTCACCTGGGGGACAGTCAAGCCGGCGACTCCAAGCCTGCCGACCAATGGGAAGAGCACGGTACCATCCTCAGCTACCTGCTCGTTGTCGGCGTCGTAATCCTTCAACCCGTAAATCTTCAGCGACAGGACGTCACCCGGCACAAACAACAATGGTGGGCGCTTCGCCGCAAGCAACGCATCGAGCTGTGCGGTATCGACTATCGGCTTTGGCTGGTCGAAGTTTGCAGGAGCTGTTCCTGCGATCTGCGCGTGACAGCAGGCGGCGGACAAAAGGGCGATTGAAATCAGAGCTCTGGTATATCTCATCATGCTTTAACCGTTGACTGCTTGTCCTCCGGCTCCTCGTAATAAGAACCGTAGCCGTACCCGTATTGCGCCGAACCAGAAGAAACGTCGTTCAGTGTAAAGCCCACGATGGGGAGATTCGCGCTCTTAAATGCCTTGGCTGCCTCTGTAACTGCTTTCCGATTTGAATGGCGCTGCCGAACCACGAGAAGCACCGCATCCGCGAGTTGTCCCGTATTGAGCGCATCCGATAACCCGAGACCGGGCGTCGAGTCGAGAACAACAAAATCATATCGCTGGCTGGCGGCTCGTAGTACATCTCCAAGCTCGGTCGAACTCATCAGAACGGCTGGGTCCGGCGGACGTAAACCATCGGCCAGAAAGAAGAGATGCGGATTCCCCGGAACGGATTGCACCGCCTGATCGAGCGTAGCGCTATTGGTCAACACATTGCTCAGACCCACCTTCGAACTCAGGCCAAGCCTGGCCGCCAGCGTACCGCGGCGTAGATCACAATCAATCAGCAACACTTTGGAACCATGACGAGCAAGCGTTGCGGCAAGGTTCATAGAGGTCGTGGACTTACCTTCGCCAGGAACCGCGCTCGTCAGCATGATGACCCGAGGCGGATCGCCGGGACGGGACATCATCAGATTCGTGCGTAAGGTCTGCAGACTCTCCGCATATCTCGATTTTGGAGCCACATCGACGAGCAAAGGCGACACGCGCGCTTCAGGAGATGCATTGAGCGTTGCGAGGAAATGAGGCAGAAGACCCAATTGCGTAAGTCCCGTCGCGCGCTCCGCCTGCTCAACTGTCTTAATTTGGGTGTCCAGTACTTCGAACAGAAATGCGAAGATGCAACCCAGGACAAACCCAGCAATGAGTCCGCCTCCGATAAGCATAAGTGGCGACGGAGGTCCGGGGATCGCGGGTAGGTCCGCGAGGTCCACTATGTCGATCTCACCTGCCTCCATACCGGATGTAATTCCAGCCTCGCGAAGACGCGCAACCAGCCCTTCATACAAAGTACGGTGAGCGTCGTAGTCGTGCAAAAGGATCATGTAGCGAACCATCTCGTCTCGAGATTGGAATGCCTGGACCTTCTTTTGCTGCAACTCTTTCGACGTCATGTCCTCGTTGGCAGACGCAGCTTGATAGGAGAGCTTCGCCTGATTGATGATGCGCGTCTCTTCGGCTTTGACCTGCTTATTGATCTCGTCCAGTTGTGCGCGTGCCTGCTTCACTTCCGGAAAGTTTGGGCCCGTCTGAGCCAGCAGACGCGAATAATCCGCCGCAGCCTTTGCTTGCGAGTCACGCAACGTTTGCAGCAGCCCCGCAGGGCTGCTTGGCCCCTGACTAAGAAGGTTAACCTCGCCCTCGATCAGATTCGGGTCTGAATCCTGCAAAAAGCGAAGTTTCGCCTCCGCTACGATGCGGTCGATGGTTGCCTCACTCGAAGCCTTGTCGATCGAACTCAGAGACTGATCGAAGAGGAAGTTCGGACTTTTCTCGTCGCTGCTCAAAACCCCCAATTTGGCCTGAAGATCGATGATCGACGTCTGGTCCTTTTCAATCTGAACCTTAAGATCGCTCAATTGACCGATCAACCAACCAGATGCACGTTGGGTAGCTCCATAACGCATCTGGAACAAGTACGCCACGTAATCGTTGATCAACGTATTAACGATCTTTGCGGACAGCGGCGGTGAGGTTGTCGTGCAGGCGATGGAAAGGATCTCTTCGCGCGGGGCTCGCGTCACGGATACCATGCTTTTCATGCGACGGTACGTTCGCTCCCGCACCAACGGATCGTCCAATGATCGGTGCCGCAGATGAGATGATTCCCAAAAATCACTGTTATTGACTAGATCCAGCTCTTTAGCGACCTGTAAGTAGAGGGTCCGGCTTTGTAGGATTGTAGCCTCAGAAGCGATCTTGTCAGCATTGTCACCGGTGACCAGACTCGTCGCAGATGTCCGATACATGCTGGCGGTTCCTGGCTGAATCCGGATTTCGCCAGTCGCAGTAAACTTGCGGGCCCGAAATGATAGGAGAACCCCCAAAAGAAGCCCAAACACCGCAACAACCAGAATGATCTTTCGATTGCGCAGCAAGACTTCCAATAGCTCATTCAGCGTAAGCTCTTTGGGTGCCTCAACATCCTGAGAATCAATTGCTGTTCTGTTAGCCACACACCCTCATAAGCTTATTGAGAAGTCCGTTGTATAGTTCGCGATTATACCGCTTCCACGACCGGCCATTTGTATTGGGGTGTCAGTCGAAACAGTCAGCACTATCCTCTTATCCTTCTCGCTATCCGCAATCGGAACGTTGAACGGCAGGTTATCCCGCGTTCGAGGCCATCGCACCGAATCCTGGAGACTGCCAACAAACTATGATGCGTTTACACATGTTCAAGAACATACCTCCTGCCATTCCAATCGTCTTTAGACACACTCAGTCGGTCGAAGCACCGGCTCCGGGTCACTCCTTAGCCGGGTCACTCCTCTAAATTGCGCGTCAACGTACTCCCGACTATACTCTTCACAACAAAGGGTCGGGGATAAACATAGTCCAGTATCCTTCTTACAGATCACACTTGCCTTGCCACATCGAAACCCCGATTCTCACACCAGCCCGTCAAACCTGCTTGACTCAAGACCCGGTCGAGGCTCTGCCAGCGCTCCGTTACGCTGAATCTGCTCTGCGTATGAGAGCCCGTGATCGGATGAAACATCGCAGCAATGAAATTGTTTGAGATTGTCATTGAATGGGGCTAATAGAACAATGAAGGCGATCATACTGGCGGGGGGGCTCGGTAGCCGCCTCAGCGAAGAGACAACCCAGCGCCCCAAACCCATGGTGGAGATCGGCGGCTATCCAATCCTCTGGCACATCATGAAGATCTACTCCGCTCATAACGTAAATGACTTCGTCGTCTGTCTTGGCTACAGAGGCTATACCATCAAGGAATACTTCTCGAACTACTTCCTCCACTCCTCCGATGTCACGTTCGACATCGCGAAGAACAGTATGGAGGTTCACAGCCGCCGCGCCGAGCCTTGGCGGGTGACCCTGGTGGACACCGGTAAAGATTCCATGACCGGCGGTCGGATCAAGCGAGTGTTGCCATACGTCAAGGACGATCCCGCCTTCTGCCTCACCTACGGCGACGGCGTAGGTAACGTCGACATCACCGCCAGCATCAAGTTCCATCAGGAACACGGCAAGCTTGCCACAATGACAACGGCCCAGCCTGCAGGACGTTTCGGCTCCGTTGTGATCGAAGGCGACGCCGTCCGCGACTTCTATGAGAAGCCCGTCGGCGACGGGCAATGGGTGAACGCTGGCTTCTTCGTGCTTTCGCCTAAGGTTGGTGACTATATTAAGGAAGACGCCACAATCTGGGAGCAGGAGCCTCTGCGCAAGCTCGCTCACGAAGATCAACTGCGAGCGTTCCGTCACCGCAATTTTTGGCAGCCCATGGACACGCTCCGCGACAAGAACCACCTTGAAGATCTCTGGTCTGAGGGCAAAGCGAGCTGGCGGATATGGCAGTAGCGTTCTGGAAGTCGAAGCGGGTCTTTCTCACCGGCCACACAGGCTTCAAAGGTAGTTGGCTTTCGTTGTGGCTGCTCTCAATGGGTGCCGAAGTGAGCGGGTACTCCCTTGCGCCATCTACCAACCCCAACCTTTACACAGCGATCGCGCTGGACAAGGACATGGCCTCCACCATCGCGGACGTGCGAGACGCCGAGGCCATCGAACGGGCGATGCGTTCATTTCGTCCGGAGATCGTCATTCACATGGCTGCGCAGCCCCTCGTGCGCTACTCCTACGAGGTCCCCATCGAGACCTACGCCACCAACGTCATGGGTACGGTACACCTGCTGAACGCGGTCAGGCATACGCCCGAAGTACGCGTGGTCGTCAACGTCACAAGCGATAAGTGTTACGAGAACCGTGAGTGGGTATGGCCCTATCGCGAGGACGAGGCAATGGGTGGCCATGATCCATACAGCAGCAGCAAAGGATGCGCTGAGCTGGTGACGTCTGCCTTTCGGAGGTCGTACTTCCACCCGGACAAGTACTCTGAGCACAAAGTCGCAATCACCTCCGGCCGCGCTGGCAACGTCATAGGCGGCGGCGACTGGGCTCTTGATCGTATCGTGCCCGACATGGCGCGCTCATTTTCCGCAGGCAAGCCAGTCATCATCCGCAACCCCCGTGCAGTGCGCCCGTGGCAGCATGTTCTGGAGCCGCTCTCAGGCTATCTCACCCTCGCTGAACGGTCGTTTGCAGACGCCTCGATTACCGGTGCCTGGAACTTCGGCCCATCCGAGTCTGACTCACAGCCAGTTCGCTATCTCGCCGACTCGATTGTCAAACTTTGGGGTAACGGCGCAACGTGGGAGTCCGGCGAGAACGAGCAGACCGTCCACGAGGCACACCTGTTGAATCTGGACTCATCCAAGGCGCGTACGCTGCTCGGCTGGCGTCCTCGCTGGCGGCTCGATGAAGCCCTCGCCAACACCGTCGGCTGGTATCGCGAGTACTACGACGGTGGAGACGCCCGGGCGGTCTCACTCAACCAAATCAAGGACTACTCTTCTAGGCTAAGCGCGTAATCTGGAGTGGTAAATCCATCGGAGCAACCTCTGACCGGGCGGCCAGCAACAAATAGGTAAATAAATCTGCAGCGTAGAAATGTGGGAGATCGATGATGGAATTAACGAACATTCAGGCTGCCGAAACATCGAATGGCTCCTACGAAAAACCTCGAAAGGAAGTGCTTCGCGAGCAGATCCGCGAGCTGGTAACGCAGTACCACGCCGAAGCCTTCCCTGCCCGCACGTTTACACCCGGCCAGTCGGATGTCCCTGTCTCCGGCAAGGTCTTCGACGCGGAAGACATTCAGTACGCTGTCGATGCTTCACTCGATTTCTGGCTCACCACCGGACGCTTCGCCGAAGAGTTTGAGCGCCTCTTCGCGCGGGTCATGGGTGTCCGCGATGCGCGGTTAGTCAACTCGGGCTCATCCGCGAATCTTGTTGCGCTCTCTGCCTTGACCTCCGACTCGCTCGGCGATGAGGCACTCCAGCCCGGTGACGAGGTCATTACCGTCGCTGCCGGTTTCCCCACCACGGTCAATCCTTCCATCCAAAACAGCCTGGTACCCGTCTTCGTCGACGTACAACTGGACACCTACGACATCGATGTGACGCAACTTGAAGCCGCACTCTCTGACCGCACAGGCGCAGTCATGATCGCTCACACACTCGGGAACCCCTTCGATCTCGACACTGTGACCGCTTTTTGCAGGAAGCACAATCTCTGGCTGATTGAAGACTGCTGTGACGCCGTCGGCGCCACGTACAAGGGTCAAAGTGTCGGCACGTTTGGCGATGTCTCCACCGCCAGCTTTTATCCTGCGCACCACATCACCATGGGTGAAGGCGGAGCCGTCATGACCCAGAAGCCCGCGCTCACCAAACTCATCGAGTCCTTCCGTGACTGGGGTCGCGACTGCTGGTGTGCACCCGGCAAGGACAACACATGCGGCAAGCGCTTCGAATGGCAGCTCGGCGAACTGCCCTGCGGTTACGACCACAAGTACATCTACTCGCACATCGGGTACAACCTGAAGCTATCCGATATGCAGGCTGCCGTTGGCGTCTCGCAGCTCAAGAAGCTGCCAGGTTTCATCGAAGCACGCCGTGCAAACTTCAAGCGCCTCTATGAAGGACTCAGCGACCTGCAGGAGTTTTTTTCGCTTCCGCAATCCACCCCGGGAGCCGATCCCAGCTGGTTTGGCTTCCCCATCGCGGTAAAGCCCGAATCCGGCCTGAAGCGCGAAGATGTCGAGAAGACGCTGAACCAGCGCAAAATCAATACACGTCTGCTCTTTGGCGGGAATCTCCTTCGCCAGCCTGCCTACCTCAAGACCAAATACCGTAAGATCGGCGATTTACCCAACACGGACTATGTGATGAACAACGTCTTCTGGATTGGCGTCTATCCTGGCCTCAGCGACTCGATGCTCAATTACATCATCGAGGTTTTCCACGAGATCGCACGCCGCCGATGAGCGGTCAACTATCGGCGGAAGGCCAGAGACCAGTCCCATGAGCACAACCCGTAAGCTTTTGAGTGGCGCATTCGGCGGCGTGGCCTTCACTGCCGTCAACATGGGCATCTCATTTTTTCAGTTGCGCGTGCTCCTGCACCATATGTCGCTGGTCCTGGCGGGCATCTGGCTCATCTTCATGAACCTGGGCAACTATGCCATGTTCCTCGACATCGGCCTTACGCCAACGCTCGGGCGAGAGATCAGCTTTGCCTCCGGCAATCCAAACCTATCTGAGGACGAACGTTCCGAACGTATCGGTACGTTGATTCGTTCCTGCACCGTGATCGTCGCCGCCCTCTCCATGCTCGTCATCTTCGTCGCCGGGCCCATTGGCTGGAGATACCTGCGCAGCATCACGCCAACCGGAATCTGGCACGCCACAGAATTCGCATGGGTCATCTTCACCTTCGCTACGGCCCTCAACCTCGTGGGCCAGGGATGGTTCGCAGGCATCTATGGGCTTGGGCACGTCTTCAGCGAAAAGATGATCCGCGCTGTAAGCGCGATCGTCGGTTTCATATTCCTTGTTATCGCTCTCATCGCCGGTGCGGGGCTTCTGGGCTGCGCAGTTGCGTTTCTTCTTCAGACAAGCCTTAATATCATCCTTGCCCGTATCGTTCTCGCGCGTGCCACCTCAGGCGCGACCGCAAAGGGACGCTTCAATCTTGAGATTATCCGTGGAATGGTCGGTCCCAGCCTCAAATACGCCGCCACATTGCTCGGCGGAATTCTCATTCTCCAGACCGACAACCTCGTCATCGCATCCACGCTGGGACCAACCTACATCCCTGACTATCAGGCGGTGGCCAAGATGGTAACGGCACTCATGTCGCTTTCCATGATGCTCGTGATGAGCAGCATGCCACTCATCTCGCAGGCCTATGCCCGCAACGACACGCCCGCGATCGTCAGCCTGCTGAACCGCAATGTCCGCTTCACACTCAGCGCAATGGTGATTCTCGGCACCTTCATTGCTTGCTTTTCAGACCGCATCATCGCCGTCTGGCTGGGCAACGGACACTTCGTTGGGTTCCACATCGTCTGGGTACTTCTCGCTGTAATGCTCCTCGAAGCACACCATCAGTCGCTCGCGGCCACTACCATGTCGACGGGACGTATTGTGTTTGTGGCGCCAGCTCTCATAGCCGGTGTCCTGAATATCATCTTTTCGGTGGTGATGGCGAAACGCTTCGGCCTCCTTGGCGTGGTCCTCGGAACCATGATGTCCCAGGTCATCACAAACAACTGGTATATCCCCTGGTATACCCTGCGGCAATTTGGCCTCAGCTTCAAGCAACACCTCCGCGCTGTCATCGGACCCACGGCGCTACTTGTAGCCATTATGCTTTCAGTGGGATTTGGCCTCCGCGCTATCACCACAAACCTGTCCAACCTCATCAGCGATGAGATCGGCGCCGTCTCTATCCCGATCGTGGGCGTCCTCTGCTTCGTCCTTATCATGGTGACGCCCTCGGAGCGCCATACGCTGCTTAAACAACTGCGGCACCTGGGCTTCCGGTGGACCGCTGCACCCCCGACCGATATCGTGTCATGAACCTGGAGGACGAGCGCATGAATATGACAATGTCGCCTCAGCACGGCACTGGCCCAAAGGTGACGATTGCGATTCCCACGTTGAACCGCCTGCAATACCTTCGCCTCGCACTCGAGAGCGCCCTGGCGCAAACCTACGCCAACATTGAAGTCATCGTCTCCAACAATGCCTCAACCGATGAAACCGCCGCCTATCTCGCTTCCGTCACAGATCCGCGCCTTTGCGTCTTGACCCAGACAGTTTTCCTCACCATGGTTGAAAACTGGAACGCCTGCGTTCGCGCTGCAACAGGGGACTACTTCATCCTGCTATCTGATGACGATGTGCTGGAAACGGGAGCAATCGATGGGCTAATCAATGGCTATTCGATGTTGGACAAGAGCGGTGCCATACCTGGCATTGTCTATTGTGGCGGGTATGTGATCGACTCAACCGGTGCCATAACTCGTGACATCGTTCATTCTCCACCGTGGGAGACTGGCCAGGATCTGATACTTGGTTTTTTCGGCGGTCGACGTGACATCTGGCTATGCGCCATTCTTTTCCGGTTCAACGATATAAAAAATGGGTTCCCTCTAGAGTTCGCTGTCGCGTCGGACGCTGCACTGATCATGCATGCCGTGGCAACTCATGGGAGCGCGGTCTTCGTGACGAAAAATTTGGTTCGATATCGAGTGCACCAAAACATCACCTCGTCCACACCTCTCAGCCTGTGGGAAGACGAAATTACTCGCCTCTGCGAGTTCGCGATCGCCGAGCTCAGGACTGCCAACTCTTCCGGACCTGCAATCGAAGCTCGTCTTCGGGCACTGGCGGACACCCTCAAACTCAAGATGCTTGCTGGGCGCATTAATCAGAAATTTCGAAGTCAAAAACTCAAAGGCCTTTTCGAATATGTAAGAGATCGCCGCTTTTATTCGAGTGCCCCCGCGCTTAGAGTCTTGATAAAGAGCGTTGTACTCCTTTGTGTAAGCGACACGACCCGAGCTCGTTTACGGAGTCTTCGGCCGCGCTGACGAACACGTGAAACGCCAAGAGGCAATATTCATGACCGACATGCACCAAAGATCCGCATTAGTGACAGGCGCAACCGGGTTCGTAGGCACACACCTCACCAATGCGCTCCTGAAAGCGAATTGGAGGGTCAAGGCATTGAGGCGTGCGGAGACAATGCTTGAGCCGGAGTCGTCTGTTCCAGACGGCGCCGAGGTTGCCATTTACGACGGCTCGGGATCAAGCATAGTAGAAGCTCTTGAAGACTCTCCGAACTACGTCGTCTTCCATCTCGCGTCAATGATCTCTGTGCACCACAGCTTGGATCGTCTCGAATCGCTCGTAAAAGCGAACGTCCTCATGGGAACGCAAATCCTTGAGGCCATGACACTCACAGGATGCCGGAGTTTCATCAACACCGGCACGTTTTGGCAGAACGCAGATGGTCCCGGCTACAATCCCACGACTCTATACGCGGCTACAAAACAGGCGTTTGAATCGGTGATCGAGTATTACCGGCAGTCCGCTGGACTTTCCTGCGTCACATTGAAACTCTACGACACATATGGGCCGGCAGATCCTCGCCCAAAGCTCCTGAAACTCCTCATCCGGCAGCTAAAGTGCCAAGAACCGTTGGCAATGTCTCCGGGCGAACAAAAGATTGATTTGATTCATATCGACGATGTCTGCAGCGCCTATCTTGCCGCCGCGGAGTTACTAGTCGAAGCGCCACAAACTCTCACACCAAGTTATTCCATAGCCACAGGGACGTTGCATAGCCTTAGAGAAATTGTCTCCATTCTGGAGAACCTGACCGGTGAATCACTCAAGATCAACTGGAATGGTAAACCCTATCGACCAGGTGAAGTTATGACGCCCTGGATTGGCCCAAGAGTTCCGGGTTGGGAACCGAAGATCGCATTGCGGGAGGGCTTATTACAGCTGCTCCGCGAAGATGCCTCTTAAAGTTCCAAGGAACTCTAATGGAAGTGTCTTATCGGTTCCATTGATCGCAGTGGGGCTTCGTCGCACTTCACACTACATCAATGAGCGCGAAGAAAACGGCGTCGTGGAAGAACTACTCCACGACGCCGCCTTCTTCCCTAAGCAACTTAGTTCTCGCGCACGCCGTACGCCTTGAAGCCGTGCTCGATCACAAGCGCGTCGCGCTGCGCAGCCGCCAGGTCGGCGTCCACCATCTCCGCGACGAGTTGCTCAAAACTCGTCCGTGGCACCCAGCCAAGCTCACGCTGCGCTTTTGACGCATCGCCAAGCAGGGTTTCAACCTCAGTCGGACGGAAGTAGCGCGGATCAACGCCCACGACAACATTCCCCTCCGCATCAACTGCGCGCTCGTCCACGCCAGACCCGATCCACGTCAACTTCATCTCCAGGCGGTCAGCACAACGCTGGATGAACTCGCGCACCGAATATTGCTTGCCCGTCGCGATCACAAAGTCCTGAGGCTTCTCCTGCTGCAGCATCAGCCACTGCATCTCGATGTAGTCGCGAGCATGTCCCCAGTCGCGCTTGGCGTCCAGGTTTCCCATGAATAGCTGCTTCTGCAAACCAACCTTGATCCGCGCCAGTCCGCGTGTGATTTTGCGTGTCACGAACGTCTCGCCGCGCAGCGGAGACTCATGGTTGAACAGGACGCCGTTGCAGGCAAAGATGCCATAGGCCTCGCGGTAGTTCACCACGATCCAGTAGCCATATAGCTTCGCCACAGCATAAGGAGAACGCGGATAAAACGGCGTCGTCTCCCTCTGCGGAATCTCCTGCACCAAGCCGTACAACTCGGAGGTGGACGCCTGATAAAACTTCGTCTTCTTCTCAAGGCCAAGAATGCGAATCGCCTCGAGCAATCGCAGCACACCCAGCGCATCGGAGTTCGCCGTATACTCCGGCTCTTCAAAGGACACGGCTACATGCGACTGCGCCGCGAGATTGTAGATCTCGTCCGGCTGAACCTTCTGCACGATATGGATCAACGACGATGAGTCCGTCATGTCCCCATAGTGCAAAATGAAGTGCGGGTTGGGATTATGAGGATCTTCGTAGATATGGTCGATGCGGGCCGTATTGAACAGAGATGACCGACGCTTGATCCCATGGACTTCATAACCTTTAGCAAGCAGGAACTCCGCCAGATACGCGCCATCCTGACCGGTAACGCCGGTGATCAGGGCCTTTTTCATAACTTGTTGACTCCCTATCTAATCCCTAAATTGTATCTGATGCCTTTGATGCGTCATCGACCCACGGTGGCCGCCCGGCACACCCACGTATGCAGAAGCTCCGTGTGGCCGTTACACTTCACTGCGTGACGTATGTCACCGCCGAATCTCTGTTAGCGTCTGTTAGCGCGCACTCGGCGACTCATCTTCTTTGGATCAAGGGACAACGCCAGGGGCCCTACGACGAATCCAACCTCGTCAGCTATCAGCGCTCCATCGCACTCTGCACTGATTGACTTTGGCACGAGTACGATAGTCAGAGGGCATTGTCTCTCTATCGAATCTCCTGGGATCACACACGACTAAACAAGAGGTTTTTACTTGCACTCAACACTCTCGTATAAGCGCCCCAAACACTCTGCAGCGCGGCCCGCGAACGTATCGCGACCGGTCCACGCAGTGGCGCTTTGCTTCATCGCCTCGTCGGCCCTGATCGCCCCGTCCCTGATTGCACAATCGACCGCGCCCTTGCCCCTCGCTCAGGACACGCAGCAGGCCAAGCCGATCCCGCAGGGACCACCTATCCAGCCGCGCCCCATTCCAGACGGTAGCGCGCCTCATCAGAAGCCCCTTCCTTTTGGTCCTGAACCCAGGGCCTACCCTATCCCAAGCGATCTCCCAGCGCACTCGTTCTTTGACTACGAGAAGCCCAGCGAAGACCCCGTCGGAGCATCCGACCCACTCGGCTCCACCTACATTCCGGTCGACAGTTTCGTCTATCCGCTCGTGCTGCGTCTCTACTCCCTTGGCTACGCCGATACGGCCTTCATCGGCATGCGCCCTTACACGCGCCGCAGCTTGCTGCACGTCATCAATGCCGCCCAGGATTCAATCATGGCCGACGGCAACGAAGAGGCCGAAGGCATCCTCGCGTCTCTGCAGAACTATCTAGCCGCCGAAATGCCAGCCCCCGGCCGAGTCCGCGGCACGGTCTACGGAGTCGACACCGTCTACACACGCGTCATGGGCATCGACGGCCAGACTCTTCGCGACAGCTACCACCTCGGACAGACCATCGCCAATGACTACGGCCGCCCCTACGAGCCCGGCTTCAACAACATCACCGGCTTCTCCAGCGTCAACGAGCTTGGCATCTTCTCGCTCTACGTCCGTGGCGAGTATCAGCATGCGCCTTCGGGCAACGGCTACTCTCAGGCGCTATCGGCCCAACTCTCTGCCATCGACACCGTCCCCTTCTCCGGCTACAACCTTCATCAGGCCACCATCCCTACCGGCCCCGTTGCCTCCACCGACACCTTTGCCCTGCAGGAAGCTACCGTGTCCGTCCATGCCTTCGGACATGAGATCTCCGGCGGCAAATCTGACGCATGGGAGGGGCCGGCTGCCGGCGGAGCCATGTCCTGGAGCAACAACGCGCAGGACATTTACTCGTTTCGCATCAACCGCGTCGATCCGCTTCACATTCCCCTCCTCTCTGACCTCGTCGGTCCGTTCCGCTATGACTTCTTCGTGGGCTCCCTCAAAGGCCACACCGATCCAAACTCGCCTTGGATCCATTCGGAACAGGTCAGCTTTGCCCCAACGCCGAACGTGCGGATTGCCTTCCAGCGCAGTGTCATCTGGGGTGGTGAGGGGCATGAGCCTGTAACGCTGCACACCTTCCTCCACAGCTTCTTCAACCTGAACGATACCGCTGCAAATCCCTCCGTCAAGAGTTCGCCGCAGGACCCCGGAGCCCGGTTCAGCGACTTCAACTTCAGCTGGCGTCTTCCCTTCCTCAGCCACTACGTCACTCTCTACACCGACTCCATCGTGCACGACGACGTCACGCCGCCCAGCGCCCCACGCCGTGCCGCCTACCGTCCCGGAGTCTATATCTCTCAGTTCCCTCGCCTGCCTAAGCTCGACTTCCGCGTCGAAGCCGCCAGCACAGACACGTCCACCCTGCGCAGCCTCCGTGGCTTGTTCAATTACTACGAAACCATCCAGGTCCAGGGATACACGAACAAGGGCTTCATTCTAGGGGACCAAATCGGTCGTGAAGCCAAGGGTGGCCAGGCATGGCTCACCTATCACCTCTCACCCAACGAGTGGATTCAGCTCGAATATCTGAACAAAAAGACCCCCAAGGACTTCATCCCCGGCGGCACAACACAGAACCAGTTCACCGTCGCTGTCGTCAAGCGCCTACGCAAGGACATCGAGATGAATGCTTGGCTCCAGTACGAAGGCTGGAAGGCGCCCATCTACTTCCCCGGCAACGGCCTCAACAAGGACACGACGGTCTCTTTCCAGTTCACCTGGTTCCCCACACTGCGCGGCCTTGCCGCGAAAGCACCATAAGCCCCACCAAAACCAAAGGCTCAATCGGCACCTTCAACCAAGGTGCCGATTTGTGTTTGCGATTACGCCTTCAGTTCTAGCTCTTCCCCCTGGTATGGTGGTGGCAGTTCAGCATCGCTGAATAGGCTTCCCACCGCATCCTTCGCCGAAACCGAAGGCGTCCCAATTCCCTCCAGCGGCCACGCAATCTTCAGCGTTGGATCATCCCAGCGCACGCACCGCTCACCCTTCGGGGAATAGAAATCCGTCGTCTTATACAGCACATTCGCCGTCTCGGACAGCACAACGAACCCGTGTCCAAACCCTTCAGGAATCCACAAAAACTCGATATCTTCCGCACGTAGGTCGAATCCCGCCCACTTGCCGAAATCCGGCGATCCCGGCCGCAGATCAACCGCTACGTCCCAGATGTGTCCATCCAGCACGCGCACCAGCTTTCCCTGCTGCTCGCCCAGTTGATAATGCAACCCGCGCAGCACGCCACGCCGAGAAAATGACTGGTTATCCTGCACAAAATGGTTCGGCAGCCCCGCAGCCGCAAAACTCTTTGCGTTGAACACCTCGGCAAACCAGCCGCGTTCGTCCCCATGTTTGGTGGGGCGAACTAACTTCACATCAAGGAGGGGCGTATCGACAATCTGCATACCTCTAGTAAACCAAATCCCTCGCCTTACCGCATCCTAACCTCCTGATGATGGTCTCCACCCGCTCGGCCTACTACTATAGAAGGAACGGTCAAGGCCAGGGCGCATCAAACTGCGTAGACGGCGTTGCCTTCTCTTTTAGTCTTGCACCGGATCTCTAGCAGAGTTGGAGCGCATGATGAACGGCATTTTGGTAACCGGTGGAGCAGGCTTCATCGGCGGCAACTTCGTCCTCCACTGGCTCGGACAGCGTCTCGGGCCTCTCGTCAACCTCGACAAGCTCACCTACGCAGGCAATCCGCAGACCCTCGCCTCCGTACAGGACGACCCGGACTACACCTTCGTGCACGGCGACATCTGCGACGCTGAACTCATCGCGAAGGTCCTCACCGACCACCAACCGCGCGCCATCGTTCACTTCGCCGCGGAAAGCCACGTCGACCGCTCCATCCTTGGTCCTGAGGCCTTCCTCAAGACCAACATCGACGGCACCTTCACGCTCCTGCAGGCCGCGCGCAACTACATGGCCACGCTCTCCGAAGAAGACCAGACGAACTTTCGCTTCCTTCACGTCTCCACAGACGAGGTCTACGGCACACTTGAGCCCGGCGACCCCGCCTTCTCCGAGACCACGCCCTACGCACCCAACAGCCCATACGCAGCCTCCAAGGCTGCCTCGGACTTCCTCGCTCGCGCCTGGGTGCACACCTACAAACTTCCGGTGCTCGTCACCAACTGCTCCAACAACTACGGCCCGTATCAGTTCCCCGAGAAGCTGATCCCGCTCATGATCACGCACGCCCTCGCCGGCAAGCCGTTGCCTATCTACGGCGATGGTCTCCAGGTACGCGACTGGCTCTTCGTCCTCGACCACTGCAAGGCTATCGCTGCCGTGCTCGAAAAGGGTAAGGTCGGCGAGACCTACAACGTAGGTGGCTGCAATCAACGCAGCAACCGCGAAGTCGTACACACGCTCTGCGCTCTGCTCGATGAGCTTGTCCCCGACTCGCCGTACAAGCCGCACGCGCAGCTGATCACCTCCGTTAAAGATCGTCCCGGCCACGACCGCCGCTATGCCATCGATGCCACCAAGATCGAGCGCGAGATCGGTTGGAAGCCCGAAGAGACCTTCGAAACCGGCCTACGCAAGACCGTCGAGTGGTACCTCTCCAACAAGGAGTGGGTCGAAGGCGTCACCAGCGGCAGCTATCAGCAGTGGATGACGGCCAACTACGAGGACCGCACAGAACACGCTCAGACAGGAGCTGCACGATGAAGGGCATCATCCTCGCCGGCGGCTCCGGCACACGCCTTCACCCCGTCACTCAGTCCATCAGCAAGCAACTGCTGCCCATCTACGACAAGCCAATGATCTACTACCCGCTCTCGGCGCTGCTGCTGGCGGGCATCCGCGACATCCTCGTCATCTCTACGCCACGCGACACACCGCGCTTCGAAGAGCTCCTCGGCGATGGCTCGCAGTGGGGCATCAACCTCAGCTACGCCATTCAGCCCTCACCCGACGGCCTCGCCCAGGCCTTCACCATCGGGGCTGATCACATCGGCTCTGAGCACGTCGGGCTGATCCTCGGCGACAACCTGTTCTACGGCGCCGGCCTTGGGATGCGTCTGCGCCGGTTTGAGGAGCTCGTCGGCGCGGCCGTGTTCGGATACCGGGTGTCTGACCCCACCGCCTACGGCGTCGTGGAGTTCGACCGTGACTTCCGTGCGATCTCGCTGGAGGAGAAGCCCGCCCAGCCGCGCAGCCCGTATGCCGTGCCGGGTCTTTACTTCTATGACGCCTCGGTCGTCGAGCACGCCCGCACACTCAAGCCCAGTGCCCGCGGGGAGCTCGAGATCACCGACCTCAACCGGATCTACCTTGAGGCGGGCACCCTGTCGGTCGAGGTGCTGCCCCGCGGAGCGGCCTGGCTCGACACCGGCACGGTGTCAGACCTCAACGACGCCTCCAACTACGTGCGCGCCATCGAGGCCCGCCAGGCCACCAAGATCGGCGCCCCCGAGGAGGTCGCCTGGCGCAACGGGTGGCTGACGGACCAGGAGCTGCACGACCTCGCCCAGCCGCTGCTCAAGAGCGGCTATGGCAGCTACCTGCTCGACGTCCTCACCACCGCGCGCTGACCCCGCTCACCACGCGCCACGCGCCATCTCAGGCGTCCGGCTTGCGTCCTCCGCCATTACTCTATAAAGTAGTACGCAGAGGGATTCGCGTAGGTGTAAAGGTTCCCGGCCGGCTGACCGATAGGGGTCTCAGAGGACATGACGACACTGAAGATGCAGTACCCCACCCCCCGCCAGGCCTTCGCCGGCCTGCACGCTCTGATCGGCTTTGCGGCTCACCGCATCTCGAGTGCGGCCTGGTTCTGGGCCGCCGATCAGCGGACCCCGGGTCTGGCCGGAGCGCCCAGCCGGACCGCCAGTGAGATGCCCGCGCCGGTCCTGACGGTCAGGGCCTCAGCGCCTAGCGGTGCCACGATCTCAGCGCGAGAGGCTCAGCCCGCCCGCGCCATGACCCTGCGCTAGCGAGCCCGCCCGAGGGCCGAGGCCCTCATTTGAATTGCAGGTTTCCTGCTGATCCAGTCTCTGCAGGGGGTTGGAGCGGGAGTCAGGCGACGAACCTCACATCCGAGGTTGCACTGGATCTGCATAATCTTCTCTGCCGGAAGGGTGAGTCCGGACAGCGGACCGGGATGAACGCTGTGACTGAATCGCTCGTCCAGCGTCGTATCCATCGCCTATCTGGTTCTGTAGGAGCTGAATTGACCCGCGCGTACACCGGAGGTGCCAGGCCCATCGGGCGCCACCGTGATCTTCTCGGCGCTCCGCTGCGTTCTATAGGTATGCGGGCAGGCATAACGGTGGCTATTCTGCGGGCCGGACGGATCCGGGAGCCCTCCATTCCACAGGCGCCACCGTGTTTGTTGTGACCGACCTGGATTCACGGTCCGCGGATTTCTCGCGGG